>CAYLME010000020.1:0-31133 GCA_964384585.1 uncultured Gemmatimonadaceae bacterium | reverse complement strand
TGGTCAATCACCTTCGACTTCGCGACGCCGTGCGGCAACGCAGGGACGATGAGTTGCTGGCGGCCGCCGCGGGGCTTCTTCGGCTGGATCACCGCGCGCATCACGATGCGGCCGCGACCCGTGCGATAGGCGTCCTCGATTCCGCTCCTGCCCAGGATGTAGGCACCGGTCGGGAAGTCGGGGCCCGGCACCAGCGGCAGCAGATCGTCAACGGTACATTTCGGGTTCTTCACCAGGTATCGTACGGCCTCGGCAATCTCGCGCAGATTGTGCGGCGGGATGTTCGTCGCCATGCCGACGGCGATACCGCTGCTGCCATTGACGAGCAGATTGGGAAACCGCGTCGGCAGGACCGTCGGTTCGTCGAGCCGGTCATCGAAGTTACGCGCGAAATCGACCGTTTCCTCGTCGATGTCTGCGAGGAGCGACCTGGCGATGGGCGTGAGGCGCGCTTCCGTGTACCGGTAGGCCGCAGCGTTGTCACCGTCCACCGAGCCAAAATTGCCCTGCCCGTCGACGAGCGGGTAGCGCAGCGAGAAGTCCTGTACCATCCGCACGAGCGCGTCGTATACGGCCATGTCGCCGTGCGGATGGTACTTGCCGAGCACATCGCCAACGACGGTCGCGCTCTTCTTGTATGGCCGGGTGGGCGCGAGTCCCGCCTGCAGCATCGCGTAGAGGATGCGCCGATGTACCGGCTTGAGGCCGTCGCGCACATCCGGCAGCGCGCGCTGCACGATCACGCTCATCGAGTAGTCGAGGAAGGATTCGCGCATCTCTTCCTCGATCAGGCGGGGCAGAACGCGCTCCCGCCGTGTTGCCATTGCCATTTGCTGCTCCGTTCAGATTCGTCACCGGCGCGCGCTCTGCGACGCGCACGCGGGAAACGTTCGGGCGGGCTTCGGTCTGCGCAAGGGTGCGGGGCGGCGACTCAGATGTCGCCGTTCAGCTCGTCGATCGCGTCCTGGAAATCTGCGGCCATGGACGGATGTCCGTGTCGTGACGCGGCTTCGATGCCCTTGCGATACGCGTCACGCGCCTCGTTGTCGCGGTCGATCTCGCGCAGCGCACGCCACAGCCGGCCCCAGGCATTGCCCTCGTCGTCCGTGATGCCGAGGTAGGCGGTGAGCTGATCGACCACGTCGTGCCAGCGGCCCGCCTTCTCGTACTCTGCGGCCAGGCCGAAACGCGCACGTGCATCCCGTGGATTCTTCTCGAGCATCCTTCTGAGTGCGTCGATGCGCTCGTTCATACGTGCCGTTCCTTCCAGTCGAGTCCGAGCATGTTCGCGAGCCGCAGTCGCGTCATGCGGCGCGCGTACCGATGTAGAGGTCGCCGCTGGGCATGCGGTCTGGCCTCGTCGCAACGAACGTTCCTTCTCTTCTACCACGGAGGACATGGAGCGCACGGAGAATTCGTTTCACCGCCGACGCGCGGACAGCGCCGCGCAGGGACACCCGTTCAACCGCCGAGGGCGCCGTCCTCCGCGTCCGCAGCGGTGAAAACATCGAACTCATCGCTGGCGACGTGATCATGAGGTAATGCGATGAGCTGCCGCTGAACAGTCCGGGCCGGCACCGTCTCAGATACTGCCGCGACCCTCTCCCACGGCGCGCTGGCCGAACACGAAGGCGATCGCCATCAGCACGATCAGCAGCACGGCATAGGCGGCGGCCGCGCCGAAGTCGAACGCGCGCAGCTGCGCCAGGATCTCGATGGAGATCGGCCGGGTGCGGTGTGTGTAGAGCAGGATCGACGCGACGAACTCGCCCAGTGCGGTCACGAAGGCCAGGAGTGCGCCCGCGGCTATGCCTGGTAGAACAAGTGGCAGCGTGATGCGGCGCGCGGTCGTGAGCCAGCGTGCGCCCAGCGATGCCGCTGCCTCCTCGAGCGCGGGATCGAGTTGCCGGAAACTTGTCAGGGCCGCGCGTGTGACGAGCGGGATGTTGCGGATGAAGTAGGCGAGCGGCAGGATCGCACCGGTACCGATGAGTACGAACCGACCGATGTACGGCTGGTTCACGCTGAACGTGGACGCGAGCGCCATGGCCAGTACGGTGCCAGGCAGCGCCCAGGGCAGGATGACCAGCACGTTGATCAGCCCGCGGCCCGGTGCGCGCTTGCGCGCGAGGATGTACGCGGCCGCAAACGCGAGTACCACGTTCAGCAGTGTCGCGATCGTCGCCATGCGCAGCGAGTTCAGGATCGGCCGCAGCTGCTGTGCCTCCGAAAAGATCTTGCTGTAGCTGTCGAGCGAGTAGACGGGCGGGAACAGCTCGGTCGTCCATGTGCCGGCGGGCACGAACGAAACGAGCAGCACGGTCGCGTGCGGCAGCAGCAGCACGATCACGATCAGCCATGCAAGCACGGCCAGCGCAATGCGACGGCGCCTCGATGGCCGCTCGCCGTACCGCAGCCGGCCCAGTCCCTTGCCTGCACCGGTATACTCACGCCGCGCCTCGTAGCGCTGCAGCATCGCGAGGAACAGGATCGAGACTGCGGCCAGGACGATGGTTTCGACCGCGGCAATACCGATGTCGCCGTTCAGCTTGCTCGAGAAGATCTGTGTCGACAGCACGCGGAAGCCGCCGCCGAACACGTATGGTGCGCTGAAGCTGCCCATCGACGTCATGAACACGAGCAGTGCGGCACCGCCGATCGCGGGCATCAGCAGCGGCAGCGTCACACGCCGGAGCACGGTTCCACGCGATGCACCGAGTGCGGCGGCTGCTTCGGTGTGGCTCACGTCCAGCCGGCTGAGTGCAGCAGTCGTGAAGAGGTAGAAGTACACGTACATCGTGTACGCGTGCACGAGCAGTACTGCGCCGCCGCCGTTCAACCGCCACGGTGCCTGGTCCATGCCGAACAGGATCTGCACGGAGCGAGTGAAGAAGCCGGTCTCGCCGTACAGGAACAGGAACGCGATGACGCCGACGAGCGGCGGCAGCAGCACCGGCATGGAAACGAGGCCGCTCAGCACGCGCCGTCCGGGGAAGTCGCCGCGCGCGAAGAGGAACGCGAGCGGCACACCGATCAGGCCGGCGCACACGACGCTGGCGAGCGACAGCCAGACGCTGTTCCAGACCGCCTCCATCTCGGAACGGCTGTCGAAAAAGCGGCGGTAGTGTTCGAGCGAGATGCCCGCTTCACCGCGAAAGCTGTCGAGTACGACGAACAGGTTCGGATAGAGTACGGTCCACAGCAGGAAGAATGCGACACCGGCGACGAGCCAGAGAAAACCACGCGAAGCCTGCGTGCGGCGTCGTTTCCCGCCGAACGACGCAGGTGCGAACGTCGCAGTCGCGGTGGGCTGTTCCTGCGGCGTGATCGACATCTCAGCCGGGAACGTCCGCGCGCTGGTCGGCGCGCTCGTGTTTGCGACGGTCGGGGAACGCGTACAACGGCCCACGCGGCCGGATACAGATGCGCGCGCCCGGCTCGAACTCGTGCGAGCTGCCCGCGATCAGCACCTCGCCGCCGAACGTCTGCACCACGTAGTACGTCACTGCTCCTGCGAAGCGGCGCTCCGCCACGACGCCGTCGAGCGCCGAGCTGTCTTCCTTGTCGCCGAGCGGATACATCGCGAGCGACTCCGGCCGCGCCATCACCAGCACCCGATCCCGCACCGCAACCGCGCCCAGCGCTGGAGAGCGCCGCACCTGCCAGTGCGCACGATTCGCGACGTCGCAGGTGATACTGTCAGCGGCGATGGTCTGGATGTGTGCAGGCAGGAAGTTCGCGCGGCCGAGGAACGACGCGACGAAGGCATTGGCCGGCTCGCGATACAGTTCCTCCGCGGTGCCGATCTGCTGGAGCCGCCCCGCATCGAGCAAAGCAATGCGATCGGCCAGCGCAAACGCCTCTTCCTGGTCGTGCGTCACGAACACAGCGGTCATGCCGAGCCGCTTGAGCAGTGAGCGCAACTCCGTGCGCGTCTTCTCGCGCAGTGCGGCATCCAGGTTGGACAGTGGCTCATCGAGCAGCAGCAATGGCGGCTCGGGCGCGAGCGCGCGTGCGAGTGCGACGCGCTGCTGCTGACCGCCGGACAGCTCCTGCACACGACGACTGCCATAGCCGGCAAGCTCGACGCGGCGCAGCACCGTCTCCACGCGTTCTGCCGCGTCGCTCTTCTTCACACCACGCGTGCGCAGTCCAAACGCCACGTTCTCGGCGACGTCCAGGTGGGGAAACAGCGCGTAGTTCTGGAAGACCATGCCGATGCCGCGCTTCTGCGGCGTCAGGCGCGTGACGTCCCGGCCATCGACACGGATCGTACCGGACGTCGGCTGCTCGAAGCCGGCGATCATGCGCAGCGTCGTCGTCTTGCCGCAGCCGCTGGGGCCGAGCAGCGTCAGCAACTCGCCGCGCTCCACCGTGAGCGTCAGATCATCGACTGCGAGCGTCGATGGCGCAGACGACGATGTTGCGACGTACTCCTTGCGCAGCGCCTGGAGCTCGACCATGAGATCAGTTGCGACCGCGCACGTGTTCGTCCCAGTAACGCATCCACTGCGCGGAGCGTTCCTGGAACATGTCCCAGTCCATCGGGTCGGTCACCATCCGCTCGCGCGCGGCGGCAAGGCCGGCGGGAAAGCTGTCTGCCGGGATGTCCGTGCGGGCGGGCAGACGGAAGAAGTTGCGCGCGGCGAATACGACACCCTCCGTGCTGCCGACGAACTCGATGAATCGCTGCGCGGCCTCCGGATGCGGCGCGCCTGCTACCAGTGCAACGGCATCCACCGGCACGGGCACACCGCTCTCGGGCAGCACGTAATCGATCGGGAAGGTGGTGCGTGCCTTCAGCTCCTCGATGTCCGGCATGTCCCAGAGCGTGACGTCACCCTCGCCGCGCGCGAGCTTCTGATACAGCAGTGTCGGGTTCAGCACGTATTCCTTCGTCTGCGCATCGAGCCGCCGCAGCCAGGCGAAGCCGGCGGCAGTATCACCGGTCTCGCGGATGCCGCGCTGGATGATCATGCCGAAGATCGTGCGCATGGTCCCGCTTGCGACCGGATCACGAATCAGCACGCGGTCCGTCCACTGCGGCGCGAGCACGTCGTCCCAGTCACGCGGGATGCTGGCGGAATCGACGCTCGCCGTGTTGTACGCGATCACCATCGGCGTCAGGAACGTGCCGTGCCAGCGGCCCTCCGCGTCCTTCGAATCGGCCGGCAGTGCGCCCGCCCACGATGGCGAGAACGGCGCGAGCAGGTCCTGCCCGGTCGCGGTCACGAACATGGGCGAGGGCGCGCCCCACCAGACATCGGCCTGCGGGTTGGCGCGCTCCGAGCGCAGGCGGTCGAGCACCTCCTGCGAGCCCATGTCGAGCCACTGGATGTCGATGTCCGGGTTCGCTTCCTCGAACTGCGCCTCGAACGTCTCGAGCAGTTCGCGGCCATGCGGCGAATAGACGACGACGGGGGTTCTGCCGTCGTCGGTGGCGCAGCCTGCGACGACCAGCAGGAGCGCAAGGAGGCGGCCTGCAGGCCGGGGCTTATCGTAGTGGCGCATGGGCGGAAGGTAGCCGGAGGGGGAAGGGGCGCAAGCGCGCGAGCGACGCCTCAATCGAGCGTGAATCGGCGTGCCGTCCGCTCCAGCGTCCGCGCATTCACCACCACCGATTCGAGCTCGACCCATTCCTCGGCGCCATGCGCGCCCGCACCGGCCGCGCCGATATTGACGGTCTGGATCCCGGCATTCGCGAACACGGCCGCATCCATCCAGTAGCCGACGCCGCATTCCTCTGGCTCGGTGCCCGTCATTGCACGCGCGGCTTCGCGTACCGTCCGGGCGATCGGCGCGTCACGGTCGCAGACCAGTGGCGGTCGGTCCATCAGGATGCGCACATCTGCTGTCTCGCCGATGCCTTCGATCACGTCCTCGACCTCGAGCAGTACCTGCTCCGGTGATTCGCCCGGAAGCGTACGCCGCTCGATGCGGGCCGTACACTCCGCCGCGTAAGTCGAGATCCCGCTCCCGCCATGGATCTGCGACACATGCATCGATGCGGGCCCGAGAAGCGGATAGGTGCGTTGCCGGAGCTGGTCCTGGTCGAACATGTCCAGTGCCGCGACGATGCGGGCCATTCTGGCGATCGCACTGTCACCCAGGTCCCAGCGGCTGCCGTGCGCAGCGATGCCACGCACGGTCACTTCCATCCAGACGAAGCCCTTGTGCGCGAGGACGAGCCGGCCTTCGCTCGGTTCGGTGACGACGCAGGCGTCGCCACCGTGACGCTCGATGCAATCGTACGCGCCGGCGCTGGCCCATTCCTCATCGCACACGAATGCGCCGATGACGGTTCCCGCAGCGGGCTCCTTCTCGAGTGCCTCGAGCGCGCACATGATCGCCGCGGCGCCGGCCTTCATGTCGTAGGCACCGCGGCCGTACAGCCGTCCGTCCTCGACGCGCGGCGCGAACGGATCGGTCATGCCGTGTACGGCAACCGTATCGATGTGAGCGCAGAAGATCAGGACGGGTGAGCCGGAGCCGACGCGTGCGATCGCATTGAAGCGACCGGGTGCTGCCTCTTCGGTCCATGCTTCGATATTGCGTGACGCGCACCACCCGACGATGTGGTCCGCGATCGCGGTCTCGCCCGCATCGGGATGGTCGGACAGGTGCGGATTGACGGACGGAATGGCGACGAGCTCGGACAGTACCGTCGTGACGTCCTCGAGCGTGATCGCCATCCGTCGCCCGTGGCCTAGCCGGCGCTCGCGAGCTGCCGCAAAGGCTTGCCCGGCTCCCAGTCCACGACGTGCCCGGTGATCGCAGACGCCGCGACCGTGTAGGGCGAGGCGAGGTAGAGCTGACCGGGTCCGGAACGGCCGGGGAAGTTGCGGTTCTGCGAGCTGATCGTGACTTCGTCCTTCGTTTTCGACGTGCCCGGACCTGCGGCGATGCATGCGCCGCAGCCGGGCTCGATGAACTCGGCGCCGACGTCTTCGAAGAGCTGCATGTAGCCGTTGTCGATGCAGTACTGCTTCACTTCCTGCGAGCCGACCTGGATGAACATCTTCACGTCGGGATGCACGCGCAGTCCCTGCTCGCGCGCCTCGCGCAGCACGGCGGCGTACATGTCCATGTCTTCCTTCTTGCCGGCCGTGCACGAGCCGGCGTATGCGACGTCGATTGCGATCGGCTCGCTGCTCAGCTCGTCGATGTACAGTCCGTTGCCCGGGTCGCCCGGCAGCGCGACCATCGGCCGGATCGTCGAGGCATCGATCTCGATGATCTTGACATAGTCCGCGTCATCATCGGAGTAGAGCCCTGTGCACAGCCTCTCCGCCTGCGCCTGGTCCATGCCACGCTCTGCGACGAGGTACTCGACCGCCTTCGCGTCCGGTGCGACGATGCCAGTGAATGCGCCGACTTCCGCGGCCATGTTCGTCATCGTCGCGCGCTCGTCGATCGACAGTGCTTCGACGGCATCACCGGCGTACTCGATGATCTGGCCGATCGCGTGACCATCACGGATGTAGGGGTGCCGCAGGATCTCGAGCATGAAATCCTTGGCCGTCACGTTCTGCGGCTTCTTCCCCCTGATCACGACCTTGAACGAAGGCGGCACACTGACGCGCACGTCCTTCGTGATCCACGAGTTGAAAATTGCCGTGGTGCCGACGCCGAACGCGATGCAGCCGATTGCGCCCGAGTGCGGCGTGTGCGAGTCCGTGCCGACGATCATCATGCCCGGCTCCGCGTACGACTCGAGCACCTTGCTGTGACAGATCGCTTCGGAGCCCAGGCGCGCGCCGAGCCGCTCGCCGTAAAGCTTGATATTCTGCTTCGCCGCGAACTCGCGCTGCTTCACCTCGAGCTGGCGCGCGACGTCGAGCAGGCCAAGCTGCACGCGCTCCTGCGGCATGACCTGGTGCAGGTACGTCAGGTGGTCGCGGAACATCAGGATCGACGTCGGATCCGTCACCTTCGCATCCGCCCCGAGCTTCTGCTCGAAGAAGATCGCGGCCATCGGCGAGACGTACTCGTGCGAGAAGCGCAGGTCGGTCAGCACGAAGCCGCTGTCACCGGACTGCACCCACGGCACACCGAACTGCTGCTTCGATGCGTCCACGACCCAGTGCCGCGCGAAGATCTTCTCGGAGATCGTCATCGGCCGGGTACGGCCATCGTGCGCCGCAGCGGAATGTCGGGGTGCATCGGAGGGCATGTCGACCGACGGCCGCGACGTAGCTTGCAGCTGTGCCGCCGCGTTCTCGGCGCCGTAGCTGGCCGCACCAGCGTCGTGTTCGCCCGAGCCGCGTGCGTCGCGTACCGTTTCCGCATCACCCAGGTCCGGCTCGACACCGCCCGCCTCGAGCTGCGAGTGCACGGGTGGCAGCGTGACCTTTCCCTGCAGCCGCGCAACGTTGTACTCGAAGAGACCGCCGTACTCGATGATCTCGCGGGTGATCGGATCGACGCCGCTCGTAAACGCCGACAGCTGGATTTCCTCGCCGTTCCGGATGCGTTCGATCAGCGAGAAGTCGGTGGACGTCAGGATGCCCAGGTTCTGGCAGTTCTCGTTGTAGATGCGCTCGATGTTCTCCGCGATCACGACGCGGATGCCAGCCATCAGCTCCGCATACGGCGACTGCTCGCGTGAGCTGCCCTTGCCGCGGCGCTTGCCACTGACGGAGCAGACGAAGCCACCGTTCTTCACGCTGGCGCGCGTGACCGGGAACTCCTCGCCCGCGCGCAGCCCGAGGTACGGGAACTGGCCAAGCGTTTCGTCGAAGTAGTAGCAGATGTAGGCCGGCGTGATCTCGTCGGTCGAGATCTGGTCGCGCAGGCCGGCAGCCCGCGCAGTCTCCAGGTCGATGTCCTGCCCTTCCAGCTGGCGGCGGACCAGGTCGGCATCATCGACGAGGTAGAGGATGCGGCCCTCGAAGCGCAGCTGCTTCGGGCGCTTCTCGACGTTCAGGTCGCGGAGATCATTCATGGCGAGCTACCGGTACGGAGAATCGTTCGAACGGGCGTTCGGTTCGCTCCCGGAATGTGACCGCAGCACGGGCGTGCGGCAAGCCGTACCGGGCACATGGCGCCGTGCCGGCCCACCGCTTCCAGCATCACGCGCCCCTTGCTGGCCATCCGCGGTACGGCCGTGCTATTATCGGCGACATCACCCTTCGCAGCTCTCCACCCATCCCCGGAGGTCCCGATGCGAGTCGGCGCACCCTGGCGTCTGCTGGTTCTGGCACTGGCCGTGCCCGTCGCGGCTGCTGCCCAGCAGAGCGATCGCCTGACCCTTGCCGATTATCTCGAGTACGAGACGGTCTCCTCACCGCAGCTTTCGCCCGACGGGGACGAGATCGTCTATGCGCGGCGCTGGATCGACAAGGTGAACGACTCGTGGGAGTCGTCGCTGTACATCATGAACGCGGACGGCACAAAGCCACGCGCGCTGGTGGAGGGGGGCAGCCCGGTCTGGTCGCCTGATGGAACGCGCATCGCCTATACGGCGCGTGGTGAGCCGGGCGGCACCCAGATCTGGGTACGCTGGATGGACGCCGAGGGCGCCGCGACGCAGATCACCCGCCTGACGGACTCGCCCAACGACCTCGCCTGGTCGCCGGACGGCAAGTGGATCGCATTCCGGATGCTGGTACCGGCGAACAACAACTGGCCGATCGAGGGCAAGCTCTCGCCGTTCAAGCCGAAGGGCGCCAAGTGGACCGAGCCTCCGCGCGTCGTGCAGAAGCTCAACTACCGGCGCGACCGGATCGGCTTCATTGGCGACGGGACGCAGCATCTCTTCATCGTGCCCGCGGACGGTGGCACGCCGCGCCAGATCACGTCCGGTGATCACGATGCCGGCTCGCCGCAGTGGATGCCGGACGGTCGCACGATCGTCTTCTCGTCCGCACCGCGTGTCGAGGACTCGGAGTACCTCTGGCGGCAGTCGGACATCTACGCGCTCGACATCAACACGGGCGTGATCCGGCAGCTCACCACGCGCGACGGCCCGGACTCCAATCCGCGCATCGCACCGAACGGCCGCTGGATCGCCTACACCGGTTACGACGTCGCCGATGACACGTGGATCGAGACGAAGCTGTACGTGATGGCTGCTGATGGCAGCGGCCATCGCCTGCTGACCGGCGATCTCGACCGTTCCGTGCAGAACCTGAAATGGGCGCCAGACAACAGCGGCATCTACTTCGATGTGCAGAGCGAAGGCTCGCAGAATCTCCATTTCGCGCCGCTGAACGGCAGCGTGCGACAGGTGACCGAGGGCACGCACATGCTCGCCGTCGAGATGATCGGCGGCAACGGGCTGGCTGTGGGCACGCGCACCGCGCCGCATGATGCAGGCGACATCGTCGCGTTCAACGTCCGTCGGCCGGGCGAGGTGCGGAAGCTGACGGACGTGAACGGGGACATCCTGGCCGGCAAGCGGCTGGGCGCAGTCGAGGAACTGTGGTACGAGGGCGCCGATGGCTGGCGTGTGCAGGGCTGGCTGGTCAAGCCGCCGGATTTCAATGCCACGCAGACGTACCCGCTCATGCTCGTGATCCACGGCGGCCCGCATTCCATGTACAACGTCGGGTTCAATTTCGGATTCCAGGAGCACGCATCGAACGGCTACCTCGTACTGTACACGAACCCGCGTGGCAGCACCGGCTACGGCGCGGAGTTCGGCAATGCGATCAAGAACGCGTATCCGAGCAAGGACTTCGATGACCTGATGGCGGGCGTCGATGCGGTGATCGCACAGGGCATCGTCGACCAGGACCGCATGTACGTCTACGGCTGCAGCGGCGGCGGCGTGCTCACCTCGTGGACGGTCGGGCACACGAACCGCTTCGCGGCAGCGTCAGCGAACTGCCCGGTGACGAACTGGCTGAGCTTCGTGGGCACGACGGACGGCGCATCGTGGTACCGCAACTTCGAGAAGCTGCCGTGGGAGGACCCGAGTGAGCACCTGCGCCGCTCACCGCTGATGTACGTCGGAAACGTCTCGACGCCGACCATGCTGATGACCGGCGTGAATGACCTGCGCACGCCGATGGCGCAGACGGAGGAGTACTACCAGGCGCTCAAGCTGCGGAAAGTGCCGACCGCGATGGTGCGTTTCAATGACGAGTGGCACGGCACCAGCTCGAAGCCGTCGAACTTCCTGCGGACCCAACTCTACCTGCGCGAATGGTTCAGTCGTTACACGAAGAACGAAGCGCTGCGCGCGCAACAGCAGTAACGGCGCCGCAGCCGGAGGGCTCGCGCCTCGTCTCCCTGGACGCATTCCGCGGTCTCACGATCGCGGGGATGCTGATCGTCAACAATCCGGGGAGCTGGGGCGCGATCTATCCGCCGCTGCGGCATGCCGAATGGCACGGCTGGACACCGACCGACCTGATCTTTCCGTTCTTCCTGTTCATCGTCGGTGTGTCCATGTCGTACTCGTTCGCGGTGCAGCTCGCGCGGGGCGCCGATCGCGGCGGCATCGCGAGGCGCGCCGCGAAACGCGCGGCGATCATCTTCGGACTCGGGCTGCTGCTCCACGCGTTCCCGGACATTCTCGACCTGTCGGACCTGCGGATCCCCGGCGTGCTGCAGCGCATTGCGATCGCGTTCCTGGTCGCATCACCACTCGTGCTGTGGCTCGGTCTGCGCGGACGCATCATCACGATCGCGATGCTGCTGTTCGGATACTGGGCACTGCAGACGCTCACGACGGTGCCGGGCAACGGACCCAGCCTGCTCGAGCCCGGTCGCGACTTCGGTGCGTGGCTCGACCGCACGATCTTCGGCACACAGCACCTGTGGTCGCAGTCACGGACGTGGGATCCGGAAGGGCTGCTGAGTACACTGCCTGCCATCGGTACCGTACTGCTCGGATCGCTGGTCGGTGACTGGCTGCGCAGCGGCCGCAATCAGCTCGAGAAGACGGTCGGCCTGTTCGTGGCCGGCAGCGCCGGACTGGTGGTCGGCCTCGCGTGGGACCCGCTGTTTCCGATCAACAAGCCGCTCTGGACCAGCTCGTACGTCATCTTCACGGCCGGCATGGCCTGCCACACGCTCGCGGTCTGCTACTGGCTGATTGACGTGCGCGGCTGGAAGTCATGGGCGACGCCGTTCGTCGTCTTCGGCACGAACGCGATCGCAGCGTTCTTCCTGTCCAGCCTGTTCGCCCGCGTGATGAGCATGATCCGCGTCGGCGACAACGTCCCGATCAAGACCTGGATCTACGAGAACCTGCTCCTGTCCTGGCTCTCGCCGATGAACGCGTCACTTGCGTTCGCTCTGCTCTACACCTCGCTCTGGCTCGCCGCGATGAGCGTACTGTATCGGCGCCGGATCTTCATCAAGGTGTAGTGCCGTGAAGCCAGCGGTCTCCTGAGGAGCTTGTCGCGAGACGAATGCCACACATCATCACGCTCACACCCAATCCCTCGATCGACCTGCTGTTCGAGGTGGACACGCTCGTGTGGGACGACGCCAATCGCGTCGGCATGCCACGACGCCGCGCAGGCGGTCAGGGCATCAACGTCACGCGCGCGGTGCGTACACTGGGCGGAGACTCGACCGCGGTCACGCTGCTCGGCGGGAACGTGGGTGAGGAGTTGCGCAGCCTGCTCGTGGCGGAGGGGATCGACGTGCGCGCCGCGTCGGCGCCGGGAACGACCCGCACGTTCGTCGCAGTACGCGAACGTTCCAGTGGTCGCGCAATGCTGATCAACCCGGTAGGGCCCGCATGTGGTCCTGACCAGGAGAAGGCACTCCTCGCAGAGCTCGAACAGTGCGTGCAGGCAGGTGACTGGGTCGTGAGCAGCGGCAGCGTGCCGCCGGGATTCGACGTGTCCTTCCACGCGCAGGTGCGTGACCGCGCATGCGCGGCAGGAGCGCGTGTGGTGGTCGATGCCGACGGACCCGCACTGCGTGGCGCCGCACCGGAGTGCACGCTCCTCGTGCCCAACCTGCCGGAGGCCGCACGGCTGCTCGACCGACCGATCGATGGCGTGCGTGACGCTGCTGCGGCCGCACGATCACTGCTGGAGTTCGGTGCGGAGACGACCGTCATCACCATGGCAGGCGACGGCGCCGTGCTGGCGACGCGGCAGCATCCGGTCGTGCTGCATGCGAACGCGCCCGCCGCACCACCAGCCGCATCCGCAGTTGGTGCCGGCGACGCCTTCCTCGCCGCGCTCCTGCTGTGTATCGACCGCTGCGAGCCGGCAGAGGCGTTGCGCCAGTCGGTCGCCGCCGGGACCGCCGTGCTGCACGCGAGCGGCGATGCCCTCGTGCGGAAGGAGGACGTCGATCGGCTCGCACGCCAGATAGACGTGAAAGAGGCCGGCTGATTCGCATCAACCGGCCTCTCTCAAAACCTCCGACCGGACTAGTTGGTCGGCGGTTCCGGATCCGGGTCGGGCTCCGGTGCAGTTACGTCGATGTCCGGCACGACCACGGTCTGCGTGTCGCGACCGATCTCGACATCCGCGGCATCGACGTCATACTCGGGAAGCTGGCCACCCTGGACGTCAACGTCCGGCAGCTCACCTTCCTGCGTCTGCTCCGCCGTGCACGCCGCCAGGCTGAATGCCAGGGCGGGGGCGAAGACGAAGAACGACTTGCGCTTCATGTTTCCTCCGATTTCGTTCCTTACAGAACTGCTCTGACCCGTCATGGGGCAAGGAGCGGGCCACAACCGGATGCCGCGACCCAGGAGAGATGCTCGTGACTCGATTCGTGCTGCTGCTCACAGTGCTTCTTGCCGCCTGTACGCCGGAGGAAGCCCAGGAAACGTTCCGCACGTCGCGCGGGACTGCCAGTGGTGTGGCCGGCGACTCGCTCGCGGAAAACGCACCCGAGATGCCGAGCCAGGCAGCAGATCCGGATACGAGCTGGACCACCAGTGCCGTCGTGATCGAACGCAGTGATCACACGATGCTGATCGACGTGCGTGCGGCGACGCATGACGGCTTCGACCGCATCGTCATGGATTACGGCAGCCGGCCATTGCCTGGCTACCGCGTCGAGTACGTGCGCCCGCCTGTCACGCAGTGCGGGTCGGGGGCAGAGGTCGATCTGCCAGGCACGGCGTTTCTCTCCATCCACATGCAGCCGGCGGCAGCACACACCGAGGAAGGCGTTGCGATGGTGAGCCAGCGCGACCAGCGCCTGGACCTGCCTGTATTGCTGCAACTGTCGGCGACGTGTGATTTCGAAGCGGACGTGACCTGGGTTGCGGCACTGCGCACGCGGAATCCGATCCGCGTGCTGGAGCTGGAGTCACCGAACCGGATCGTGATCGATATCCGGCACCGCATGTGAGTGGTGCCGTGCAGCGATGATCACAGGTCGCTGACGTCGCGTCCCTGTGGCCGCTCGTACGATTCGGCGTTGTCCCGCGTGGGCCATTGTGGCATGCCGCGCATGACCGTGAAGCGGGCGCTGCCTGCCTGCGTCATGCGTTGCAATCGTCGTGCGAGTGCGCGCCGTACGAGTGCGCGTGCCGGCGGCAGCAGCAGGGCGACGCCGAACACGTCGGTGATGACGCCCGGTGTGAGCAGGAGCAGCCCTGCAGCAAAGATCAGGAAGCCGTCCACCATGTGCGCGACGGGCGGACGTCCTTGCGCAAGCTCGCGCTGCATGCGACCGACCGCAGCGATGCCCTGGGAGCGCGCGAGCGCGGCTCCGATCATGCCGGTCGCGAGGACGAGCAGGATCGTCGGCAGCACACCGATCCAACCACCGATGCGCAGCAGCAGGACGAGCTCGAGTACGGGAAGTGCAACGAACAGCAGTATCAGGAATGGGAGCACGTGCCTGCACAGCGTCGAGTCACGGGCAGTGCGCCTTTCGGCAGCACCGAACGAGCGCAGCGTGCGCTCGGATCATCGTCATACCCGGCGCATGGGTGGCGGGTTGCGTTCGGGTACGTGAACGCGCGCTTTGCTGCGCCGTTCGTCCGGGCCACGGGCTTGCGGCGCGTGCAGTCGGGCGGCAAGCTGGGCCGAAACGCAGTAAGGCATAGTGCTGCCGACACCTCCGCCGTCGGGGGGCGCCGGCCACCTCCATCCATCCACGGATCACGTTCCGCATGACCCGTCAGAATATCGAAACGATCGCGGTCAGCCAGCTCGAGGCGGCGGCCGACCTCCTGGAGCTCTCCGAGGCGATGAGGATCCGGCTGCGCACGCCGTTTCGCGAGATCACGGTGCAGCTGCCCGTGCCGATGGATGACGGCAGCGTGCGCGTCTATCTCGGCCATCGGGTGCAGCACAACGGTGCCCGTGGACCGACGAAGGGGGGCGTCCGCTACCATCCGACAGTGGACCTGGATGAAGTACGCGGGCTCGCGACGCTCATGACGTGGAAGACCGCGCTGCTCGACCTGCCGTTCGGCGGTGCAAAGGGCGGCGTGAGTGTGGATCCCGCGGAACTGTCGCACGCGGAGCTCGAGCGCCTGACCCGGAAGTTTACGGAACGCATTGCGATCGCGCTCGGACCGTACCGCGACATTCCCGGGCCGGACATGGGCACCGACGGCCAGGTCATGGCGTGGATGCTCGACGAGTACAGCTCGAAGCGCGGCTACTCACCGGCCATCGTGACCGGCAAGCCGATCAGCCTCGGAGGCTCGTACGGCCGCTCTGCGGCGACGGGCCGCGGCGTGATGATCGTGATGCGCGAGGCCGCCCGGGATTACGGCATCCCCTGGGAGGGCGGCACCGCCGCGCTGCAGGGATTCGGCAATGTCGGCAACCATCTCGCCAACTTCCTCCACGACGAGGGCGTCAAAGTGGTCGCCGTGACCGACGTGGCCGGTGGCGTGTTCAACGAAGCCGGCCTGGACATCCCTGCGCTGACGAAGCACGTCGGGCGCACGCGCACGGTGGCGGGCTTCCAGGGCGGCGAGTCGCTGACGAACGATGCGCTCTGGAGTGTGCCGTGTGATTACCTGATCCCCGCGGCGCTCGGTGGAGTCATCACGAAGGAAGACAACGCCAACGAGCTCGCTTGTCGCGTGCTCGTCGAGGCCGCGAACGGACCGACCACGCCGATCGCGGACAAGATCCTCGCGGAGCGCGGCATCCTCGTGCTGCCGGACTTCCTCACCAACGCGGGCGGCGTGGTGGTGTCGTACTTCGAGTGGACGCAGAACCTGCAGCAGTTCCGATGGGACGAGGAGCAGGTGAACGCTGCGCTGGAGAAGAAGATGGTCGCCGCGTACCGCGAGGTGACGGGCGTCGCGCGCGAGCACGACGTCTCGCTCCGCACTGCCGCATACGCGATCGCGATGCGCCGTGTCGCGGAAGCCGAGGAGATGCGCGGGCTGTGAGTCTGCTGGCGCCGGTCCGCCCTGCCTTCCGCGCCGCTGCCGAGGCAATTCTGCCCGCAGCGTCCGCGCTCGACGAATCGGGGTGGGCGAACGTCGAGCGGATCGTCGAGAACGCAATCGCACAGCGTCCACGCAAGGCGCAGCGCCAGATCATCCTCTTCCTGCGTGTGCTCAACGTCTACCCGTTGTTGCGCCACCGCCGGCGGTTCGTCGACCTGCCGCGCGCGCAGCGCGAGGCCGTGCTGCACGACCTCGAGCGCGCACGGCATGTTCTGCTGCGGCGTGGCGTGTGGGGCCTGCGCACGCTCGTGTTCATGGGCTACTACACGCAGCCCGTCAATGCGGCCAGCATCGGCTACGGCGCCACCCCGCGCGGCTGGAAGGCACGACGCCAGTGAACGTCTCACGAGTCGCATCGGATCCGAGATGAGCACGACCATCACCTGCGACGTCGCGATCATCGGCAGCGGGGCGGGCGGCGGCACGGTCGCCGCCGCGCTCGCACCGCTCGTCGCCGACGGCCTGCGCGTCATCGTCTTCGAACAGGGCGCGAAACTGCGCGACGACGAGTTCGACGGTGGCGAGCTGACCATGGCGCCGGTGCTCTACGAGGACGGTGGCGGCTTCCTGACCGCTGATGGCACCATGACACTGGCGTTCGGTCGCACTTACGGCGGCTCGACGGTCGTATATACCGGCACGTCGCTCGTCGCGCCCGAACGCGTGATCCGCGGCTGGCGCGTGCCCGGGCTCACCGCAGGAGACCTCGCCGAGCGGTCCGCGAAATACATGCAGCAGAACAACGTGCATCTGCTGCGGCCGGACGAGATCAACGACAACAACCGCCTGTTCGTGGAAGGCTGCCGCGCCGCCGGCTTCACGGCCGAGCAGTTCCCGATCAATGTCCGCGGCTGCCTCGGCTCGAGCCTGTGCAATCTCGGCTGCCCGAACGGCGCCAAGCAGGGCACCCATCGCGTGCAGCTGCCCGAAGCGGAGCGGCGTGGTGTCGAGGTTGTCACGCGCGCGGAGGCGTTGCGCGTCGACCAGGGCCAGCTGCATGTGAGGGTGACGGAGAAGCCGCAGGGCACGAAGGGTGAGCCGTCGGCCTGGGCGCCGGGTGAGTACGACATCCACGCGCGGGTCGTCGTCGCGGCGGGCGGCTCGATCGGCTCCTCCGCACTGCTGCTCCGCTCCGGGCTCGGTGCGCGGCTGCCGCGCCTCGGTCACGGCTTCACGTGTCATCCCGCGTTCATCCTCGTCGCCGAGCATGCCGGCACGATCACGAACTTCGTCGGCCATCCAAAGTCGTACTTCCTCGATCGCGCCGAGGCCGAAGGCTATGTCCTCGAGACGTGCATGTACTTTCCGTTCACGACGGCCAAGAACCTGACCGGCCTGGGCACCGAGCACGCTGCGATGATGCAGGCGTTCGAACGACTGCAGATGATTCTCGTGCTCGCATGCGACAGGGCTATCGAGGAGAACCGGATCGAGGTCGATCGCAGCGGGCGTCCCGTCGTGCACTATAGTTTCACGCCAACGGTCGTGGACTCGCTGGCGGCGGCTACGCGCGCTGCTGCCCGCATCTTCTTCGGCGCCGGCGCGCTGCGTGTGCATGCGCCGACCGCGGACCCGCACATCATCACGCGCGATGAGATCGGCAGGATCGACGAGCGCATCACGCCGGCGCACTTCGTTCCGGGCACGACGAGCGTATCGGCCGCCCACATGATGGGCGGCTGCGGCATGGGCGGTTCTGCGGCGAACTCCGTCTGTGATGGATGGGGACGCGTGCACGGCATGCCGTGGTTGCGCGTGGCCGATTCGAGCCTGTTCCCCGATTCGCTCGAGATCAACCCGTACCTGACCGTGATGGCGCTCGCGGACCGGACGGCGCAGGCCGTGATGCGGGACCTGCCCGAGCTCGGCACGCCGGCATCCTGAGCAGCGGTTCTACGGCTGCCGCGGCCCGTTCAGGATCACATCACGCCAGCCCTGCGCGGTCGTCTCACGGGACCTGGGGCGGCACGTCCTCCGGCGGGCCGGGCATCTCACGGTCCTCGGCGCTGCCGACCTGCTGATCGACCAGGCGCTGCACTCGATAGGCGAGACGGCCCATGAGGATGCGCGTGGCACGAAGGTCGTGATTCGATTCGATCATGATGATCGCGAGATCCCCGGCACCCCAGAGCAGACCGGCGAACACGATGATGCGCGTCGCCTCGATCAGCAGCGTCGCGATCGCGCCGGGTCCGTCCTGCTGGACCCCCACGATGATCTCGGCGATCAGCATGATGACGAGCAGCACCGCGAGCGCCTTGAACAGCTTCGCGACATAGCGCAGGCCTTCGTGCGGCTCGAGGTCTTCCTCGCGCACACGTGCCGGCCCCGTGATCTCGCGCGGCTCGTCGCGCCGCTCGCTTGCTGGAACTCCCTGTTCCGCTTTCATGCCATCCCCTCCGTAGTTACCAGCGGGCGCGAATCCCGCGAGTGTCGATATGAATGAAACCGCTGTGCGCGCCAGTCGGGCGATAGATGCCGATGCCCCCGACCAGGTGCGGATAGCGCCGCTCGACTTCCTCTGCCGCCCGTGCCATGACACGCGCATCACCGACGTCGATCCTGCCATTGCCGTCGAGGTCGTCCATCCGGCCATCGCCGTCATTGTCGACGAAGAAATCCATCGCGTCGCCGTACATGTGACGCGAGAGTGCGCCGCGTCCGCTGGGGTCGCCGCCGCCCACATTGTATTGCGGCGTGCGGAACCCGCTGATCACGCCGACGTTCTCGACCGGATGCCCCATGCGCCCGAGCTGCTGGATGGTCAGCTCCAGCTTGTCCAGCAGCCGCGGCGACATCAGCACGTACTTCGGCCAGACGTCGGTCTGCCCCTTCGTAAGGAAATCGCCGAGCGTGAAATGCGTGGATACCGGTATGTCGACGTCCTCACGGTTCACCTGGATCAGTCCGGAGGGTGGCGCGTACGCGGGTGATCGCGGTGTCCCACCCTCCTCCCATGGCCAGCTGCCGATGATGTACTCGCCGATGCGACCGCCGCGCTTGGCAGACATCGGCACGAGCGAGATCACGCGCACGTTCGGCACCGTGCGAACCGCGTCGCGGGCAGACACGATCACGTCCCAGATGCCGGGCCGCCCGGGCACCGCTGCCGTATCGCGTATCGTTGTGTCACCCGCAGCGCGGTACTCGACGGCCACGCCGGCAGGAAGGGAATCCGTCGCGACGGGCGTCGAATCGGACTCGGCGATCACAACCCGCACCGCGCCGCTCTCACCGGTCGCAGGCACCACGACGTTGCGGTAGAGCAGCCGCAGCCCTGCATCGAGCAGGAACGCCGCTTCAGGCGCGCCGGACGGATCGAGCGGGTTCGCCGCGATACGCGCCGTGATGCCGGGCCGAACGCCCTCCCGCACGGCGTCCATGACAGCCCACGCCCACAGCACGACATAGGCGGCAACCACCACCGCCAGCACTACGTCGAAGGCACGACGCCAGCCCGGTCGCTCCAGTCGGTGCGGCCGGCGCTCGCGCGGTGCCAGCTCCACGTTCACGATTCCGCCTCCACGCGCGCGCACTGCTTCATGCTTCGTGCCGCATGGCACACGCCGTGCTTCCGCAACGGTGGGAACCAAACCGAGGAGGCGCTGTGTCGAACCTGTTCCGAACGCTGTTTGCAGGGTGGGGCGCGTACAAGCTGGGCGGTGGATGCATCAGCACGGTACTGATCTTTCTGGTGCTGTACTGGATACTCGGCGCGTTCTGCTGATCTCCGGTACTGCGGGTGGGGGGGTGAGGACACGACGGGGGAGTCGGGCGGAGAGGCGGGTTGGATGATTGACGGGATGGGGCGACGGGTCGAACAGCGACAGCGAGTTGAAACGAGACGGCCGGCGGGATCCCGCCGGCCGTCCCTGTTCAGCTGACTGGGAGGATCACGTCGTCGGGCCCCCAGCCAGGCCTGCTTCCGCGACGAGGATGATCAGAGCGCGGCGGATGGCTTCGGCGCCGTTGCGGTTGATCCACCATTCATCGGGGGCGTGCGTGTTGCCGCCGACACCGCCGCGTCCGATGGTGATCGCGGGGATGCCGCGCGCGATGGGCACGTTCGAATCGGTCGAGGAGCGACCGATGCGCGGCTCGTCGCCGAAGTGGCGAGTGACGGCGATCACGCGCTGAAGCAGTGGTGCGTCTTCGGCGGTCTCGCCCGACGGGCGGTCGCCGACCAGCTGCACGTCCACGCTCAGAGCATCGTCGCGCCGTACGAGCGCGTTCTGCTCGACCAGTGCCTGCTGCACCGCGGCCAGAAAGATGGAATCGATCTGCTGGAGGCTCTGCTGGCTCTCCGAGCGCATGTCCACCTCGAGCCACGCTTCGAACGGCACCGAGTTCACGGACGTGCCGCCACCGATCCTGCCGATGTTGTAGCTCGTGCGCGGGCCACTGCGCGTGAATGCGTCCGCTGCCTCATCGAAGAGATTGATCGCGCGCCCGAGCGCGTGCATCGGGTTGCCGGTACCGAATGCGCCCCACGAGTGGCCGCCGGGCCCTTCGAACGTGACGCGATAGCGTCGCGAGCCCAGCGCCTGTGCCGTGATGTTCGATTCGCTGCCGCCATCGACCGCAATGAACGAATCGATGCGCGGGCCGCCATCGCGGAAGAGATGCTTCACACCGCGCAGGTCGCCCAGACCCTCCTCACCGACCGTGCCGATGAAGAGCACGTTCGCTTCGGTAGCGACGTCTGCGGATTCCAGCGCGCGCAGCACCTGCAGCATCACGACGAGTCCGCGCGTGTCGTCACCGATGCCCGGTGCGTACAGCGTGTCGCCGCGCTGTTTTACCGTGACGTCGGTTTCCTTCGGGAAGACCGTGTCCAGGTGGCCGGCCAGTGCGACCACGCGCTCGCCCGTGCCGCGGCGAAGCGCGATGACGTTGCCCTCCTCGTCCGTCCACACGCTGTCCGCGCCGGCATCGCGCAGCATCGCGGCGAATGCGACACCGCGCTCCTCCTCGCCGAAGGGCGGCGCGGGGATCTCGGTCAGTGTGACCAGGTCGCGCATTCCCTGCTCGTCGATCGCATCGATGTGCATGACCGCCTGACGCACTGCCGCGTCATCAACGAGTCGCGCAATCTCTGCGCAGTACTCCTTGGACGGCTCGCAGCGGTTCTGCGCCTGGGCGGACGCCGCAACGAGCAGCGCACATGCCGCAGCGGCAAGCCGCTTCATGACTGCACCATCTGCGGCAGCGTGACGAGCTCGGTGATCCGATAGGTACGATCGCCTCGCGGCAGATTCACTACCACCTCCTCGCCTTCCTCACGGCCGATCAACGCGCGGCCGATCGGTGACGCGATCGAGATCTGGTTGCTGTCGAGGTCGATGAAGTCGCCGAACACGAGCAGGTATTCGACCACCTCGCCGTTCGCCGTGTCCTTCAGTGTCACCTTCGAGCCGAAGCCGACGCGGTCCGGTGCGATGGACTTGGGATCGATCTTGGACAACTCGTTGGCGCGCTGCGTCAGATGGTTGAGGCGCGCCTGCACGAACTCCTGACGCTCGAGCGCCGACTTGTACTCGGCGTTCTCGCTCAGATCGCCCAGTTCGACGGCCCGCTGGATCGCCTTCGGAAGCGTGACCGTCAGTTCGTGCATCAGCCGGTCGATCTCGTCGGCGATCTTCTGCTTGATCTCCTCCAGCATGACTGCTCCCCGGGTAAGTGATGGGGCGCGCCCGGTTGGGAGGGCGCGCCCGGAAGAAGCTCGGTTGTGTTCGGGAATCGGCCGCGAGCGCGGCCGGAGCGCTCAGTGGACGCCGTCGATGCGCGGCGGCGCGGCTCCCGCCGGTGCAACTTCGACACCGAGCGGGAGCTCCGATTTCAGATCGTCGTTCACGAAGACGGCAAAGTTGTAACCGCCGGACTTCGTGAGCTGCAGGTTGTTCAACGTCAGGATCTGGTTCGACGCCGTCGCATGTCCGCCATTACCGTGCGGAACGACGTCACCCTTTACCTCGAATACCGTCCTGCCATCCGGGTCATGCAGGCGGATCTCCACGTTGTGGACCCGGTCGCGCTCCATCGGGTGCGCCTCGAACCGCAGCACCAGGTGCATCTGCGGATGAACGGCCGGCAATGCGCTGACATTGATGCGATCGAACACGCCGAGGATGTTCAGTTTCCCCTCTGCGGTCACGTTCGCGTAGTCCGCGAGTAGTGCCAGCTTCACACGCATGTTGCGCTCGCCTCGTACCGGTGCAGCATCGGCACAAGCTAACAATAGCCGTCCATGGCGTCTACGCGCCCAGTGTGTAGAGGTACAGGTAGAAGCCCGGCAGGATCCGGCGCTCGGGGCCGAACGCGAGCTTGGTCGGTTGTCCGCGCGAGCTTTCTACCACATTCCAGGTCAGCTCACCGGGCTGCGTACGGAGCAGTTCGAGGTACGCCGCAACGCCGGCACGTGTGGTGTCCGCTTGCAGCTTCGCCAGCATGTGGCCGTCTCGCACGAAGATCCAGCCGGTCATGCCCGGCACGCCCGGATCGCCGATCAGCGGCGCCCGGCTCTGCCGGTACCACTCCTCGAGCCGACGATGGAACTCGAGTTTCGTGATCCAGGCGTCGCGCTCGATGCGCTCCATCGGATGCGACGCAGTGTCGCTCATGCCGCGCCCGCCACCGGTTCATGGGTTCCCTGCAGTACAGGCACGCGCCCGGAGGCCGCTGCGCGCCGCAGCCGCCGCAGGGCAACGTGCAGTGGGAGAGTAGCCCGCGCTGGAGTGCCCGGCAAACCCTCTCGTGATGTCGCAGACCGTCCGCAGCGGTGAATTCAGGAGGCTGACGCTTCACCGTGCTGCATACCGTCCCGTGGCACGCGCGCCAGCATCAACTCGACCGCGATACCGCCGTTGCGCGTGGCGAGCACCGTCTCCAGCGGCAGTCGCGTCTGTGCACAAAGGCGTCGGTCCGCACACAGTAGCGCGACCTGCCACCCGGCGAGCCGGCGCCTGGCCAGGTTGCCGAGTGCCGCATACAGATCGCGGAGCGGACCGGACCCCACGCGCACACCGTATGGCGGGTTGGTGACGAGCATGCCGATCCCGTCCGGCACGGCGGCATCGCTGACCGGGTGTCGTTCGAACCGGATGTCATCCTGGACACCAGCGCGCCCGGCATTCGCGCGTGCCGCCTCGATGGCGCCCGCATCACGGTCGGACCCCAGGATCGGCGCGGTTGCGACCGGCAGGATCGATGCTCTGGCACTGGCAATGGCCGCGTCCCACGCTGCGCTGTCGAAGTCGGGCCAGTTCCGCATCCGATGGGGCCGCGGTTGACGCTCTGCGCCGGCCAGGCCGGGCGGAATGCGGCGCGCACGCAGGGCCGCTTCGATCAGGATGGTGCCGGAGCCGCACATCGGGTCGAGCAGCGGCGCATCGGCATGCCCTGCCGCGTGCAGCATCGCGGCAGCGAGTGTCTCGCGCAGCGGTGCCTTCGCGAGCTGCTGGCGATAGCCACGCCGGTGCAGCGGGCCCGTCGCATCGGCGCTGATCAGACACTCGTCGCGCAGGAACCGAATGACGAAAGGCTGCACATCCGACGACGCGTCATCCTCGTCCTGCGCGGCGGCGTCAGTGCCGATGACGCGCAGCAACCGCTCGGCGATGGCGCCCTCGTGATAGAGCCGCGACTTGCGCGACGTCACACGCAGCACGACACCGTCGCCACCGGTCACATACCGCGACCAGTCGATGCGACTCGCGTGTCGCTCCAGTTCCGGAAACCCGCGCGCACGAAACCGCGCGACCCGCACGAGCACCCTGCCTGCTACGCGCAGATGCAGCACCGCACGCGAAAGCGAGGCGTCGTCCCCCTGCCATGCAACGCCACCGTGCTCCACACTGCCGTCGATCCCGAGCGCGCGCAGCTCGGCTGCCACCAGCGGCTCGAGGCCCGGTGCCGCGACCGCGAACAGCTCACGCGTCGTCGCCGCCATCCGTGCCCGCCGGTTCGTCGAATGCACTGCCGAGACCGCGCAGGATCTGCTCTGCCATCACACGGTCTCGTGCAATGCGATCACCCGCAGTCTCATACAGGAGAGAGCCGAGCCCGGGAAAACGGGCAGCGGTATCACCGGGGTTCATCAGCGTGGTCTCACCGCCCGCGATTTCGCGCAGCAGCGTCCACGGCCGCTCGAACTCCGTCGCAGGCGGGTCCAGCTCGAACGCATGAAGCACCACGCGCATGCCGAAGAGGAAGGCGTCGAACGCTGCAGTGTTCGGATCGTTGTCGTTCATGGGCGCCATCACGAGGTTCTTGCCGTCGCTGCCGCGCACGGGTGCGCGACAGCATCGGAGCGGGACGGGCCGATACAGCGGCGCACATCACGATTCCGACCGCGGATGACCA
This sequence comes from uncultured Gemmatimonadaceae bacterium, assembly GCA_964384585.1. Classification (GTDB taxonomy): domain Bacteria; phylum Gemmatimonadota; class Gemmatimonadetes; order Longimicrobiales; family RSA9; genus DASTYK01. The sequence continues at coordinate 6,424 of CAYLME010000020.1, read as the reverse complement.
GCAACATGGGGTGAGCCGGGGCAATGCGCGATGCGACTGCGGATGCGCGCGCGCCGACCGGCCAGGTCAGGCAGCGAGCAGCGGCCCGATTGGACGAGTCAGATCGGTACAGGGACGAAACGAAACAGACCTGCGTCAGGTCAGGTCAGTGAAGTATCGGATGCAGGGGGAGGACGTAGCCCGCCTCCGCGCATGCCGTCACCGCCGGGGCGGCGCGATCACACGCGGAGGTCGCGCGTCAGCGGGCGCGCTGTGCGCCGCGCGAAAGAACCAGCAGCAGGGACGTCGCCAGCGGACCGGCAATCAGTGCGATCGTCAGCCAGCCGCGCTCACGCCGACCGGATGCCACCGCGTAGCCGGTGTTCAGCAGGCCGATCGCCATCCACGCTGCCAGGAAACCGAAGAGAGGATCGAGGTTCATCATGGTCTGCCGTACGCTTTCTCATCGTCGCGAGTTTCACCTACTCGTTATGACGTAACAACGCGGCAGAAAGTTGCAGTCGCCTGGCGCGCCGATTCCGGAAATCGGATCAGCTCTGGCCGTTGTGGTGCACAGCGAGCGTGCGGCGGCGCACGTAAAAGGTGAGGCCGAGGGTCCAGAACAGGACGATCAGGGCAACTGCAATCTGTGCGTAGAGCGGGACCTCCTCGCGCGGCGCGGCCGGATAGATGAACTGCGAGACCGTTATCAGGCTCCAGATGCCCACCGCCCACGCGGCCCAGCGTGCATGCAGCAGCATGCCGATGCCGGCGGCGACGTACGTGATCGCGTAGGCACCGCCGCGCCATTCCTCGAGCGTGTCGAGCGTTCCGCCGGTCAGGACCTTGATGAAGTCCCAGGCCCAGGCGAGCCCCAGCAGAACGAAGCCCGCCCCGATGATGAGGAGAATGACCGAGGCGCCGCGCCGCCCCTGTTCCTGCTGTGCTGTGCTGTCGGCGTCGTTCATCAGAGGTCCATTCGCGTGGATTCGATCGCGCGCGCGGCCGCACCAATGCCGGCCGCCCGCCCTGTAGCCCAGCCCCAGAGGAAATTGTAGCCGCCGATCGGCCCGAATGCATCGAGCACCTCGCCGCACCAGAACAGGCCCGGATGCATCCGGCTCTCGAGCGTTCGGGGATCGACCTCGCCGAGAGCGACGCCGCCGCCTGTCACCTCCGCCTTCCTGTAGCCTTCGTCGCCTGTCCAGGGCAGTGGGTACTGCGCGAGCACACCCACGAGCGCTCTCCGCTCCTCACGACGGAGCGTGGCAAGCGTGCGGTCATCCGGGACCCCGCTCTCGGCGACGAGCGTATCGGCGAGGCGTATGGGCAGATGACGACGGAGCAGCGAGCCCACCGTGCCTGCGTGACCGTCGCGCAGCATCGCGTCCCACGCGACGTCATCATGCTCCGTCCACTGCGCGAGAATCTGCTGCTCGCGGCCTTCGGCGCGCGCGCGCACGGCGTGATGCGAGATGTCGAGCACGGCGGGTCCGCTGTAGCCACGATGCGTGAACAGGAAGCCGCCATGCGTGACGGCGCGGGCGCTGGCGAGCGGTGCAGTCAGCGTCACGGTCAGGGAGATGCCGGCGAGGTCGGCGTGGACGGGTGGTGTGGCGGTGAGCGGCGTGAGCGCTGGATAGGTGTCGTTGACGGTGTGGCCGAGGCGTCGAGCAAGCCTGAGCCCGAAGCCGTCGCTGCCGGTTGCGGGAACGGAAAGCCCGCCGCTCGCGATGATGACGGCGCGCGCACGGATCGCGTTGTCGCTTTCGACGCCGATGCGCCAGGGGTCGCCATCGCGGGCGACGTCGCGTACGAGCGTGTCGAAGCGCACGCGTGCGCCGGCCGCGCGCGCAGCGGCGAGAAGTCCGTCGCGTACGTCGCGTGCGCGATTGCTGCGCGGGAAGAGTTTGCCGGTTTCGGGTTCGAGATCGAGCGGCATCCTCAGTTCCGTCTCGAAGAATGCGCGCTGTTCCGCGAGCGGCCAGGAAAGCAGCATACGGCGGAGCGTATTGTGTGACGAGGCGCTGACGTACTGCTTCGGCGATACCTGTGACGGCAGGATGTTGCAGCGTCCGCCGCCGCTGATCAGGATCTTGCGGCCGCCATCGCGCGTGCGTTCGAGCAGCACCACGGCTGCGCCGGCACGTGCTGCGAAGATGGCGGCCATCGTGCCGGCAGCACCGGCGCCGATGACGACGACGTCAGGTCTGCTCACGACGCGAACGGAAGAGGGTGATCATCGTGTCGTTCTCACCGACGCGGCGGCTCGTGCCGCGCTTCGGCAGGACGTGATCGGGCGCATGCTCGACGACAAGCAGACGACTGAATGGCACCTCGAGCCAGCGTCGCACCACGCGATCCAGCTTGCGCGAGCCGTACGGAGGGTCGGCGAACGCGATGTCGTAGGAGTGGACTGCCAGACGTTCTACAAAAGGGATCGCATCCCGCAGGAAGATGCGGCTGCGCTCGCGTGCGTGCAGCGCAGCGACGTTTGCCTTGAGAGAATGGATTGCGGCCGGGCCGTTCTCGATGAAGTCGCAGCTTCGTGCGCCGCGCGAGAGCGCCTCGAGACCGAGCGCGCCGGTGCCGGCGAAGAGGTCGACGACGCGTGCGCCGCGCAGGTCGTCCGCGACGAGCGACATGGCCGCATCGCGGACGGCTTCCGCGGTCGGCCGGATGCGGCCGCCGGGGGAGACGAGTGAGCGGCCGGCCCAGCGGCCCGAGATGATTCGCATGCCGAAATCTCGCACCGCGCGCCCCCCGGCGCACGCGGCGGCGTCATGGCAGCCGCCGTTGGTATGGACACGCCTCGTGCGTCACAGTAGAAGCGCGACACTCGACTGGAGGAAGGAATGAAGACACTGATGAGCGCCGCCGCCGTGCTGTTCGTGGTGGCAGGCTGCACGAGCAGCAGCAGTCCGCAGGAGCCCGGAGAGGGAGTGGGGCTGGTGCGGGCCGAGGACGTCGTATTCAGCGCCGAAACCGCAGTAATGGAATCGTTCCCGGTGCAGTTGCGTACGACGGTGACCGCGACCAATACGGGCGTGCGCTCCGTCGATCTCACGTTCCCTGATGGCTGCGTGGTCCTGCTGCGCGCGTACCGTGACGAGGCGCGCACGCAACGGGCCTGGGACCAGGCCCAGCACGTTGTCTGCACGATGGCGATGGTGGAATGGACGCTCACCGCCGGTGCGAGCCGAGAGACGTCGGTGCACACGGACGCGGCGATCATCCTGGGGAATAACCTGCCCAACGGAACGTACTGGCTGACTGCGGTGCTGCGACCCTACGGCAGCGCGATCGAGGTGCCGGCCGGAATGGTGGACCTGGCCGTCCAGCGCTGATGTCTTGACCCGCCTCTCCGGGGCACCTACCTCTCCCGTCCACCCACGAGCCCCGGAGAGCATTCCATGTTACGCGCATTGTTCACAGCCGCGCTGATCTGTGCGGCACTGCCCGCTGCCGCCCAGCAGGCGGGCCCAACGCTCGAGGACCTGTTCCGCTACCAGGCCATCAGCGACGCACAGCTGTCCCCGGACGGTACGATGGCGCTGTACACGCTGCGCACGGTAGATCTGGACGAGAACGAGGCGGACACGGATCTCTGGCTCGTGCGCACGCAGGGCGGGATGCCGATGCGCATGACGACGAATCCGAAGAACGACTCCCGCCCGCGCTGGCGTCCGGACGGTTCGGCATTCGCCTTCACTTCGGTGCGGGGTGAAGGCGCGGAGTCGCGCGCCGCGCTGTATCTGATGTCGCCGTTCGGCGGCGAGAGCGAGCTGCTCTACCGCCACGCGACGGCGATCAACGCGTTCGAATGGTCACCCGATGGCCTGACGATCGCGTTCACCGCGCGGGAAGAGGAGACGGACGAGCAGAAAGAGGCGAAGAAGACCGGACGCGACATCGAGATCGAGGATGGACCCGAGCAGCACACGCACCTGTGGGTGCTGGACGTGGCCTCGAAGGAGGCGCGTCGCGTAACGGGCCGCGACGATGCGACCGTCTTTACGGTGCAGTCGCTGGCGTGGAGCCCCGACGGTCGGCAGGTCGCCTTTGCCGCCGCACCGTCGCCCAACCTCGCGTTCTCCTGGCAGAGCGACGTCTACCTCGTAACGCCCGCGGATACCGCGGCCGTGCCGCGCCGCCTTACCGACAACGAGGGACCGGATGGCAGCCCGGTCTGGTCGGAGGACGGTCGTTCGCTGTACGTGCAGGGGCACCACGAGAGCGGCTACCGGGTGGGACAGAGCCGGCTCTATCGCGTGGACGTGGCGAGCGGCAGGGTGCAGGACGTCACTCCGGGCGACCTCGACCCCGGTACGGTGGTACCCGCATCGGACGGCGTCTGGTTCACTGCGTCGAGCAGGACGAGCGGCGGGCTCTGGTGGATGCGCCCGGATGGCAGCGGCGTCGTACGCATCACTCCGGAGGACGGTGTCTACGGTAACTTCTCGTTCTCCGCGGATCGCAGCCGCATCGCCTACACACGTGAGACCCCTGTCGACCCGGCCGAGCTCTACAGCGCCGTGCTCGCGACCCGCAGCATCCCGCCGCGCCCGGCGAATCCGGTCGCACTGACGTCCCACAACCAGCAGATGGCACGTCACGCGGTGGGGCGTACGGAAGTGGTGGAGTGGCAGAGCACCGACGGCAGGGTGATCGACGGTGTGCTCGTCTACCCCGCAGGGTACCGCGAGGGAGCGCGCGTGCCGCTGGTCGTGAAGATCCACGGCGGACCGGCCGGCGCGTATCTGCAGAACTTCCAGGCAAACGGCTACGGTAACAACGCGCAGTGGTACGCTGCCGACGGCTATGCGATGCTCATGCCGAACCCGCGCGGCTCTTCCGGTTACGGCGACGAGGGCCAGCGCTCCGTCATCGAGGACTGGGGCGGCCTCGACTTCCAGGACATCATGACCGGTGTCGATGCGCTCATCGAACGCGGGGTCGCACACCCGGACTCGCTCGGCGTGATGGGCTGGAGCTACGGTGGCTACATGACCGCGTGGACAGTCACCCAGACAGACCGCTTCAAGGCCGCGGTCAATGGCGCCGGCATCACCGAGCCCATCGCGATGTGGGGCACCCAGGACATCATCCAGGTCTTCGAGGGCTACTTCGGCGGACACCCGTTCGACGATGGGCGCTGGGAGGAGTACCAGGAATCCTCGCCGCTGGTACATGTGCGGAGCGTGAAGACACCCACACTCATGATCCACGGGCGCAACGACGCACGCGTGCCCCCCAACCAGGCGCAGATCTTCTTCCGTTCACTGCGCGCGCTCGGCGTGCCCGCCGAGCTGGTCTGGCTGCCACGCACGGGGCACGGACCGAGCGAGCCGGGGCTGCAGCACGAGACGGCGCTCCGTCAGAAACAGTGGATGGATCGCTGGATCAGGGGCGTGGGCGAACCGATTACGGACTGACGGGACGGGCCGGCGCGAGGGGCCTGGACCGACGGCGGGACGGACTGGCGGACCGATCGGCAGAATGCATACGCGGCACGGCGCTTTCGCCGTGCCGCGTTCATTCTGCGGCCCTACCAGCTGATCTGGCCCTGCTTGCTGGTGTCGATGTCTTCCGTGTCGCCGGTGCGGAACAGGAAGGCTTCCATGTTCGCGGTGAGGAAATCGCGCGCTGGCTTGTCGCGCACGTCCAGGCCGTTGTGGTTGATCAACATGGTCTGGAAGCGGAGCCACTCGTCCCAGCAGGGACGGCAGATCGACGCATGGATCCGCTCACCGAGGTCGTTTCGCAGCGGAGCCTTCTCGAGCTGCGCCGCGGTCCGGCCGCACCGTTCACACTGGATATCTGCCACCTGCATCTCCTCGCGGGTTCGGGTCGCAGCCGTGTACCCGTCAGACGATGTATGGTTCTGACGATTCCCTGACACGATTGCGACCAGACTATGACAATATTCCTCTTGCCATTGCGCGTGGCGCGAGACAACGTGTGGGAACGCCTGCCGTCATTCCCGCCCCAGGGGCAGTAACGAATGCTCAGGAACCCGCCGCGTGCAACGGTGCTGGTCGTGGACCGTGACGAGGATACGCGCATCGTGTGTCGACCGTTGTTCGAGGCAGCGGGCTTCGAGGTGCTCGAGGCGGACGACGGCGTGACCGGCCTGTCGATGGCGCGTGAGCGCGCACCCGACGTCGTGATCACGGAGCTCACGCTCACGGGACTGGACGGATTCGCACTGATCCGCGAACTGAAGGAGCGGCTGCGCGACACGTTCGTTGTTGTACTGACGGCGCGGCGTATTCCCGAGGATCGGGAAGCGGCAGGCGCCGCGGGCTGCTCCATGTTCCTCGAGAAGCCGATCCCGCCGCAGGTGCTGGTGCGGGAAGTATCGGCAGTGCTGGAGCGCCGCCTGCCGAGCGCATAGGGCATACAGCGAGACGGGCAGGAAACGTAAAGGGTCGTCGGAATGACG
>CAYLME010000019.1:0-32877 GCA_964384585.1 uncultured Gemmatimonadaceae bacterium | reverse complement strand
CGAGCGGTGCCCTGCGGGAGCTGGCGAAGCTGCTGCCGACGACGGCGGTCCGGCTGGTCGACGGCGGGACTGAGGAGGTTCCGGTCGAGCAGTTGCGCGAGAGCGATCTGATTCTGGTGCGTCCGGGCGCCAGTATCCCTGCGGATGGAGTAGTCCGCGATGGCAGAAGCTCGGTCAACGAGGCGATGATCACGGGCGAGTCGCAGCCCGTCGACAAGTCGCCCGACGACGAAGTGATTGCGGGCACCGTGAACGGCGCGGGCTCGCTGCGCGTGGAGATCACGAAAACGGGTGAACGCACCGCGCTCGCGGGCATCATGCGCCTCGTATCGGACGCTCAGACTTCTCGTTCACGCGCGCAGGCGCTGGCGGACCGTGCGGCCTTCTACCTGACGTTCGTCGCCATCGGTTCGGCTGTGCTGACGCTGATCGTATGGTCCGCGCTCGGTGCGTCTGCGGCGTTCACGATCGAGCGCGTCGTCACCGTCCTCGTCATTGCGTGTCCGCATGCGCTCGGTCTCGCGATTCCGCTGGTGGTCGCGATCTCGACCACGCTGGGTGCGCAGAACGGGCTGCTCGTACGGGATCGCCGCGGACTCGAGGAAGCGCGCAACGTCGATGCGGTGGTGTTCGACAAGACCGGGACACTCACGCTTGGAGAGTTCCGCGTTGTCGACATCGCCACCTCGGCCGGTCTCGAGGAGAACGAAGCGCTCCGGCTCGCGGCCGCAGTCGAGCACGACAGCGAGCATACGATCGCGCAGGGCATCGTAAAGAGTGCGGAGGAGAGGAACGTCGACGCGACGCGGGCCTCCGAGTTCGAAGCGATTCCGGGACATGGCGTGCGCGCTGTCGTTGATGGCCGTGAGTTCCACATGGGAGGGCCAGCCATGCTGGAGCGGCTGGGGGCAGCCCTGCCGGCAGAACTCCAGGCGGCCGTCGACCGCGCAGCCGATCGGGGCCAGGCCTCCATTGCCCTGATCGAGGGCACCCGGGCGCTCGCCGTATTCGCCGTCGCCGATCAGATCCGTCCCGAATCCCGGGAGGCCGTACAGCGTCTCCACGACGCCGGCATCGAGGTCGTCATGCTGACCGGCGACGCCCGTCCGGTTGCCGAGGCGGTTGCGCGCGAACTGAACATCGACACCGTGTACGCGCAGGTGCTGCCGGAGCAGAAGGTGGAAAAGGTCCGGGAACTACAGGCCCAGGGAAAGCGTGTCGCCATGGTGGGCGACGGCGTGAACGACGCACCTGCGTTGCTGACAGCGGATGTCGGCGTGGCGATCGGGGCCGGTACCGACGTCGCGGTCGAGGCGGGGGATGTGGTGCTCGTCCGCAGCGACCCGCGTGACATGCCGCGCATCGTCGAGTTGAGCAAGGGGACGTACCGGAAGATGATCCAGAACCTCTGGTGGGCCGCTGGCTACAACATCGTTGCGATTCCGCTCGCCGCCGGCGTGCTCGCGAATCAGGGGATCCTGTTGCACCCGGCTGTCGGGGCGGTCTTCATGTCGGCGAGTACGGTGATCGTTGCACTGAACGCGCAACTGCTCCGACGGTTGCGGCTGTGACCAACGGGCGGACAGACGGCGAGCATACATTGCCCGCCACCCTCAACCGTCCTGGTCCGGTTCGATGGCGTTCGACCGAGCCATGCCCCTGCGGCCCTTCTCGAGCGTGAGCAGAAATGAAAGAGCCGGGTCTTTTGTCTGGCTCTGCCGCAGAACGTGCCAGTGTTCCGTGATGTGGCTTTGCAGCCACTGGCCAATGTGGCCGAGCGGGATGAAATGGAATCGCTGCGAACCGCGCTCGTCGAGGGTGGATCCGAATACGACCATGCGGATGCGGTGGCCTCCCAGGGTCGTGGCGTGCCCGCGTCGCAAAACGTGCGATACGACGTCGTCCGCTTCCTCGGCCGAGCAGCATCCGAACCGAACCAGTGCGGCGCGGAGAACGATCGGGTTGCGGGCACCGGGATTCAGCCGACCAGCGCCTTCCTTTACTTCGCCGATGATCATGTCCGCAGCGTCGCCGGCCGCGCCGAGCCGTTCATCCGGTTCATGCCAATCGGGATCAACCGTCTTTCGTCCAGCAGTCACCAGCGGTGCACCTGCACCGGAAAAGCGGAACGCCAGGATGTCCAGATCAGTGAGGGTCCGATGGCCGCTGCCGCGCAGGGCTTCGACCACCGGGAATTCCGCCACTGTGAAGTAGCCGTTGACGCGAAGGTAGGCTTGTACGAGCGCGACTGCGCTATCCATCACTCCTCCGGGAATGGCGGTATCCCGTGACGGCTGTCCTGCCGCGGGCACCAGTGTCTCGTCTACGCAGGAACAAGCGGAATACCGGGTCCACCATGCCTACTCGCCGGTCGGCTCCTCCGATCCCTTGAACCCGACTTCACGAAACGCCGCGCGACGCGCCCGCACGATCTCGATGGCAGGATGCGCGATGTCCGGGGCACCGACGTGCGGAATCGGGCGGGCGGTCGCGGGGAGGAACGTCTTCGCGACACCGAGTGCCGCATCCGTTCTACGGATCGACGCCTCCCTATCCGTCTCCAGCTCGGTCAGTGCCCGGATGCAATCGATCGTCTCGGGTACCACGATGGCCTCGTTGTTCACCTGAAAGGTGAGATAGACCTCGCGATCATCCGCCGCGAGCGCGTCCTCCCAGACGGCGACTTCCCACATGTCTCCACGGGGCCTATCGAGGTCACGCATCAGCTCAGCGACCGAATTGAGCGCGACGATCCCCTCGTCAGCACGTACGAACGCGATGCGCGGGGCGTCCCAGAGTGCGTCTCGCAGCTCGTCGACGCTCACGGGACGTGTCGTTTCGATCATGGCGAAGTGAATGTGACTGAGATTGTACGGGCCGGCCGCTGCGAGCGTCGTGATGTCGAGATCCGGAATCACGGTCTGTGCATCCGGCCCCTGATGGCTCGGCACCTTCGTCTCCGGGACGACGGTGTTGATCATTCCGTTCAGATGCGATTCCCACGGATCGGTGGCGCGTCGGAACAGAACAGCCCGGACACGCCTCACCCAGCCGTGACGGTGCAGTGCGTGCGAGATTCGGCTGAGCGCGGTAGTGTTGCACGACACCACGCGCGCCGAATCGCGACCCACCGCGCCGGCGTAGTTGACCTGGGCGACGAAAGAGTAGCCGGCGACGTCGTGCTTCTCGCCACCCTGCCAGATGGACTTCACACCATGCTGCTGATAGACCGTCCTGTTCTGCGCCCCGATCTTCTTTGGCGTGCAATCGACGATGACATCCACCTCGGCGAGCAGGTCCTCCAACAGGCCCGCGACCGGAATGTTCTCTGAGCCCATGGCATCGGCCGCCTCGGCGTTTGCGGCGTACACCGGGTAGCCGCGTTCGACGGCCAGCCGGATGCGAAAGTCGGAGATCACGTCACACACGCCGACCAGTTCCATGTCGTCCTGAAGCGTCACGGCATCCGCCACGCGCTTGCCAATAACGCCGTAGCCATTGACGGCCACGCGTGCAATTCGGCTCGACATCGACCCTCCGTTCGCTCCGTGTCGTGCATCCCGGCGTTGCATCGCGGAATGAGATGCGGGAGCCAGGGAATATTCGCCAAATAACCATGGGCCGAGTCCAGGCGCAACCTGATCAGGTCATGTAGGGTTTCTCCCTCACTCACGTAGGGAGCTCCCCGGTTGAACGTTACACCGGCTCGCTCTATATTCCCATCCATGAACCGGCGCATCCGCCTCATCGGAGCTCTCGTCACGCTCGTGGCGCTGTCCGCGTACTTCGCGGAAAGCGTTCGCGCGTCGATGTGCCTGCCGGGGATGGACATGGACATGGCGGTAGCCGGAGCGGACGCGAATCCGCACGCGGGCATGAACCACGGCCCCGCTGATGATTCGAACGCGCCCCGCACCGACATGCCGGAGTGCCCGCTCGGCATGGCCGGCATGGGCAGCTCGTGTGTCGCGATGCTGATGCCGGCGACCACCGCAACAACGACTGCGCCATTCGAAGCCGACGTCGTTGGTGTTACGTCCGTTGACAGTCTTCACGATCTGTTGATTTCCGCAGCACAGTTCCGTCCTCCACGGATCTGATTCTTCCGCCGGACATCCGTCCGGCACCGTTCAGCCAACAACAGATACTCCCGATCCGGCGGGCTCCTGTGCCGGAGGTCCGTTCGCGTGCGTGTGTTCGCGAGGGGCTGGGGAGTGGCACAGACGAGGAAGAGTCATGCTCCGATCCATCATCGCGGTCGCCGCACTGGTGCTGCTGCCTTTCGGCGCTGCCAGTGCACAGCAGCCGCCCGAGCTCTCGCTGCGCGAGGTCTATGATCTCGCGCTCGAACGCAATCCCATGGTGCAGGCCGCTCTGGCTGCGGCTGACGCGACAGCGGCACGCCAGCCGGCAGCCGCGCTGCCGCCGGATCCGGAGGTCCGGGTCGCCGCAATGAACCTTTCGCTGCCCGGCCTGTCCGCGGACATGCCCGGCGCAATGGCACCATCGATCGAGCTGATGCAGATGCTTCCGTTGCCGGGAAAGCTGCGGCTGAACGGTGAGATCGCGCGTCAGAGCACGGCGATGGCGCTCAGCGTAGCCGGTGAGGTGAGCTGGGAGGTGCGCGCGCGCGCCGCGATGGCGTTCTACGAAGTCTATGAGGCTGACCGTCAGATCGAGGTCATGGAGGAGACGCTCGACTGGCTGCGTCAGTTCGAGCAGATCGCCACGACGATGTACTCGGTGGGCAGCGGCACTCAGAGCGATGTGCTGCGTGCCGGGGTCGAGGTCGCTCGCATGAAGGCGGAGATTACGCGCATGCGCACCATGCGCACGAGTGCGGTTGCCAGGTTGAACGCATTGCTCGACCGCCCGGCCACCACGCCAGTTGCGAGCGTTGTATTCACGCAACTGCCCGCGTCGCTTCCACCAGCAGACGAGCTGATGCAGTGGGCCGAGGCCTCGCGCCCGCTGCTCGCACGCCAGCTCGCCGGCATCGAACAGGCGCAGGCGCGCGAGGAGCTTGCGCGGAAGGAGATCTGGCCTGACCTGAGCCTCGGGGTGCAGTACGGGCGACGCGGCACCGACATGGGGACGGAGCACATGGGCAGTCTCATGGTCGGCTTTACCGTCCCGGTCTTCGCCAGCCGGCGACAGCTTCCCATGCGAACCGAGGCCTCCGCGATGTTGCGCATGGCACAGGCGGAGCTGGCCGATGCGCGCGCACAGGTGAACGCGCGCATCACTGAGCTGGTAGCGAATCTCGAGCGCGCACGCACGCTGATCACTCTCTATCGCAGCGAAGTGCTGCCACAGGCGGAAGCGAACATCACCTCGGCCCTCGGCTCATACCGTGTCGGCCGGGTCGATTTCATGACACTCGTCGATGCGCAGATGAGCGCAAATCGGTACGCGCAGGAACTGTACGCTCTGCTCGCCGACTATGGCGCCACTGTCGCTGAGCTGGAGATGGCGATCGGACGCGAACTGCCGGCGACTACCGAAACGATCGTGGAGGAAGCATGAACACTCCGATTCTACGGCGCGCGGCCATCGGTGCGATCATCGTGGCCATTGCTGGTGCCGGAATATGGGCGACGACGCGCGGTGAAACGAGTGCAACGGCCGCCGCTGCACAGACGCAGGCCGCGACGGACATGAGCGGCATGACCATGTCCGATGGCAGCGTACACATCGATCCCGACATGGCGCGTTCGCTCGGCGTGACGGTCGTCGCGGCGGAGCTTGCGCCGCTCGCGCGGTCGATCCGCACGACCGGCGTCGTCGTGTACGATGAGACACGCCTCACAACGATCGCGCCGAAGTTCAGCGGATTCGTCGAGAAGCTGCACGTGAACTTCACGGGTCAAGCAGTACGGCGCGGACAGCCGCTGCTCGAGATCTACGCACCCGAGATGGTGGCGGCGCAGGAGGAGCTGCTCGGCGCGCTGCGCATGCGCGAGCAGCTCCGGGAGAGCGCGAGCCCTGCCGTCGTCGACCGCGCGGAGAACCTGGTCGACGCGGCCCGGCGACGCCTGCTGCTCCAGGACATCGCGCCTGCTCAGGTTGCGGAGATCGAGCGTACCCGCACGGTGCGTCGCACGCTGACATTGCATGCGCCGTTCGGCGGATTCGTGACGGAGATGATGGTGCAGGCCGGCCAGGCCGTGGACATGGGAATGCCGCTCTACCGGCTCGCCGATCTCTCTGCCGTCTGGGTCGAGGCGGACGTCTACGAGCAGGACCTCCGCTTCATCGCCCTCGGGGAGACCGTGCAGGTGGAGATCTCGGCCTGGCCGCGCGAGCCGTTCCGCGGCCGTGTCAGCTACATCTACCCGGAGGTGCAGGCCGACACGCGTACCACGAAGGTGCGCATCGAGCTGGCGAACCCCGGCGGTCGCATCAAGCCAGGCATGTATGCGACCGTGAGCATCGATGCGCCGGTGACGGAACGCGCGGTCGTGGTGCCGCGGGATGCAGTGATGCACAGCGGCACGCACTCGATGGTGTTCGTGGAGGAAGCGCCCGGGATCTACCGCGTGCGCGAAGTGACGGTCGGTGCGGATGCCGGCGGGCGGACGCAGATCCTCGCCGGCCTCATTGCCGGTGAGCGCGTCGTGAATCGCGCGAACTTCCTGCTCGATTCCGAGAGCCGGCTGATGGAAAGCATGGGCCCGATGCCCGGCATGGAGCACTGAGGAGGCGATGATGCTGAACCGACTCATCGAATGGTCCATCCGGAATCGCCTGCTCGTGCTCATCGGCACGGCATTCCTGATCGCGGCCGGAGTGTGGGCCGTACGAACGACACCGGTCGACGCGATCCCGGATCTGTCCGACGTGCAGGTCATCGTGCAGACCGAGTGGGCGGAGCAGGCGCCCCAGATCATGGAGGACCAGGTCACCTATCCCCTGACCACCGCGCTCCTCGCCGTTCCCGGTGCTACGACCGTGCGCGGCATCTCCGGTTTCGGGATCTCCTACGTCTATGTGCTGTTCGACGATGCTACCGATCCCTACTGGGCGCGCTCTCGCGTCCTCGAGTACCTGTCACAGGTTCGCGATCAGCTCCCGGCCGGCGCGACACCGCAGCTCGGACCCGATGCAACGGGCGTGGGCTGGGTCTACCAGTACACGCTCGAGTCGGACCGTCACGACCTGGCCGAGCTGCGTACGCTCCAGGACTTCTTCGTGCGCTATCAGCTACAGAGCGTCGCGGGTGTGAGCGAGGTCGCTACTGTTGGTGGCTACGTGCAGCAGTACCAGGTGGAGGTCGATCCGCAGCGTCTACACGGCTATGGCCTGACCGTGCAGGAGGTGACGGACGCGATCCGCATGGCAAACGCCGACGTTGGCGCGCGTGTGCTCGAGCTGAGTGGACGCGAGTACATGGTGCGCGGGCTCGGCTACCTGAAGAGTGTCGATGACATCTCGAACGTCGTGCTCACTGCCGGCAACGACGGCACGCCGGTTCGCGTGCGCGATGTCGGTCACGTCCAGCTCGGCCCGGACATCCGGCGCGGAGTAGCGGACAAGAACGGCCGCGGCGATGTCGTGACGGGGATCGTGATCATGCGCCACGGCGAGAACGCGCTGCGCGTGATCGATGCCGTGAAGGAACGTATCGCGGAGATTCAGTCCGGACTGCCGGAAGGCGTGCGGGTCGTGACGGCGTACGATCGCGCACCGCTCATCCGCGAAGCGATTCACAACCTCCAGTTCAAGCTGGGCGAGGAGCTGCTGCTGGTGGCGCTGATAACGGCGCTGTTTCTGCTCCACCTGCGCAGCTCGCTCGTCGCTGCGGTGAGCCTGCCGATCGCGATCCTGATGTCGTTCATCGTGATGCGGCTGATCGGGGTCCAGGCGAACATCATGTCGATGGGCGGGATCGCCATCGCGATCGGTGCGATGATCGATGCCGCCGTCGTCATGGTGGAGAACATGCACAAGCACCTGGAGCGCGAGCCGGAGAACATCACGACGGCGCGGCGGTGGGAGATTGTCGCATACGCATCGAAGGAGGTCGGCCCAGCGCTGTTCTTCTCGCTGCTCGTGATCACCGTCTCGTTCCTGCCGGTGTTCGCGCTCGAGTCGCAGGAGGGCAGGTTGTTCAAGCCGTTGGCATTCACGAAGACGTTTGCCATGGCTTCCGCGGCGCTCCTCGCCGTCACGCTCGTGCCCGTCGCGATGGGCTACTTCATCCGCGGCAGGATTCGTCACGAGCGCGACAACCCGGTAAGCAGGGGACTGATCCGCGTCTACCGGCCGGTGCTGGAAGGCGCGCTTCGCCACCGCTGGCTGACGCTCGGTGGCGCGGGCTTGCTGCTCCTCCTCACCGGGATTCCGTTCACGCGACTGGGCTCCGAGTTCATGCCGCCCGTTGAGGAGGGCACGATCCTGTTCATGCCGATGACGCTGCCTGGTGTCTCGATCCAGCAGGCGAGCGCGATTATGGAACGCCAGAATGCGATCATCGCGGCTCTGCCAGAGGTCGCGAGCGTCGTCGGCAAGGCAGGTCGCGCAACTACGGCCACGGATCCCGCACCGCTCGACATGTTCGAGACGGTGGTGAACCTGAAGCCGGAGGATGAGTGGCGTGCGGGCATGACGTATGACCGGCTCGTGGACGAGCTGGACGCCGCCACCCGCATGCCCGGCGTCACGAACCTCTGGACGATGCCGATCAAGAACCGCACGGACATGCTCGCGACCGGCATGCGCACTCCCGTCGGCGTGAAGATCTTCGGTCCGGACCTGGATGAGCTCCAGCGCATCGGTACCGAGGTGGAGCGGATACTCAGGGATGTGCCCGGCACGCGCAGCGCTGTGGCCGAGCGTGGCGCGAGCGGCTACTACCTGGACATCGAAGTGGACCGCGCGGCAGCTGCGCGCTATGGCCTCAACGTCATGGACGTGCAGGACGCGATGATGGCAGCGGTCGGCGGGAGTGTCGCCACGGAGACGGTGGAGGGCCGCGAACGTTACAGCGTGCTCGTGCGCTATCCGCGCGACTTCCGGCAGAGTGCGAACGCGATCGCTCAGACGCGTGTGCCCGTCATGGGCGGTGCCATGCAGATCCCGCTCGGTCAGCTCGCAACGCTGCGGATGACGCAGGGCCCGATGGTGGTGAAGACGGAGAATGCGTTTCCGGTGAGTGCCGTCTACGTGGACGTCGAGGACCGCGACATCGGCAGCTATGTCGCAGATGCGCAGGGCATACTCGCAGAGCGCCTGACGTTGCCGGCCGGCTATACCATCACGTGGTCGGGTCAGTTCGAGGCAATGGAACGCGTGCGCGAGAAGATGCAGATCGTCGTGCCCGTGACACTGGCGCTCATCTTCCTGCTGCTGTTCCTGCACTTCAGGAACGCGACGGAGACGCTGATCGTCATGGGCACGCTGCCGTTCGCGCTGGTCGGCGGCATCTGGCTGCTTTGGCTGCTCGGGTACAACACGAGCGTAGCCGTCTGGGTCGGATCCATCGCGCTCGCCGGCGTCGCGGCGGAGACCGGCGTTGTAATGCTCGTCTATCTCGACGGCGCGTTCCATCGGCGTGCGCTGGAGCGACCTGATGCCCTCACGTCCGCCGATGTGTATGCGTCGGTCATGGAAGGTGCGGTCGATCGCCTGCGCCCGAAGATGATGACCGTTACGTCCACGATCGTCGGGCTGCTGCCGCTCATGTGGGCTACAGGCGCGGGCGGGGCGACGATGCAGCGCATCGCCGCGCCCATGGTCGGGGGACTGCTGACGTCGACCGTGCTGACACTGATCGTGATTCCGGTCGTCTACGCGGTGTGGCGGGAGTGGCAGATCCGGCATGGTCGGTTTCCGACCGTGGTGACCGAAGGCGGCAGCGTCGAACGTGCGTTGCCGTCCACAGTGTGAACATCGATCAAACCCGGAAGGGAAGAGAACTATGTCGAGGAAGAGAACCGCCGCCGCGCTGATGCTTATGGCTGTCGTCGCAGCCGCCGGGTGCGGCGGCGCGGACGCACCGGATGAGCAGGCAGCAGTCGACGATACGAACGCCATGCCGGGCCACGACATGTCAGCTATGGGCGGGATGGCCATGGATACTGCCATGATGCAGCGTCACGCCGCCGAGATGGACAGCCTCGTGAACAGCATGCGCGCGCACGTAGCGGAGATGCGCCAGGCCCCTCCCAGTGAGTGGCACGCACGCATGACGGAGCACGCGCCAATGGTCGCGGAGATGTTGTCCGTGATCGACCGGCAGATGCGCGAGATGGACATGGGCATGAACATGAGCGACGAGCACATGGGCGAGATGATGGGAATGAGCGGTGAGGATCACCGCACGATGATGTCGGAAGTGGAGGCGCTGCGCGCGGAGGTGGGCCGGCTCCAGACTGCCGGGCAGGCGGACGCGGCCGCTCGCATGCCGGCTCATCTCGATCGCATCGAAGGTCTACTGGAGCGCATGGCAGCAAGCGCTGACCACATGCGGATGTGATTACTGCCGATCGGCCGGGAGCAGAAGTGCGCCGGCCGATCGTTGCCCCCCATTACACATCGCACAACGGCCTGGAGGCGTCAGCGGCGCACGCTGCGCGTCGTAAAGTCGGTGTCGTGGGAATTCGGCGCCGCGACAACCGCCCGGTAGCCTGAGCCTGGACATTCAACCAGGAGGCAGGATGCGGGCGAAGCGTCGATGCTGGATGAGAGCGTCAAATGAGGAGCGGGAAGCAGTGATTTCCGCTCTGACGATCGACTGCCCTTTCTGTGGCGAGCCGATCACCTCTGCGGCCGGCGGTGGATTGTCCCCGATGTGGAAGTGCGCATGCGGTGCCTACATCAGCCGTGTCGCCGAACCGGAGTTCGTGCAGCCCGGTCGCGGACTGCTCGTCGCAGCCTACCATGAGATCCGGCGCAGGATGCGCGAGGACTCGCTCGTGGTCGGTCAGGACCCAGTGGTCGACCGGCTGGCTCTGATGGGTGCGAGACATGTGCACGTCGGTGGTCGTCAGCGCGTCATTCTGGTCGGTCCGAGTGGCGTAGGGAAAACGACCATCATCTCCGCCCTCGCACGTGCTGTGGGCTGCCCCTTCCTCGCGTGGGACGTGAGCACCTCCAGTGAGGCAGGCTGGAGCGGCGTGGACACAAACAACGCCTTTGCGGCCCTCTACCAGGAGTGCGAGCGCGACGTCGAACGCATGGAAACCGCGGTTGTATGCCTCGATGAGCTTTGCAAGGTTGCGATCCGCGACTCAACGGGTGTTGCCCGTGAGCATCGTCGCGGCCAGGCCAAGTCGCTGCTCGTTCTGGCCGGCGGCGGTGTGCCGATCCGCTTCCCGGAACATGGCGATCGCGGAGCAAGCGTGGCGGTCACGACCGACAACATGCTCATCGTGGGTTCAGGTGCATTCGAGGGACTCGCTCCCGATCCGACCCCCGGTGACCTGGTAGCGTACGGCTTTTCGGTAGAGTTCGCAGGCCGCTTCTCGCAGATCCTGACACTCGCGCCTCTCGAGCCTGCACACATGGTCAGCATCTATCGGCGCGCTGTCGAGGAGGCGGTGATGGCCTCGCGGGACTTCGGTTTCGACATCGAAGTGCCCGATGCCGTGCTCCAGTACGTAGCTCGTGCCGTGGCCGATGGTGGGGAGCAGGTCACACCGCGTGCGGGAATGGGTTGGCTCCAGGCAGCCGTGGACTCGGCACTGCTGCGCCTGCTCGATCTCGGTGCCCGGCAGGGCACATCCTATCGGCTCCAGCCCGACGATGTGGCCATACCGGGTGCGGTGCGTCGCAGATGACGTCCGCGGGTTCAGGTCTTTCGTAGCATCGGGTCGGTGGTCGGGTGCGGTTCGATCTACCCCAGCCAGCCGGCGGCCGCTAAATTCAACAGCTTGTCGCTCGGGTGGCGAAATTGGTAGACGCGCTCGACTCAAAATCGAGTGGCCGTGAGGCCATGCGGGTTCGAGTCCCGCCCCGAGCACTCGAATGGGTTTGCCCGCTTGAATGCCCACGGCCGCCGAGGCATGTCGCCGAATCCTCGCGCTCGGTGCGCCGTAAACGCCTGCGGCAGAGAGAGATAGCGGCGGTTAGGCTGGGACAAACTGAGTGGCCTTCGAGACGACTCAAAATGCTCCGGGCTTCGGCCCATGTGGGTTCGAGTCCCACCCCGAGCACTCCTGATCGAAGACCCCGCATTCGCCGTGAGGCACGTGTCCGGGCGCTTGCCGGACACGGTCGTGCACGGCCACGCAGGTCCTCCGTGCAGAGGTCCATTCTGCTGATCCCCACTCGCACGTGACTCATCGACGCGACGCCGACGCTCCCTGGCTCGTGATCTCCGTGAGCGCGCCGGCTCGCGGCGAGGAGTTGCTGCTGATCGACGCGCTCCGTCGGATCGGAGCCCGCGTGGTGCGGCGTACGGGCGAGCGCTACACGGCTCACATCCCGGCGTCGAAGCAACCGGCAATGCACGTCCGCGACGCGGAGGTCGCGGTGCGGGCGAGCACCTCGCTGCGCTACCCGGACATCACGTGGCGGCTCGCGGGTACAGGAGAGCTGGAAGCGCTCTGGGCGCACGACGTCACCCGACTGCGGATCACGGAGCGGATTACGGTGGTGCCCGCGGAGATGGAGACGGCCCCGGATCCGGAAGGCGACGTCGTCATCCGGCTTCTTCCCGGTGTTGGCTTCGGCACGGCGGAGCATGCCACGACGCGCGGCTGTCTGCGCATCCTGCAGCGTCGCGTCGAGCCGGGTATGCGGATCGCCGATGTAGGTGCCGGCACGGGCATACTCGCAATCGCGGCCGCGTTGCTCGGTGCCGCTCGGGTGCTCGCGCTGGAATCGGATGCGCTGTCGGCGGACACCGCGGAGCGCAACGTAGCCCTGAACCATGTCGCCGACCGCGTCGCGGTTCGTCGACTCGAAGCCAAACCCGGCGATCTCGCGCGGCCATGGCCGTTCGACGGCATCGTCGCGAACATCGGGACGGAGACGCTGATCCGGCTGCTCGCTGACTTCCGTGCAGCGCTGGCGCCGGGTGGATGGCTGATCCTCTCCGGCGCGCCCGGTGATGAACCGCGCCGGCTCATGCATGCCGCGCGCAAGCATGGCCTGGTGTTGCGCGACACGATCGATGAGGCGGGCTGGTGGACGGGGGAATTCGTCGCGAAACAGCACGCAGCAGGCGAGCGCGATAGCGCACACACCTGAAGCGACGCCTCTCGGTCACACTGCGGAGTTCTTCGCGCCCCTGCGTCCGACGTCAGCGGAACAGCGGTCGCAACCATGCCTGCTGCACGCCGAGCACGTTCCCCGTCGTCGGGTCGATTTGTTCCTTTGATGACGTGACCTGCGCACGCACGTACCGTTCGTCGCCCTGATACAGATAGACCGCCACCGCACCCTCGACTTCCGCGAGCACTTCACCAACGCGAGCGTCGTAGCGCCGCGTGGTGCGCACGGGCTTGCCCCCGGCATCCATGACGGGTTCGCTCGTCAGCGGTACGCCCGCGCGTGTGCCGATGAACCGTGTGCGGTAGGTCACACCCGGCTCCGCCTCGATCACGATGCGGATGCCTTCCGCGTCGTACGTCTCGGAGCGGATGGACACACCGGTGCTCGCATAGAAGCGGCCGTCCTGCAGCGCCGTCGCAATCGAGTCCGGATCGAGCAGTGCAGTGCGCACCATGACCCAGCCGCGCCCGGTGCGCGAGATCGTGTCGCCGTACTCGCGGTAGTCGTGTGCGTCATCACTGGCCACTGCGTAGAGGGGCGGACCGCCGTTCTGGTGGCGCAGTGAGAGTGCGACGTCCCAGATCCGCTCGGTGCTCGCGTGCAGCGAGTCCCCGGCGTTGTTCACCATCGTGTGTCCGTTGTACACCTCGAACAGCCCTGCCTCCGGAACGACCGCGATGTCCTCGGCTGTCCAGGCCCAGACGAAGTTGGGGTGGTTCGCGATGGCAGCGATCGGGCGCCCGACCGTGTGCTCCTGTGCCTGCACGGCGCGCACGTTATTGCGCATCCGCTCGAGGGCCGTCTCGCCGCCCTGGGGCCTGATGGCCGCCCACACGTTGATCGCGTTCACGTGGCTGCCATTCGCGTCCGTGATCTCTTCGCCCTCGATCAGCAGAAAGCCCGGATGCTCGAAGCGCTCGCGGTACTCGTCGAGCAGTTTCAGTCGAACGAGATGGCCATTCTCCAGCGGCCGCTCCTCGACCCAGTCGGTGCCGAACCGATCGCGATACCCGGGAAGCGCCTTGCGTGCGGATTCGTTGCGCGGCGGCCAGCCCCGATCTTCCGCCTCGACATCCACCCAGCGTTCATCGCGCTGCAGCAGGTCGTGCTCGGTGAGTGACAGGAAGTTGTAGCCGTTCTCCTGGTACCACGCGACGATCATCTCGGGGAAGTCGGTGCCGTCGCTCCAGAGTGAATGCGTGTGGAGGTTGCCTTTCCAGCCGATGTCGGGCGCACGAGGCGCACGCGAGGCGCTTCCGGCGCTCGCACACGAGCCGGCGAGGAGCAGTGCCGCGACGACCAACAGCGGTCGTGCGCACCGCAGGTAGTACCGCCACGGGCGCCGCACGGCGTTGAGCCCGCGCGCGATCCGACGACGTTCGCTCATCGCGTGGGTGACGCCTGCATGCCAGCGAACGCATCCAGCGCGGCGTTGAGCGTCGGACTCGGGCGCATGGCTGCGGCGGTACGCTCGGTGTCGGGCATGTAGTAGCCGCCGATGTCCTGCGGCGTACCCTGTGCGCCGTTCAGTTCATCGACGATGCGCTGTTCATGTGCCGACAGGTCGTCGGCCAGTGCGCGGAAGCGTGCAGCCAGCGCGGCATCGGCATCCTGCTCCGCGAGCGCCTTCGACCAGTACAGCGTCAGATAGAACGTGCTGCCACGATTGTCGATCTCGTAGACCGTGCGCGATGGTTCGCGCCCGTTCTGCAGGTATGCAGCAGTCGCGAGGTCGAGCGTCGTCGCGAGCGCGCGTGCGCCGGCGCTGCCGTACTGTTCCGCGAGGTGCTCGAACGATGCCGCAAGCGCCATGTACTCACCGAGCGAATCCCAGCGCAGGTGTCCTTCCTGCAGGAACTGCTGCACGTGCTTCGGCGCGGAGCCGCCGGCTCCCGTCTCGAACAGGCCGCCGCCGTTGAGCAGTGGCACGACCGACAGCATGCGCGCGCTCGTGCCGATCTCGAGGATCGGGAACAGGTCCGTCAGGTAGTCGCGCAGCACGTTACCGGTCACCGAGATCGTGTCCTGGCCGCGACGGAGCCGCTCGAGCGAGTACCGCATCGCGTCCGGCGGTGCCATGATCTCGATCGTCAGTCCGCTCGTGTCGTGGTCCGGCAGGTAGGTTTCGACCTTGCGGATGATCTCGGCATCGTGCGCGCGCTCGCGGTCGAGCCAGAACACGGCCGGCTGGCCGCTAGCACGTGCGCGTGCGACAGCGAGCTTCACCCAGTCGCGGACTGCCGCATCCTTCGTCTGGCATGCACGCCAGATGTCGCCGGTCTCGACGGTGTGCTCCATGAGCACGTCGCCCTTGTCGTCGACGACGCGAACGATGCCGTCTCCCTCCATTTCGAACGTCTTGTCGTGTGAGCCGTACTCCTCGGCCTTCTGCGCCATGAGCCCGACGTTGGATACGCTGCCCATGGTCGCGGGATCGAACTGCCCGTGCTGCTGGCAGTCCTCGATGACTGCCTGGTACATGCCGGCATAGCTGGAGTCCGGGATGACCGCCTTGCAGTCCTGCAATTCACCCGCGGCGTTCCACATGCGGCCGCCGTCGCGGATCATCGGCGGCATGGATGCGTCGATGATGATGTCGCTCGGGACGTGCAGATTGGTGATGCCGCGCCCGGAATCGACCATCGCGAGAGCGGGCCCGGTCTCATACGACGCCCGCACGTCGTGCTCGATCGCGCTGCGCTGCTCTTCCGGCAGGTCTGCGATCCTGCCGAGGACATCGCCCAGTCCGTTGTTGGGATTGACGCCCAGCTCCTCGAACACGCCTGCATGCCTTCGAAACGCGTCCTCGAAGTAGACGCGCACGGCGTGGCCGAAGATGATCGGGTCGGAGACCTTCATCATCGTCGCTTTCAGGTGCAGCGAGAAGAGAACGCCCTTCTGCCTGGCGTCGCGCACCTGTTCCTGCAGGAACTCCACCAGCCGGCGGCGGCTCATGACAGTGCCGTCCAGCACTTCGCCGGGCTTCAGTGTGAGCTTCTCCTTCAGCACGGTGACGGTGCCGTTCGGTGCGACATGCTCGATGCTGACCGTCGTCGCATCCTCGAACGTGATCGACTCCTCGTTACTGAAGAAGTCGCCGGTCTGCATCGTGGCGACGTGCGTACGCGAGTCAGCGGGCCACGGCTTCATGCGCGCGGGATTGGCTCGCGCGAAGTCCTTGACCGCTTTCGGTGCACGGCGATCGGAGTTGCCCTGGCGCAGCACCGGGTTCACGGCGCTGCCCTTGACGCGATCGTAGCGGGCGCGGATGTCGCGCTCCTCGCTGGTGGCCGGTTCGTGCGGATAGGCCGGCAGGGCGAAACCCTTCGCACGCAGCTCGCGGACGCAGGCCTCGAGCTGCGGCACCGATGCACTGATGTTCGGCAGCTTGATGATGTTCGCGTCCGGCTGCTCGACGGTGCGTCCGAGCTCGGCGAGGTCGTCGCTGCGCTTCTGCTCATCGGGCAGCAGGTCGGCGAATGCGGCCAGCACGCGCCCGGCGAGGGAGATGTCGCGGGTCTCGACGAGAACGTCGGCCGCGCCGGCGAAGGCGCGCACGACGGGCAGAAACGAATGCGTCGCGAGGAACGGGGCCTCGTCGGTCCAGGTGTAGATGATCGAAGGGGTACCGCGCATGATCTCGCCTGTGTACGGGTGAACGCCCTGACAGTCGTCGCGTGATTATAGGATGCTCGCGCAAGTCCCGCTGTAAGGCAGGTTCCTACAGCAGGATGCCGACGAGCATGCTGACCAGGACCATGGCACTGAGCGCGCGCGGCACGAAGTGGGTGCGCCGCATCAGCAGGTGCACGGTCAGCACCGCACCGATCGGTGTCGCGAAGGCGTAGATCACGAGGAACGTGGCGATCGCCTCCCGCATCCAGAGACCGAACAGGCTCAGGGGTGTGAACGCGGCGAGGCCACTGGCCGCTGCCGCCTCGACGAGGTCGATCAGCAGGAACAGGGCAGTGAGTATGCCGCCCAGCTGCAGGTAGAGGCGTACCTCTGCACGGTCGCGCCTGCGGAACGGCGCGGAGATCGCTGCCGTGACGGGGCGAATGAGGAGAGCGAGCGGCCTGCCGGGCTTGTTGTAGTAGTAGAACAGCCGCAGGCGGTGGTTCCAGCGGATCAGCTCGCGTGCCACCGGCACATCGTCGAGGCGGCCGACGCTGCCTCCCATGGCCGTCAGGGCAGCCAGCACCGCGATCGCGACGACGGCTTCGTAGACGCCCACGGGGCCGGCGATCGCGCCGAGCAGCATTCCGGTGATCGACAGTACGAGGACGTCACCACCCAGGCGGAGGCTGCTGCGAGCCGCGCCCGCGTTGCGCCATTGCGCGATCCAGGCCGGTGGCTCCGAGAGGACGTCGCGTGAGAGCGGCGGCATGAAATCGAGGGCGCGCGGCGGGCGTCCCGAAACGCGCCGTTCGTCCTGGTCGCTGTTGAAGGCGCTTACCATGCGGTGCAGCAGGAACGCGTCGATGATCCATCCGAAGACGAAGCCGCCGCCCGTGAACATGTAGAGCAGTGCGGATCCCGGCCGATCCAGGTAGAAGCGGTGCCCCCCGACCAGGCCGAGTGTGCCCCACAGCAGCCAGGCCACCCATGGCTTGCGGTGCGGATAGCGGTACAGATCCGCAAGGACGTCCGCGGCGAAATCGGCGTCCACGTGCTGGGTGGCAGGAATGCTGGCTGTAATCGGCTGAGGCATCGCGGCTTGGATGGCAGGGTCGGCTGCTGCAGGGTGTAGGTTCGCGACACCGGCCGCGCGGGGCAAGGCTGCCGGTACGGACGAGCATCGGAACGGGGCGACGTACTCGGGGCGCGCCGCCGTATCCGGAGTACTGTGAGGGATCGCCGTCAGTCGTGCAGGATGCGCTCGGGTGGGTCGTCCAGGTCGTCGAACTGCCCGCGCGCCGCCGCGATCACGAACAGGACCGCGAACAGGCCCCCGAGCAGCAGGGCGAGCGGCAGCAGGAATGCGATCGCGTTCATGCCTCCTCCGCTCTGCGCACCAGACGCTCGACCTGGAATGCACCGCGGATTACGAGCCCGCTCGAGATGGGCATCAGCACGGCGGCGACAAGTGGATTCACGAGACCAGCAACCGCGGCGGTGACTGCACCGATGTTGTAGACGACGGACCTGCGAACGTTCGCCCGGATCACGCGGCGGCTCGCGTCGGCCGCGCGGAAGCCGGCCAGGATCGGGCCGATTGCTGCCGAGGAGATGACACCATCGGCAACGAGCACGGTGCTGGCGGCGCCGCCTGCCATGGCGACACCGACCGTCGCCGCGGCCAGCGCGGGACCGTCATTGAGTCCGTCGCCGGCGTACAGCACACGCCGCCCGCCCGCACGTGCCTCGCGGATGTGCGCTGCCTTCTGTTCGGGATCGCGCGCGGCGAGGACGACGTCGATGTCCGCCGCTGCGGCCATCCGCCGGGCCGCCACCTCGTGATCGCCCGTGAGCAGTACGACATCGATCCCGCGCGCATGCAGCGCGTGTACCGTCGCTGGCGCATCATCACGCAGGCCGTCGCTCAGGCGAATCTCCCCGGCGATCGCAGCGTCCCGGTCCCGCAGGTGGACGACGCCGGCGCCGCCGCTGCGCAACGACCACGGCTGCCCGTCCACGACACCGGCTATGCCGATGCCCGGTGTCTCGCGGACGTCGTCCGCAAAGGGCAGGGCAATGCCGCGCGCGCTGCATTCGCTGACGATGGCGCGTGCAATCGGGTGGACGCTGTTGCGCTCGAGGGCGGCCGCGACACGCAGCACATCGTCGTCGGCAGCGGTTACTCGCATCTCGCCTGCCGTGAGCGTGCCCGTCTTGTCGAGCATGACAGTGTCCACGTCCGTCATCCCGAGGAGCGCATCGCTCGAGCGGAAGAGCAAACCGCGTCGCGCGGCGGCACCGAGACCGGCCGCGGCGGCGAGCGGGTGGGCGAGTGCGAGCGCGCACGGACAGGCAACAACGAGTACGGCGACCGTTGCCGGGATCGCACGCGACACGTCCGCGGCAACCGTCCAGCCGGTGAACGCGAGCGCCGCGACGAGCAGTGTCACGGCGGTGAATACCGGCGCAATCCGGTCCGCGGCCGTCGGCTGCGCCCCACGATCCGCGGCCGCCTCGAGCTGCGCCGCCATCCGGCTCAGCAGTGTCTCGCTGCCAACGGCTGCGACGCGTACGCGCACGCTGCCGTCAACGAGTACGGTTCCTGCCTCGACGCGCTGACCGGTCTCGATGGTGACCGGCTCCGCCTCGCCCGTGAGCAGGGCGCGGCGCAGCTGTCCACGGCCGCCCACGACGACGCCGTCCGCGGCGAGCTCTTCGCCGGCCGCCACCTCGAGCGTATCACCGACGGCGATCTCCGCGGCCGGAACCGTCTCGATACCGTTCGGCGTCATGCGCCGCGCCGCGTGTGGCACACTCGCGGCAAGCGAGACCGCCGCTTCCGCCGCGCGGCGTCGTCCGCGCGCCTCCAGCATGCGGCCAGCCAGTAGCAGGGCGACGAGCATGCCGAGCGAATCGAGGAATGTCTCGTGGCCCAGAAGCGTGGCGATGACACCGTGCACGTACATGATCGCGACGCCGAGCGCGATCGGCACGTCCATGTGCAGCACACCCGCACGCAGGCCGCTGAGCGCTCCGGCAAAGAACGGAGAAGCGCACCAGAGCGCGACCGGTGTGGCCAGGATGAGCGCAGTCCACTGGAACAGTGCGAGGAACCGCGGCTCCATGGTATCGATCCATCCCGTGTAGATCGATGCGTGGAGCAGCATCAGGTTCATGGCGGCAAATGCGGCAACGCCGAGTCGCAGCAGCAGACCCCGATCGGGGCGGCTCTCGACGCCCAGTGCGCGCGGCGCGTAGCCGAGCGCCGCGATCCGCTGTGCGAGGCGCGGCAGATCGATACGGGCGGGCTGCCATCGCACGATGGCGCGCCCGGTCGCATAGCTGACCTGTGCATGCGTGACGCCCGGCGTCGCTTCGAGCACGCGCTCGACCACCCAGACGCACGATGCGCAGCGCAGTCCATCGACGCGCAGTCGTGCCTCGCACAACCCGCCCGGCAGGCTGTCTACGGGGGCGGCGGCCCAGCCGCCGGCAACCGGTTCCGGGCGCGGCGCGAACTCGGTGCGTTCGTCGTAGTAGCGCTCCAGTCCCGCACCGTGGATGATGTCGAACGCGACTTCGCAGCCGGCGCAGCAGAACGCATCCGCTACTCCCTCGACCGGGGTGCCGCAGTGCGGGCAGCGCGCCCGCACCCCCGGCTCAGCGGTCAGCGGTCTGGTAGGAAGGGACGACTGTGTCAGCACCCTTGACCGCAACCGTGATGAAGAACGCATTCACTGCCAGCATCACCGTGAAGCCGATGATGATGGCGATCACCCAGGGCGACGTCTTCCTGCTGGTCTCCGTCATGGGCCGCCTCCCTGTCCTGCCGTCTTGAACGTGGTCGTGAGCGTGCGGGCGCTGCTGCCTGCATCGATGTGTACTCTCATCGACATCGTCCGCGCCGCGGCTGATTCTGCCGGCACGCGCACGACCAGTGGTACGATGCGACCTTCCTCCGGCGCGAGCTCGAAGGCCGGTGTAACGACTTCGGCGTCCTGCAGGCCTTCGACCGACACCGCGAACGCGAGCGCCGCGTCAGGTCGGTTGTTCGCAACGCGCAGCAGGAACGTATTCCGTACGAAGCCGTCGTCGTCGATCGTGTAGAGAGAACCCGGCGCGCGCGCGACGGACGCCTCGAACGGGACGCGTACGTTGACCAGCACCGCGCCCGTAAGCAGGATCGTCGAGAGGATCGCGGCGTAGGCTACGGTGCGCGGCCGCCAGAACCGCTCCTTCCTGCCCGCCAGCTTCGTCAGGCTGGTGTACTGGATGAGCGACTCGTGGCCGAAGCGGCCCATCACGTCCGTGCACGCGTCGATGCAGCGGGCGCAGGTGATGCATTCGAGCTGGAAGCCGTTCCGGATGTCGATGCCCTGGGGACAGCCGGTCACGCACTTGCTGCATTCGATGCAGCGTCCCTCCGTCTTCGCCGTCTTTCCGCCACGCGGGTCACCGCGCGCGGGGTCGTATGCGATGATCAGCGTGTTGTCGTCCGTCATCGCGCTCTGGAAGCGCGCGTACGGACAGAGGTAGTTGCAGAACTGCTCGCGGAACCAGGTGAAGTCGAGGAACCACGCGCCCGCAAAGATCGCGACGAGTGCGTAGCTGACGCCCGACGCCTGACCGGTCCACAGCGTCGTCGCAGGGGCGAAGTAGCTCGCGAACGTCATCGAGATGACCAGCGCCGCGAGTGCGAAGAGCGACCACTTCGCGGCCTTGCGCCACGCGCGATCCCAGGTCCACCCACTGGCGTCGCGGCGGATCCGCGTGGTGCGCTCGCCCTCGATCCAGCGCTCGAGGGGCCGCACCCATGCGTCCAGGAACACCGTCTGCGGGCATGCGTAGCCGCACCACAGCCGGCCGAACAGTGAGGTGAAGAAGAACAGTGCGAACGCCAGGAACAGCATCACCAGCAGCAGCAGCACCGTGTCCGTCGCCGTGTAGACGCCGCCGAACGCGTACAGCCGGCGAGCTGGCAGGTCCAGCAGCAGCGCAGGCGTGCCGCCCACGCGCAGCCATGGCAGTCCGAACAGGATCAGGTGCAGCAGCAGGAACGTCCAGCGTCGGATCCGCTGGAACTTCCCGTCGATGTGCTGGAGGTAGACCCAGTTCCTGGTGCCGGCGAAACCGAGCATTGCTCAGTCTCCGTTCGTGCTCAGGATGTACGCGGCCGCCTGGTGTACGCGTTCCTGGCCGAGGATCGGACCCCACGCCGGCATTCCCTTCGCCGCGACCCCCTCGGAGATCACGCGCACAATGTCTTCCGGCGCGCCGCCGTGGATCCATTCGCCATCCACGAGACTCGGCCCGATACCGCCCGTCAGGTCGGGGGCGTGGCATGCGGCGCAGTTCGTCGCATAGACCGCGCGTCCCGCCTCGGCAAGCTCGGCCGTGGGGATGAACACTGCGTTCTCCCCCGAAGCCGGCCAGCGCAGCTCCGCCGCCGCGAGCTCGGCGGCCAGCTCCTTCTCCTGCGAACGGTCGGCGATCACGTGGTAGTGAATCGTGTACGCGAAGGCCCAGACGATCGTGAGGAAGAACAGCCCGAGCCACCAGTCGGGCAGCGGGTTGTCGTACTCCTCGATGCCGTCGGCTTCGTCTGCGTGGCCGAGCACCTGGTTGGGTGCCTGCCGATTACTGCTCATGTATCGTCTCCCGTTGTCAGCGGCAGCCGTGCCGCATCCTCGAATCGCTCGCGATTGTGTTCAGCGTAGGCCCAGCGCGTCCAGCCGATGAAGCACGCGACGAA
The DNA here is from genome assembly GCA_964384585.1 of uncultured Gemmatimonadaceae bacterium. GTDB lineage: Bacteria > Gemmatimonadota > Gemmatimonadetes > Longimicrobiales > RSA9 > DASTYK01. The sequence goes on along the minus strand of CAYLME010000019.1, from coordinate 10,289 downwards.
CAGTATGGTCATGATTCCCATGATCCACGCGTGCTCTACGTAGCCGGCGGCATCGCGGAAGACGGGATTCACGAGCCCGCCTGCGCGTCACGCGCCACCCTGGAGCCGACAGGTGCGTCGCCGTCCGGCGGCGCCACGGACGAGATCGACTCCGTCGCCTTCATCTGCGCCTCGTCCTGTTCCGCGATCCCTTCGAGCGCCGCGCGTCCGTCCTTGCCGAGCCGCTGGAGGTAAGCGATGAGTGCAATGATCTCGCGGTCCGGCTCGGTCTCGATGTTCGCGTCGGCGAGGTTGCGCACGATCGTCGCGGCCTGGGCATCGATCGATGCGCGCACGGCCGCCTCGCTCGAATCGTCGTATGGGACACCGAGCCGGCTGAGCGCACGCACCGACGCTGCGACATCCGCAGGATCGGTCCGCCATTCGAGCAGGAACGCGTACGCCGGCATGATGCTGCCCGGCGACGTGCTGCGCGGGTCACGCATGTGCTCGTAATGCCATGCGTCCGGGTACTTGCCGCCGACGCGCTGCAGGTCCGGCCCGATGCGGCGCGAGCCGAGCAGGAACGGGCGGTCGTAGACCAGCTCACCCGCGCGCGTCCACTCGCCGTAGCGCAGCAGCTCGGAGCGCATCGGTCGCACCATCTGCGAGTGGCACAGGTAGCACCCCTCGCGGATGTAGATATCGCGTCCTGCGACCTCGAGCGGCGTGTAGGGCGTTACGCCCTCGAGCGGCTGCGGTCCGGCCTTCACCGAGAACATCGGCACGATCTCGACGATGCCGCCGATCGAGATCACGACTGTCGTGAGCACAGTGAACAGCGCGGTGCGTCCCTCGAGCAGGCGACGATGCCAGTGTTCCTTCAGTTCCGTCTGCGTTTCTGACATGGTCATCTCCTCACGCCGCCAGCGACGCAGGCGCAACACGGTCCTGGCGCGCCGCCCGTATGGTCATGATGAAGTTGAGGGCCATCATGATCGCGCCCACCAGGTACATCGTGCCGCCCAGCACGCGCATCCAGTAGAACGGCTCGAGCTGCATCACGATCTCGGTGAAATTGGGATACTTGAGCAGGCCCGCCTCATCGACGCCGCGCCACATCAGGCCTTCCATGAGACCGGCGACCCACATCGATACCGTGTACAGCACGATGCCGATCGTCGCGAGCCAGAAGTGCGTGGTCGCCCATTCCGGCCGTGCGAGCGGGCGGTTCCAGAGCCGCGGCGCGAGCCAGTACAGCGTCGCGAACGTGATCATGCCGACCCAGCCGAGCGCGCCACTGTGCACGTGGCCGACCACCCAGTTCGTGAAATGAGCGAGTCCGTTGACTGCACGGATCGACATCATCGGTCCTTCGAACGTGCTCATCCCGTAGAAGCTCACCGCGACGACCATGAACTTCAGGATTGGATCGGTGCGCACGCGGTCCCACGCGCCGCGCAGGGTGAGCAGGCCGTTCAGCATGCCGCCCCACGACGGCGCCAGCAGCATGATGCTGAAGACCATTCCCAGCGTCTGCGCCCAGTCGGGCAGCGCGGAGTAGAGCAGGTGATGTGGTCCTGCCCAGATGTAGAGAAAGACGAGCGCCCAGAAGTGGATGATCGAGAGCCGGTAGCTGTAGACGGGCCGCTCGGCCGCGCGCGGCAGGAAGTAGTACATGAGGCCGAGCAGCGGAGTGGTCAGGAAGAAGCCCACCGCATTGTGGCCGTACCACCACTGCACCAGACCATCCGTCAAACCCGCGAAAACCGGATACGAGCGCGCGAGCGTGGCCGGCAGTGCCAGGCTGTTCACGATGTGGAGCACCGCGATCGTGATCACGAACGAGATGTAGAACCAGATCGCGACGTAGATGTGTTCGACCTTCCGGCGCGCGATCGTGCCGAAGAAGTTCACTGCGAAGATCACCCACACGACCGTGAGCAACAGGTCGAGCGGCCAGATCAGCTCGGCGTACTCCTTCGACTGCGTCATCCCGAGCGGCAGCGTGATCGCCGCGCCGACGATCACCGCCTGCCAGCCCCAGAAGTGCAGGCGCGAAAGCACGTCGCTGAACATCCGCACCTTCAGCAGCCGCTGCATCGAATAGTAGATGCCGGTGAAGATGATGTTGCCGGTGAACGCAAAGACCACGGCGTTCGTGTGCAGCGGACGCAGACGACCGAACGTCGTATAGGGCGAATTGAGGTTGGCCGGCCACCACGCGAGCTGCAGCGCGATGATGACGCCGACCAGCATGCCGACAAGGCCCCAGAGTACTGTCGCACCAAAGAACAGGCGGACGATGTCGTCGTCGTACGGCGCGGCGGTCGGCGGCACGTCCGGCCGGCTCCGGTCCGGGCGCGCGGCAACGGCGATCCCGCCGCCGCCTGGATTGTTCACGGGTGGATTTTCTGTCATCTGCATCGTCGCTGTCGGGTCTGTGTTAACGCGAACAAGTATCAATAGCCGCGCTTTCCAGTGGTGCTTCAAGAAAGCTTCACCTGACCGGGTTGTAGTCGTTTCCCTTACGGCCCCGAGTAGAATGCCCGACCGCCGGCGGACGGCAGCAGGCCATGATCCTCCCATGCACATCATTTTCGCAGCACTCCTCGCCGGACTCATGGCAACGCCGCATTGCGCAGGCATGTGTGGTGGCTTCGCGACGGCGTGCGCGCGTCCGCGCCGTGGTCTCGTTGCGTGGCACCTGGGGCGCATCACGACATATGCTGGTATTGGTGCGGTGGGCGGTGCGGCCGGACAGCTTCTGCCGGGGCCCCAGTGGGTGCCGGCAGCGGTCGCGACGATTCTGCTCGTGTGGTTCGCGGCCGGGCTCGCCGGTGTCGTACGCCCCGTCGCGCCGCGTCTGCCGGTGCTCTCACGGATCACGTCGCGCGTTGCAGGCGGCCGGAGCGGCGCGTCGCGTTACGCGTTCGGTATGTTGACCGGCATGCTGCCGTGCGGGATGGTGTATGCGGCGGCGAGCATGGCTGTCGCTTCAGGGTCGCCGGTGGTGGGCGCAGGGGTGATGGTCGCATTCGGCGCGGCCACGGTGCCCGGGCTGACGGTGCTGTCGGTGAGCCTGCAGCGAGTCGCGGCGCGCAGCATCTGGAGACGTCGTGCCCTCGCACTCCTCATTCTCGTGCTCGGCCTGTGGTCTGTGAGTTCGCGCACAGGGTTGCACGACGCCGCTCACCATCATCCGGCCCCTGCGCTCCACGCTCACTGACCGGTCGCACGATACTCGCCCAGGCTGTAGACTGACGTCACCACCCGGATTCGCGGCATCTGGCGATTCCCGGCCCACCGTACTCACACACATCCGGAGACGCCCACGATGAGACTCGCTCGTGCACTGCTGCGCGCGTCGCTCCCCGTACTCCTTCCATTGCTGGTGCTTGTCATGGCGACAGAGGCGCAGCAGCCCCGGAAGGTCTTCATCTCCGTGGACATGGAGGGGATAGGCGGGATCGGGACGGGAGCCCTGACGTCCGCGTCCGGGAAGGACTATGCGACGGGACGTCGCCTGATGACGGACGAAGTGAACGCGGTCGTTGCGGCGATCTTCGCGGCGGGTCCGGCCGAAGTCCTCGTGAATGACTCGCATGGCGACATGCAGAACCTGCTGCACACGGAGCTGGACCCGCGTGTCACCTACATCCAGGGCGCGGTGAAGCCGTTCGGCATGGTCGAGGGTCTGGATGCGTCATACGATGCCGCGATCTTCATCGGCTACCACGCGCGCGCAGGCACGGGGCGCGGCTTCCTGGCGCATACCGGCTCCGGCATCGTAAAGGGCCTCTGGATCAACGGCATCGAGGTCGGTGAGGGCGAGATGAACGCGGCGTATGCGGGGGCGCTGGGTGTACCCGTGATCCTGGCGAGCGGCGATTCGACGTTCGCCGCGCAGTTCACGCAGAACGTGCCCGCCGCGACCGTTGTTACGAAAACCGCCATAACACCCGTCTCCGCCCGTCTGCGTCATCCAGGGCGCGTCCAGGCGGATCTTACGGACGCGACGCGGCGTGCGCTCGCGACACTGCCCGATGCGCGACCCTGGCGTGTCGGGTCTCCCGTCGAGGTGCGCCTCCAGTTCACGGACGTCACCCGGCCGCAGATTCTCGAGGCCATTCCGGGCGTGCGCCAGCTGGACGGCTACACGGTCGAGTTCAGCGCGCCCGACATGGCTGCAGCGTATCGACTCATCCGGCTGATGTACCGGTTCGTATCGATCTAGAACGCAGTGCGGGGAGGGCCGATCCGGCGTCTGGCGATGACCACTTGCGTGCGGCGGCCGTCGCGGTTTACCATCCAGACATGACGAACCGGAACCTGGCCTTCGCCCGCTATTCCTATTACGCGACCCCGCACACGGGTCGTGTATGGCGGCGGCTGCGCGCATAGGCGCGACTGGAACCGGCATCGCACGAGCGGCCCGTGGACGACTCCACGGGCCGCTTTTTAAACGCCCGCGACCCAGAGAAGATCATGATCATCGTAACCCGTTCCGGTATCACGGAGGCGGAGCTCGACCACATTCGAGAGCGGGTCGAGCTGCTCGGCATGCAGACCCACGTTTCGCGTGGCGAGCAGCGCACGATCATCGGCTGCATCGGTGACGAGGCGGTCCTGCAGGACATGCCGCTCCTCAGCCTGCCCGGTGTAGAATCGGTCACGCCGGTTCTCAAGCCGTACAAGCTCGCGTCGCGCGAGTTCGCGGCGCGGTAGTCCACGGTGCGTGCAGGCGACGGCGTGCAGGCCGTGTTCGGCGCGCGCAGCGTCGCGATCATCGCCGGGCCATGCTCGGTCGAGTCCCATGAGATGCTACGCACCACGGCGCACGCCGTTCGCGCCGCCGGTGCGGGTGCGCTGCGGGGCGGAGCGTTCAAGCCGCGCAGTTCGCCCTATGCGTTCCAGGGACTGGGTGCCGAGGCGCTACGCATGCTCGCCGACGTGCGAGCGGAGACCGGCCTGCCTGTCGTGACCGAAGTAATGGATGCGCGCCAGGTCGAGCTGGTGGCCGAGCACGCGGACATGCTGCAGATCGGTGCCCGCAACATGCAGAACTTCACGCTTCTGGCCGAAGTCGGGCGTGTGCAGCGGCCCGTACTGCTGAAGCGCGGGCTCTCCGCGACCGTGCGCGAGCTGCTCATGGCCGCCGAGTACGTGATGGCGCAGGGCAACGGAAACGTGGTGCTGTGCGAGCGCGGCATCCGTACGTTCGAGACTGCGACGCGCAATACCTTCGACGTCGCTGCTGTTCCGGTACTGCAAGCAGAGACGCATCTTCCCGTGATTGTGGACCCCAGCCATGCGGCGGGCCGTGCGTCGCTGGTTGCGCCACTCGCGTTCGCGGCGATTGCCGCCGGTGCAGACGGTCTCATGATCGAAGTCCATCCGGAGCCGGAGCTGGCGCTCTCGGACGGCGACCAGTCGCTGACACCGGAGCAGTTCGCTGTGCTCATGCGTCAGCTGCAACCGTTCGCCGAGGCGGCGGGCAGGACGCTCGCTGTCGCAGCGGCCGGTGCGGTTGCGGCATGAGCACGTTGGATGAGTCCGCGGCCGCCGGGCTCGCCGCGCTGCGCGCGCAGCTCGAGCAGCTGGATGGCGAGCTGGTCCGGCTCATGGCAGAGCGTGAGCGGCTGGCGCGCGAGATCGGCGTCGCGAAGCGCGCGGTCGGTGTTCCGACACTGGACCCTGCCCGTGAAGCGGCGGTCGTTCGCCGCGCGGGCACGCTCGCGCGCATGCACGGTCTGGACGAAGAAGACGTGCGGGCCGTGTTCTGGCGCCTGATCGCGAGCGCGCGGCGTGCACAACAGGAAGGATGAGGCAAACGACGTGAGCGCAACGAGCGATGAGCGCGACTCTGCACCCGCTCGACGTGACGCGGTCCCGGACATCGAGAGCGTCGGTATCGTCGGTATCATCGGGTTGGGACTGATCGGCGGCTCCGCCGCCCACGACCTGGCTGCCGCGGGCGTTCGTGTGATCGGCTTCGATCGCGACCCCGAAGTGCTGGACGAGGCAGTCGCGAGTGGCGTGGTCCAGGCACGTGTCTCCAGTCCGCTCGAGCTCGTGGATGCCGTCGACGTGCTCCTGGTTGCAGCGCCGCTCGACGCCGCACTCGCCCTGCTCGAAGACGTTGCACGCGGTGATGCCGTTCGCACTGGACGAATGATCGTGATGGATGTGGGCAGCACCAAGAAATCGCTCGTCGATGCCGCGAACGCGACGTCGTTGCGGACGTGTTTCGTCGGCGCGCATCCGCTCGCAGGCGATCATCGTTCCGGGTTCGACGCCGCACGCCCGCACCTGTTCCGGGGGAAACCGGTCTACCTCTGTCCGGCCGCCGACACGTCGGAAACAGTTCGTCAGCGTGCGGTGACCTTCTGGCAGGTGCTCGGAGCGCTCCCTCGTGTCATCGATGCGGCGGAACACGATGAGCTGCTCGCGTGGACGAGCCATCTGCCGCAGGCTGTCTCCAGCGCACTGGCGCACACGCTCGACGGCGCGGGCATCAACCATGATCAGCTCGGGCCGGGCGGACGTGACGCGACGCGGCTAGCGGCGAGCGATCCGGACCTGTGGACCACGATCCTGCTCGACAATGCGCGGCACGTGAGCGACGCACTGCAGCAGGCCGGGCACACGCTCGATCTGTTCCGCCGTGCGATCGATGCTCGTGACCACGCGACACTGCGGCGATTACTGACACAGGGAAGGGCATTGCACGCGCGCACTGGCGGTGCGGAACCTGCACGGGGTGGCACCGCTCGACCACCTCGTGCAAGGCAGGCATCCATGCGAATCTCGTCCAGTGCATTCGAGGAAGGCGCGGAGATCCCGACCCGCTTCACGTGTGACGGCGAGGACGTGTCGCCACCACTCGCGATCAGCGGCGTGCCGGAGAACGCGCGCACGCTGGCGTTGATCGTCGATGACCCGGACGCCCCGGTCGGCACGTTCGTGCACTGGCTGCTGTGGAACCTTCCGCCAGGAGTGCGCGAACTGCCCGAAGACGTACCGCCGGACGACGTCGTGACGGGACTCGGTGATGCGCACCATGGCATCACCGATTTCAAGCGCGTGGGCTACGGCGGGCCGTGCCCGCCCGATCGACGGCACACGTACCGGTTCATGCTGTACGCACTCGATACCGCGCTGGACCTCGAAGCCGGCGCGAATCGCAAACAGCTGGACGACGCGATGAAGGGGCACATCATCACGGAAGCGATCCTGCGCGCCACGTACGACCGCCCGAATCGCTGAGCGACGCGGCCCCGGGCGCGGGCCGTCGAGTCATCCCTGCGCCGCGCGAGCCGGCCGTACTGCGCGTCCCGGGTACGCACCCGTGTACTCGCCATCGCGCAGCACGAGCGTGCCGTTCACGACAACATGTCGGATCCCCGTCGCGTACTGCTTCGGTGCCTCGAACGTCGCGCGATCGATGATCGTGGCCGGATCGAACGCGACGAGGTCTGCCGCCATCCCGCGCTCGATCGACCCGCGGTCCGTGAGGCCGATCCTGCGCGCAGGCATCATCGTGATCTTGTGAATCGCAGTCTCGAGCGGCATGAGGCGCTCGTCGCGGACGTAGTGACCCAGCACGCGCGGGAACGTACCGAAGTTGCGCGGGTGCGGTGAGCTCGGGGTGTCGACGGTGTACGCGCCGCCGTCGGAGCAGATCATCGCCAGCGGGTGCATCAGGAACTTGCGTACGTTCTCCTCGCTCATACCGAAGCCGACCATGCCGCCGCCGCCGGACAGCAGGATCGCGACGAGCAGGTCGTAGGCATCGACGCCGCGTTCTGCTGCGAGCGTGCCGAGCCGCCGTCCGCGCGCGAACGCATACTCGTCGGAGTCGGTGGATGTGACCTGGACGGAGTCCCACGAACCGAGACTCTCGACCTTTGCGTGTACGGCATCACGCAGACGCACCGACTGCTCGGCGTCCTGCAACCGCTCGCGGAACGCAGCCGTGCCGCCGTCGAGTGCATCGATGGGGAAGAGATTGGAGAGACCGGTGCTGTAGGCGACGTAGGGGTAGACGTCGAACATGACGTCGAGGTCTGACGCGCGCGCGTTCTCGATGAGTTCGAGCGCGATCTCTGCTTTCCACCAGTTGCGCTGACCCTGTGCCTTGAGGTGGGAGATCTGCACCGGTACGCGCGCGGCCTGGCCGACGCGGATCGCTTCCTCCATGGCTGCGAGCAGCTGGTCATCCTCGTTGCGCATGTGGCTCGCGTAGGGCAATCCCGTCCCGCGCAGTCGTTCCGCCAGTGCGATCAGCTCGTCCGTCGAAGCGAAGCCGCCCGGTGTGTATTCGAGTCCCGATGACATGCCGCATGCTCCGCCTGCGATCGCGTCATCGACGACGGCGCGCATCCTCTGGATCTCCGCCGCGGTCGCCGGCCGGTCGTCGTCGCCAACGACGTAGCCACGCACGCTGCCCGTGCCGATCATGCACGCGATGTTGAGCGCCGCACCCTGGCGGTCGACCTGCGAGAGGAAGCCGCTGACGTCGCGAAACTGGAGATCGATGCCGTCGCGCCGGTAGCGCTCGCGTGCTGCATCCCATTCTTCGTCGCGCCACAGTCCTGGCGAGCTGCCGTCCTGACCGGCGACCTCCGTGGTGACACCCTGGAGCAGCTTGCTCTCGGCCCTGGGGTTGGAAAGCACCTGCGTGCTCGTGTGCGAGTGGATGTCGACGAAGCCCGGGGCCAGGGCCAGGCCATCGAGCCGAACCTCTTCGGCACCGGCCGCGGCGAGGCGCGGCCCGACCTCGCGGATCAAGCCACCATCGATCAGCACGTCCGCCTCGAACGGGGATCGGCCGGTTCCGTCATACACGACGGCGCCGCGCAGCAGCAGTGCCGCCGTGGTACGGCCCGGCGACGCTGCGTGCGCGAACGAGGGTGCGAACGCCATGGCACCCAGCACGGTGCCGGTGTGGTGGAGGAAGGAACGTCGCTTCATGACGGCGGCCTTTCATTCGAACGGGAGTGGCAACGTCACTGTTTGCGACCACTTGCGGCATGACAGTCGCATGTAATGAATGCGGACGCGCCGTGAACCCTGCGTGTTCGATCGGCGTGGAGCAAGACATCGCAGGACCATGCTCCGCGTGGTAGACTGTCTGACCTGACGCGAACCCGCAAACGGGAGTCGTACGTGGAGCAGCGGAAGCGCCGATCGGTGATTGCGAAGGCGCGCGATGCCTGGCAGCGGGGTTGGGCATCGGTGCGCCGCCAGCCGGGGCGTGCGATCGTCGCCGTCGTCGCGGCCGTGTTCCTGGTGCTGGTGGTCCGTTGGCTCGTGCCGGACACGGTGGACACGGTGACGCCCGAGCGCAGGGAGGTCGTGGAGACACTCGTGACGACGGGCCGGGTTCGGAGCGTATCGCGGTCCGGAATCGGCGTCGCTACCGTTGGCACCGTGGCACGCGTCGCCGTGGATGAAGGCGACCGGGTTTCCGCCGGGCAGATCCTTTTCACTCTGGAGGACGCGGAGCAGCGCGCTGCGGTCGACGAGGCGCGCGCGCGACTGGCGGCGGCAGAGGCCGCCCTCGGCCAGGTGGCGAGCGTGGAGCTGCCGGGCGCCGCGGCCACGCTCGACGCCGCGGAGCTGGAGGCCAGCCAGCTCCAGCGAGACGCCGAGCGGTTACAGACGTTGTACGATGCCGGCGGCCTGACACGCCAGGAGCTGGAAGCGGCGCTTCAAAGGGCGGAGGCGGCGCAGGCGCGGCTGGAGAACGCCCGTGCACGGGCGCGGAGCGTGGCCGGCGGTGGTGCCGAGCGCCGGGTGGCCGAGGCCGGCGTCGCGCAGGCGCGCCAGGCAGTCGATGCCGCGCTGGCCCGCCTCGAGCTGACGCGGGCGCGCAGCCCGGCCGCCGGTACCGTCCTCATCCGTGACGTGGAGCCCGGCGACGCGGTGCAGCTGGGGCGCGTCCTCATGGAGATCGCGCTCGACGGTCCGACCGAGCTGATCGTCTTTCCCGACGAGCGCTCAGTCGCGGGCCTGCGCGAGGGACAGCCGGCCGTGGCATCGGCCGATGCATTCCCCGATAAACGCTTCGATGCCACCGTCATGCGGATCGCACCAGTCGTGAACCCGCAGCAGGGCACGATCGAGGTGCGGCTCTCCGTGCCGGATCCCCCGTCCTATCTGCTTCCCGACATGACGGTGTCGGTGAACGTCGAGCTCGATCGCCGGCCCGCCGCCTGGACGCTGCCGCTCGGCGCGGTGCGCGCGCCGTTGTCCGACACCGCATGGGTGCTCGTCGTTCGCGACGGCAGGGCACAGCGCGCGAG
>CAYLME010000018.1:0-32976 GCA_964384585.1 uncultured Gemmatimonadaceae bacterium | reverse complement strand
ACCCACGAACTTCATCGTGCGCCGCTGCCGCAATCTGACGCAGAATCACTGGATTATCTCATGTAGCGGTTCCCGGTCAGCCGGATTCCCATTGACTCCGGCGACCCTAGTTCGATAGTTATAAAACTATGTTCGTCGAGCACGGGAGGGCCGGGTCACTCGCTCCCGGACAGTTCGAGCGCATCGCCAAGGCGCTCGCCGATCCGAGGCGCTTCAGCCTGCTGCAGCAGATCGCACAAGCGGACATGTGCCCGTACCAGAAGCTCTGTCAGTTCTTCCCCGTGACGAAGGCGACCATTTCGCATCACATGAAGGAGCTCGTCTCGGCCGGGCTGGTCGAGACGGAGAAGGACGGGCAGTTCGTCAGTGCGCGGGTCGTGCCTGGTGTGGTGGAGGCATACTCAACGGAACTGAAGAAGCGGCTGGGAGGCGTGGCCGCGCAGTAGGTGTGTGGTGGGGCGGCGGGGTGGTGTCGCAAACTCCGCAGTTCGTTCGTCAGAAGTAATATCGGCTGGTGAGTTGGCCGCATGCGCATGGGCGCAGCGGTCTTTTTTTGTCCCACATAGTATCACGGTTGTCTAACCATCTGACGGGTTTCGGGTGAGGGACGGGGAATTATGGAGAGTCAGATTCGAGCCAGGTCGCGCGCCTGGGTGCGTTCGGCCGTGCTTTTCGGTGCGGTAGTGGTGGTGGGTGGTGGTGTTGTCGCGTTGCGGGATGTGCTGGGTGAAGGCGCGCATGCGGAGGCGATGTCGGCGGAGCCGGCGCAGGTCGTCACGCAGGCGATTGCGGAGGCTCGGACGCACCGTGGTTCGACGACGGCGATCGGGACGGTACTGGCGACCCGGTCGATCAGCTTGCGCAACGAGTTGCCGGGCACGGTCCGGTGGGTGGGGTTGAAGTCGGGGCAGGTCGTGAAGGCCGGGACGGTGCTCGTTGCGCTCGATGTTTCTGTGGAGGAGGCGGAGCTGCGAGCGCTGGAAGCGCGTGCGGCGCTGGCGCAGACGACGCTGGAGCGGACGCAGCGCATGGCGTCGCGCCAGGCGGTGTCGGCGATCGAGCTGGACAATGCGCGGGCTGAGCGCGACGTGGCGCTTGCGGAGATTGCGCGTACGCGTGCGGTGATCGCGCGCAAGACGATCCGTGCACCGTTCCGCGCGCGGGTCGGCATCGCCGATGTGCACCCCGGCCAGTTCCTGGAGGCGGGTGCGCTGCTGACGACGCTGCAGGGTGTGGACGACGAGGCGAACGTCGATTTCGCAGTTGCGCAGGATGTGGCGGCGAGTCTGCGTCCGGGCGATCAGGTGGATGTGGTGGTGGGTGAGGACGAGGCCCTGGTCGTACCGGCGCAGATCGTCGCCGTGGATGCACGGGTGGATCCGACGACGCGTAACGCGGCGGTGCGTGCACGCATCGACCGGGGGCTGGAGCGGCTTGCGCCGGGTGCGTCGGTACGAGTGCGTGTCGGCGTCGGCTCACCGGTATCGGCGGTAGTCGTGCCGGTCACGGCGCTGCGCAAGGGTCCGGGCGGTGACCACGTGTTCGTGCTGGCTGAAGTGGATGGCCAGACGCGCGCGCAGCTGCGCAGCGTGACCTCGGGCCCGGTCACGGGCGACTCCGCCGTGATCCTGTCGGGTCTCGAGGCGGGCGAACGCGTTGCTGCGTCCGGCTCGTTCAAGCTGCGCGAAGGTGTGCTGGTGCACGTCAGCGACGGCGCCGAGCAGGCTCCGGCGGCGCAGGATGGAGGTGAATGATGAAGCGATCATTCACTGACACATTCATCCGTCATCCGGTCCTCGCGATCGTCGTCAACCTGGTGATCGTGCTGGTGGGCTGGCGGGCATTGCAAGCGCTGCCGGTGCAGCAGTATCCGCAGACCGAAAGCACGCAGGTCGTCATCACGACCGTGTACTTCGGCGCGAGTGCAGAGACCGTACGCGGCTTCCTGACCACGCCGATCGAGCGTGCAGTGAGCGCGATCAGCGGCGTGGACCACATCGAGTCGACGAGCCGTGCGGGGGTGAGCACGGTGACCGTGCGTCTCAAGCTGAACCATGACGACACGGCGGCGCTCGCGGAAGTGACTGCGCGGCTGCAGCAGGTGCGCAGCGAGCTGCCGCCGGACGCGGAGCCGCCGACGGTGGACGTGCAGCGGGCGGACCGCCCGTACGCGACGTTCTATCTGAGCTTCAGCTCGAGCGAGCGCAGCATTCCGCAGGTCACGGATTACCTGATTCGCACCATACAGCCGCAATTCGCGACCGTGCAGGATGTGCAGAAGGTGTCAATCGAGGGCGGCCAGCAGATCGCGATGCGGGTCTGGATCGACCCATCGCGGCTGGCAGCGCTGAACCTGGCGCCCGGCGACATCTACGGTGCACTGCAGCGCAACAACTACCTCGCCGCGGTCGGTCAGACGAAGGGCGAGGAGGTGCAGGTCAACCTGCTGACGAACACGGACCTGCGCACCGTCGAAGAGTTCAAGCAGCTTATCGTCGCCGAGCGGGGCGGCGCGCTGGTTCGCCTGCGCGACGTCGCGCGGGTGGAGCTGGGTGCAGAGGAGGCGGACTTCGTCGCGAAGTACAACCACGACGAGGCGGTCTACCTCGGTGTCTATCCGCTCGTTGGTGCGAACGAGATCGAGGTCGCGCACAGTCTCTACGACCGGATGGACGAGATTCGCGCGACGCTGCCGCCGGACATGTCGATGGAAATGGCATACGACGGCACGACGTTCATGCAGGACGCGATCGCCGAGATCTCGAAGACGCTCGTGGAGACGATGCTCATCGTCGGGTTCGTCGTATTCCTGTTCATGGGTTCGCTGCGTACGGCGATCGTGCCGCTGGTCGCAATGCCCGTGTCGCTGATCGGTGCGACGATCGTGATGCTGGCGTTCGGCTTCAGCCTGAACCTGTTGACGATCCTCGCGATCGTGCTCGCGGTCGGGCTGGTGGTGGACGATGCGATCGTCGTGGTCGAGAACGTCGAGCGACACATCGAGCTGGGCAAGTCACGCGTGCAGGCGGCGCTCGATGGTGCGCGCGAACTGGTCGGTCCCATCATCGCGATGACGATCACGCTCGCGACCGTGTACACGCCGATCGGGTTCCAGGGCGGTCTCACGGGAGCGCTCTTCCTGGAGTTCGCGATAACGCTGGCGGCTGCAGTCGTCGTCTCGGGCTTCGTCGCACTCACGCTGTCGCCGGTGATGAGCTCGAAGTTCCTGAACGAGCATGGTGGCCAGGGCCGTCTCACGCGTTTCGTGAACCGGGGCTTCGATGCAGTGCGCGCGCGTTACACCAGGCTGCTCGACGGCGCGCTCGAAATGCGCTGGGCAATCGTGGCAGCGTCTCTGCTGCTGGCACTGGCGGCATGGCCGATGTACACGATGTCTCGCAAGGAGCTGGCACCCATCGAGGACCAGGGCCACATCTCGCTGTTCATGCAGGCGTCGCCGGATGCGTCGCTGCCGGCGGTGAACGCGGCGTCGCACGAGGTCGTCGCCGCGATGACGTCGATGCCGGATGCGCGCTTCATGTGGTCTCTGGCAGCGCCGTGGGGCGCGTTCGGCGGCATGGACGCGAAGCACTGGAAGCAGCGCGAGCGCTCGACGGAAGAGATGTACGGCGAGGTGTACGGGCGCGTGTCGCAGATACCGTCGCTGCAGGTGTTCCCGCGACTGGATCCGCCACTGCCGACGCCGGGTCAGTACGATGTCGAGCTGGTGCTGCAGAGCGACGTACCACCAGAGCAGATGCTGGAGACGGTCGGTGCGATCATCGGTGCCGGATTCCAGAGCGGCCAGTTCCTGTACGTCGACACGGACCTGAAGATCGACCTGCCGCAGGCGCACGTGGTGCTGGACCGTGACCGGATCGCGGACCTGGGCCTGGACCTGGCCTCGGTGGGTCGCGAGCTCGGCACACTGCTGGGCGGCGGCTACGTGAACCGGTTCAACTACTTCGATCGCAGCTACAAGGTCATTCCGCAGATCAACCTGGAAGACCGTGCGACCGTCGCTGCGGCGCTGGACCTGAAGATCCCGACGCCGTCAGGCGCGCTCGTGCCGGTATCATCGTTCGCGCGCGTCGAGACGAGCGCGGCGCCACGCACGCTGAACCGGTTCCAGCAGCGCAATGCCGTCCGTGTGTTCGGAGGCGTGATGCCCGGTGTCACGAAGGCGGAAGGTCTGGAGGTGCTGGAGAACGCGGCGCGCGCAGTGGCGGGTCCGGGTGTAACCGTCGATTACGCGGGCGAGTCGCGGCAGATCCGCCACGAGGGTTCCGCGCTGACGCAGACGCTCGGCTTTGCGCTGATCCTGATCTACCTGGTGCTGGCCGCGCAGTTCAGGAGCTTCCGTGACCCGTTGATCGTGCTGCTCGGTTCCGTGCCGCTCGCGATCTCGGGTGCGCTGCTCTTCAGCTGGCTGGACCTGACGACAATCAACATCTATTCGCAGGTCGGGCTGATCACACTCGTCGGTCTGATCGCGAAGAACGGAATATTGATCGTGGAGTTCGCAAATACACTGCAGGAGCAGGGGCACGCGAAGATGCACGCGTTGCGTGAAGCGTCGCTGACGCGCCTGCGGCCCGTGCTCATGACGTCGGCTGCGACGGTGTTCGGTCACCTGCCGCTCGTGTTCGTGCACGGGCCGGGCTCGGCTGCACGTAACAGCATCGGCACGATGCTGGTCGCGGGGATGGTGATCGGTACGGTGTTCACGCTGTTCGTCGTACCGGTGTTCTATGCACTGATCGCGGCGGACCACACCGCAAGGGCACCGGCATGGAAGCCGGCAGAGGAGGCGGGCGCACCTGCGCTCGAGCCGGCCCATGCGTAGGGCGCACGGCGTTGGCAGCCTCGTTCTGGTGCTCGCGGCGACAGCGGCGGGCACGGGAGCGGCGGCTGCGCAGCAGGCCGATGCCATGGCTCAGGCGCAGATGCAGCGCGCCGGTGCATGGGACTCCGATCCGGCCGACTTCTGGAACGCACTCGGGGATACGGCACTCGCACGCCTGATCAGCGCGGGTCTCGATGCGAACCGGGAGGTCGATGCAGCCGAAGCCCGTATCGCGGCCGCACGCGCGGTGCGTACACAGGCGGCACTCGATCTCGCGCCGACGATTACTGCGGATGCAGGCTACAGCCGCCAGCGTCTCGCGAGTGCCAGCATGCCGGGGCTGTCCGGCTCGCTGCCGGACCGTGACGTTTGGGAAACCGGCCTGCAGCTCTCCTGGGAGCTGGACCTGTTCGGTCGCAACCGCAATGCGCTGCAGGGACGCGGTGCGCTGCTCGATGCGGCTGAAGAGGATGTGCGTGGTGCCCAGGTGATCGTGGCTGCAGAAGTCGCACGTGCCTACTTCGATCTGCGCGGGCTCGAGGAGCGACTGGCGGTTGCACGCCGCAATGCGCAGAACCAGCAGTCGAGCCGCGAGCTGACGCAGAACCTGCTCGATGCTGGTCGTGGAACTGCGCTGGACACGGAGCGCGCGCAGGCGCAGCTCAGCTCGACACTCGCGGAGATCCCGGCCCTCGAGGCGGCGATCAGTGCAGCGCAGCACCGTCTCAGTGTACTGCTCGGTCGTTCGCCCGGTGAAGGCGACGTCCTGCAGTCGCGATCGATGCAGCCGTTCACGCTGCCGGCGCGGCTCGAGATCGCGAGTGCCGATGATGCAGTACGACGCCGCCCCGATGTGCGCAGCGCGGCAAGTCGGGTAGCGGCGCAGCGCCAGTTCGTCAGCTCGGCGAAGGCGAGCTATCTGCCACGTATCGCGATCGGTGGTATCGCGGGGTATACGGCGAGCGAGTTCGACGCGCTCGGCAGCAGCGGCACACCGCGTTACGTGGTCGGACCGGTGATCTCGTGGCCCCTGTTTGATATCGGTCGCGTGAAGTCCGGAGTGGACGAGGCGCGCGCGCACCAGCGCGAGGCGGCGGCGCAGCATCAGCAGGCGGTGCTGCGCGCGCAGGAGGAGGTGCAGACGTCGCTCGATTCGTATGCCAGGGCGCGCGAACGGCTGCAACACCTGGAGGACGCCGCCGGCGCGAGCGAGAGGGCGACCGACCTCGCACGGCTCCGCTTCGAAGAGGGCGGTGCCGACTTCCTCGAGGTGCTCGACGCCGAGAGCCGTCAGCTCGCGGCGCAGGACCGGCTCGCGGCCGGACGTGCCGAGGCGCGCGCCTGGCTGGTCGCGGTGTACCGGGCCGTGGGCGGGATGGTCATGCCCGTGCAGTAACGCGGGCGCAGTTGCCAGCGTGGCGGGGACGTGGAGCCGGGATTAGCTTCGGCTTCACGTCCCTTCTTTCATGAATCGTATCCGGAGTTCCTGAGATGTCGCTCGGTTATCGCGCTGCAGCTTCGATCCTGCTGGTGCTCGTCATCGCATGCGGCCGTGATGCAGAAGAGACGCCACCGCAGCAGGCGGCACCGCCGATCGGTGAGGCGCCGCAGATGGGCCAGAGCAACGAGGGCGACATCACCGAGGTCGCGGAGTACCGGCTGACGATGGACGCCGTGCAGAAGATGCACCGCGCGCAGCTCAACATATACGAGGCGATGCAGCAGGATCCGCAGCTCGCGCAAATGGCGAGCATGAGCGCCGAGGAGTTCAGCCTGGATGCAATGGAGCAGCGCTTCGGCAGTGTGCCGGGGATCAGGACCGCGATCGAGGAGGCAGGCCTGAGCGTGCGCGAGTATGGCGTGATCATGCTCGCACTGTTCCAGGCGAGCTTCGCGCAGGCGTCGCTCGAGATGGGCGCGCAGCGCGATACGGTGCTCGCGGCCACGCACATGAACCCGGACAACCTGGAGTTCGTCGAGCAGAACCGTGATGCCCTCCGGCAGATGCAGGACGAGCTGGAGGCAGCGTCCCGGCGGGCGGGCGCACCGGAGTAGCGGAGATGGATTCCCTGCACCTGCTCGGTGTGGGTGCCGTTGGCCGCGCACTGCTGGAGCGGCTCGCATCGGGTCGTCAGCCGCTGGTGGCAGTGTCCGACTCGACCGCGACAGTGGCTGCACCGCATGGCCTGGACCCGTTGCGGGTCCTGGCGTGGAAAACGGCCGGTAGTACGATCGCCGACTGGCCGGGCGCATGGCGGATTCCGACGGCGGAAGCGGTCGCGCGAGTCGGTGCAGGTGTGGTCGTGGATGCCACGGCGACGAGCGGCGGCCGGCCCGACTGGACGGCCATGCTGGACGCAGTGCTGGCGCGCGGCGGCGCGCTCGCGCTCGCGGCGAAGGACGCGGTCGCGGAACGCGCAGGCATCTGGCTCGATGGGCGTGCAGGCCCGGTCGGCTGCAATGCGGTGCTGGGCGGCACGGGCCAGCAGCTCACGCGCGAGCTGTCCGAACTGCGTTTGCGATGGCGCGGCGCGGCAATCGTAGGCAACGCGTCCACGACGACGATTCTCGAATGCGTGGAGCGAGGCGGCACGCTCGCGCAGGGAATCGAGGAAGCAGACCGGCGTGGCTATCTCGAGACCGACCCCGAGCTGGACCTGCGCGGCCGCGACGCGGCAGTCAAACTCGCGATCGTCGCCGGTGCACTGCGTGGCGCGACGATCGATCCCGCCACGATCGAGTGCGGGGACATCCGCAATCTCGACGTGAGCGTGATCCGTGAGCGCGCCGCACGCGGCGCGACGACGCGGCTCGTCGCGCGGGCGACGCCGCACGGCCTGCATGCGGGCTACGAGGAGATCGACCGCTCGTCCACGCTTGCCGCGCCGGTCGGGAGTGTCGTGTACCGCTACGACCTGTCGTGCGACGAATACCGGCTGCACATCGGTGGCGGCGTGGGTGCGGCGGCCACGGCGGACGCACTCCTGATCGACGTCGTGGCGCTCGGCAGCCGCACGCAGATCGCTACGGTTACATCCGGCGGCGCGCGATGAACGCGCGCACGACCTATCCTCGCGTGTCCCGCATAGCCTTATCCGCCTCGCGGCCGAGCGCTACGATGAAGCCCGGTAATGCGTCCATGTCCGCAGCGCGCGTGTTCATGTTCACGATGCATGCGCGCAGCGCATACCGGCCGCCCACGATTGCGTTCGACACGAACGCCTCGCCCGATGTTTGGATGCGCTCGAGCAGATCGCGGTTGAGCGTATCGAGGTAGACGGCGACGTCTTCTTCGCTGGTGCGTGACTGCAGATCAGGTGGTACATAGCGGAACGTCGCGATGCTGAGCCCGTGCGTGAGCGCTTCGAGTTCGGGCTCCCGCTGCACGTTCGCGAAGAGACGTTCACTCAAGGCAATGTCGTCGGCGATCATGCGCAGCGCACCATCGCCGCCGGCATGACGCAGGCCGAGCCATACCTTCAATGCGCGGAACCCGCGCGTGTTCTGCGGACCATAATCCACATAGTTCAGCGCTTCCTCGCCGAAGTGGTAGTAGGGCGGATGGTACGAGAAGGCGTCGCGCAGCCGGACGGGATCGCGCACGAGCGTGCAGCCCGCTTCGATCGGCGCGTACATCCATTTGTGCGGATCCAGCGCCAGCGAGTCGGCATCCCCAATCGCACGCAGGTCGGTGGGTGTGCCGGCCACGCGCGCAGCAAGCGCGCCGTAGGCACCGTCCACGTGGAACCACACGCCCAGGTCACGACAGAGCCGAGCGATCTCCGCGAGCCGATCGACCGCACCGGTGCTGACGGAACCCGCCGTCGCCGCTACCATCATCGGCCGGTCGCCTGCATCGCGGTCGCGCTCGATCGCCTGGCGCAGTGCCGCCACGTTCATGCGCTGGTCGCTGTCCACCGGGATCCAGCGAATCGAGTCGGTTCCGAGTCCGGAAAGATCCGCACCCTTCTGCACCCACGTATGCGTCTCCGTCGATGCATACATGCGCAGGCGCGGCGCATCTGCGCCGGCGACGCCGCGCATGCGCACGTCACCGTCCGCTGCGGCACGGGCCGCATACAGCGCCACGATGTTAGCCATGTTGCCTCCGCTGACGAACAGGCCGCCGCAGTCCGCAGGGTAACCCACGAGCTCCGCGACCCAGCGCACCGCCTGGCTCTCGATCTCCGTTGCAATCGGTGATAGCCGCCACAGCCCCAGGTTCGCGTTGATCGCGGACGCGAGCATGTCCGCCAGGATACCGATCGGTGCAGGTGACGATGTGATGTAGCCGAAGAAGCGGGGATGGCCGTTGAACAGGGAATGCTCCGTCAACAGGCGCGCGGTCGATGCGACGAGAGCAGCCGCGTCATCACCCTGTTGCGGAAGTGCTCGATCGCCGCCGATGAGTGCCCGCACGTTCGCCGGAGAATCGTCGGGTGTCAGCGGCCGGTCGCGATACGTGGCAAGGACCTCGGCGATCGTGTCCACGAGGTCGTGGCCGATACGGCGGAAGTCGTCGGGAGAAATTGCGAGCGGGACGCTCCGCTCGAAGTCGGAGAGCTCGCTCGAAAGTCCGGATATGCTCATGATCGTACGCTCGCGCATGGGGTAGCCTGAACAGTACACTGCACCGCGCAGTGCCGCACCGGCGGAAGTGTTTCGCCGCGATCCACAGGACGGAGGATGATGCAGGACGGCGAGATATACGCTGCGATCGGTGAAGACGGTTTCCAACGGCTGATCGCAGCGTTCTACAGGCAGGTGCCGGACGATGACATTCTGGGGCCGATGTATCCGGCCGACGACATGGAGGGCGCAGAACAACGCCTCCGCGATTTCCTCATTGGCCGCTTCGGGGGGCCGCAGCGCTACATCGAGCAGCGCGGCCATCCGAGACTGCGTGCGCGGCACGTGCCGTTCCCCATCGACGCACAGGCACGTGATCGCTGGCTCGAACTGATGGGCAATGCGCTCGCGGAAATGGATCTGCCGGCGGATGTGGATCGTGCGCTCCGTACGTTCTTCGATGCGGTCGCAGCGATGATGGTGAACCGGCCGGGATGAGAACGGGCGGCTTGCAGGACCGCCGGAACGGAGCGGAGCCTTGTTCGGGACTCCGGCCATTGCCTAGGTTGGCGTAATGGAGACACGAGAGCTGGTCGCGCGCCTCCAGGCCCGCGTGCGTTCGGGTGAGAGCGAGCCCATGGCGCAGCTCATTGTCGAGGACCTCTGGCTGGCGGTGGTGGACGGTAGCCTGGACGTCGGCGAGCGCCTGCCGACGGTTCGCCAGCTGGCGATCGGCCTGGGAGTATCGCCGCGTACGGTCGAGCGTGCGTACCAGGAGCTGGAGCGGCGTGGTGTGGTCGTTACCCGGCCCGGCGCAGGCTCCTTCGTCAGTCTCACGCAACCGTCAGCACAGGAGCGCGAGCGTCACCAGGCGCTGTCGAGGTTGAGCCACGACGCGGTCGAACGCGCGAGCGAGCTCGGCTTCGGCGTGGAAGACCTGCTCGAGGCGATCGCCGACTTTCGCACGACATCAGACGATACCCGTACGAAGGAGCCCGGCTCATGAGCACGCCGCATCTGCCCGCCCGCCGACGGGGCGGTGGTCCCCCAGCGCCCACGACCGGGAGCTCACCAAACGACACCAGGTTTCCGCTCGTTGCGGCGGGCGCGGGCGTGGTCGCCGCCGGCGCCCTCGGTGGCGGCCTGCTCCTCGCCGGCGCCGCGATCCCGGTCGCAGCGGTGGCGGGCGCAGTCGTCGCACTGCTCGCCGGCTCGTCCATCAAGTTCACCGACCAGTGGGAGAAGGCGGTCGTGCTGCGGATGGGCCGATACAAGGGACTGCGGGGGCCAGGCTTCTTCGCGATGATTCCGATCATCGATCGTATCGGCTACCACATCGACCAGCGCATCCGCACGACTGCGTTCGGCGCGGAATCATGTCTGACCAAGGACACGGTGCCGGTGGACGTGGACGCGATCGCGTTCTGGGTCGTGTACGATGCCGAGCGCGCTGCGCTCGAAGTGCAGGACTATGGCGAAGCCGTCGTGCTCGCCGCACAGACTGCACTGCGTGACGCAATCGGCAAGCACGACCTCGCCGAACTGATCCAGTCGCGCAAGGAGCTGGGGCACGGGCTGCAGGAAGCGCTCGACCGCAAGATGCACGACTGGGGCATACAGGTGCAGTCGGTAGAGATACGCGACGTCGTCATCCCGCAGGCGCTGGAAGAAGCGATGTCGCGTCAGGCGCAGGCAGAGCGCGAGCGCCAGGCGCGCATCATTCTCGGTACCGCCGAGACCGAGATCGCGTCGAAGTTCGTGGAGGCCGCAGAGCGCTACAGCGAGAACCCGGTCGCGCTCAACCTGAGAGCGATGAACATGCTGTACGAAAGCATCGTGAAGCGCGGGTCGCTGATGGTAGTACCGTCAGGTCTCGCGGACTCGCTGAACCTGCCCGGCGTGATGGGTATGGCGGGAGCGGCGGGCCTGACGGGTGACGCCAAGGTGCTGTCGCCTACGGGCGAGCAGGCCGAGCCGGACAAGTCCTGAGCGACTGACGCTCCGCTGCCCGCTCGCGGCAGCGATGTTGTCAGTGTCTGCGTGGCCCCGGAGAGCGCACTGGAGACCTGCTCATCCGGAGTGCACATTTTGCGAGTTCGCCCGCCGTTCCTCCAACGAAAGAGGTCACTGTGGATCTGTTACTGTCCTGGCTGATTCTCACCATCGCGTTCTGGCTCACAGCCATGGTCCTGCCCGGCTTCCACGTGAAGAGCTTCGGCAGTGCCATTGTCGTCGCCGCGATCTTCGGTGTGTTGAACGTGCTGATCGGATGGCTGCTGTTCGGCGTGATCGGCATCGCGACGCTGGGAATCGGGTTCCTGCTCGCGTTCCTCACGCGCTGGGTCGTAAACGCGATCCTCCTGAAGCTGACCGATGCGGTCACGGATCGGCTCACGATCGACGGCTTTGGCAATGCGCTGCTCGGGGCGCTGATCATCTCGCTGATCGGCACGGCGGCGGAGTGGCTGTTGCGGTGATTCCGCGTGCGGCCCGCGGCGCCGCCATGGCAGCCTTGCTGCTTCTGCCA
This sequence comes from uncultured Gemmatimonadaceae bacterium, assembly GCA_964384585.1. Lineage (GTDB taxonomy): Bacteria > Gemmatimonadota > Gemmatimonadetes > Longimicrobiales > RSA9 > DASTYK01. Next base: position 21,034 of record CAYLME010000018.1, on the reverse strand, counting down.
ACGTGTGACGAGACGCCGGGGGGCGAACCCATCGGCAATCGCACCAGTGCCGACGTCGCCGACAGCGCCGGCCCCATCAGCTTCGTCGGTCGGCAGGATGCGGTCTTCGCGACGGGACGGGCCGCGGGCACAATCCGGCTGGCTGACCTCGCAGGCATCCCGAATCTGTATGCGCTGGGTGCAGCAGCGGATCTGGATGGCGAGGTCACGATCCTGAACTCACAGCCATTCACAAGCAGGGTGCGTGGCGCCAACGGCGAGTATGTCGTGAGCGACACACTCGAAGGCATGGCCATCTTCCTCGCGTGGGCCGAGCTGGCCGACTTCCGAGAGGTGCCTGTGCCCTCGTCCGTGGCCGACTATGCGGCGCTCGGTCAGTTCATTCGCACGACCGCTGACGAGCACGGGCTCGATGCCGATATGCCGGTCGCGTTCCTGCTGCGCGGCGTGCCGGCCGAGATGGTGTGGCATATCAACGTGGACAGAGCGGACGGTCAGCCGATCGACCGTGAACTGTTCCGGAAGTCGAAGGAATTCTACGAGCTGCAGGGCGAGGAGATCGAGGCCTTCGGTGTGTACTCCGAGCACCATGGCGGCGTGTTCATGACGCCGGGCTCCACCCTGCATATGCACTTCGCCTCACGTGACAGCCGGGCGACGGGCCACATCGACGCCATCGTGCCTGGCGACGGCCTGACGCTGCTGCTGCCGACGCGCTGAGGGCTGGTACATTCGGAGCTGATTGCCCGGGCCGCGTCAGCAGGCGCGTGGCCCGGGCATCGCGTTGTGGATCGGCCGGCGGATCATTCGCCTGAAACCGCTTCAGGTGTCTGCGTCCTCCACCATCATGCGCAGCCGGGCAAGTGCCGTGTCCCACTGCGCGGCGATCTGGTCGAGGTAGCGCTTCGCTTCGGTCAGTCCGGCAGGCCGCAGCTCCCAGACGCTCTCCCGACCACTGCGTCGGCTGCGTGCGATGCCGGCAGCCTCCAATGCATGCAGGTGCTTGGTCACTGCCTGCCGCGTTACGACGAATTCCGCGGCGAGGCGACTGATCGATTGGGGGCCGCCTCTGCCGAGCCGGGCGACGAGCTGGAGTCGCGTCTCGTCGCCGAGCGCTGCAAACAGCGGCGCGGCACGCGTCGGGTTCGGACGCATCAGGCGTCGTGCGCCGCGAGGTACTTCGCGATCAGCGTCGCCTGGATCTCCCATCCCTGCTCGTTGTCGGCGAACGCGCGCGCTCGACGCTCGAGCGGAATGCTGTCGAAGCCGGTCTCCCGGATCGTCAGACGCGTGCCACCGGGTGCCTCCTCCAGATCAAAATTCACGAGTGTCGTCCCGGCCAAAGACGCCGGATCGCCCGATACCTCGGCGCCCGGCTGCCAGCGAAACGAGAGATGACGTGGTGGTTCCACGCGTTCCACCCACACGTAGAACCGCATGCCAGCGTACGGCTCCTGCGAGCGCGCGACGTCCGCGTCCACCTCCGTCGGCACCATGCTGGCCGCGACACGTTGCCCGGCCTCGAATGGGCCATCGAAGCGTGCGCCGAACCACCTGCCGAACTGCGCCGAGTCACTGATTGCCTGCCAGACGCGCTCGATCGTAGCGTTGAGCAGGACCTGCCTCTCGATACCGTCCGTCACTGTCATGACCCCTCCACCCTGATTATCCGCAACCTCTGAGTTGCATTCAAGGTGGGGCCATTGCCCTCGATGCGCAACCCGGTCATTGCCTGTCCGGGCTCGCCTGGCGTGAGGATCGCGCTGCTGCGGGCGCCAATCGCCACGGGATACAACCGTCCATGACGGTCCGGCGCCCCGTTCTACGCAATGCAATGAGTGCCGGTCACCAGTGCCCGGTGGCCGGCACTCGACCTCCTCAACGCGGGATGTGACGCCATGCTATTCCTTCTCTTCCTGCTCTTCATCGGTGCCGTCTACGTCGTAGTCACGCGCTACAACGCGCTCCAGACTCTCGCCCAGAACGTGCGCGAGGCGCATGCCAACGTGATGGCGTCGATGAAGAAGCGAATCGACCTGACGAACAAGCTGATCGACATTGCACAAGGGTACGCGGACCACGAGAAGCTGACGCACATATCGGTAGCGTCGGGCGGCGATGACATCATCGTCGGTGGGGCGGGCGCCGCGGCGGCCGGTGCGCTCAACCAGGTGATGAAGCTTGCCACGCAGTATCCCGACCTGAAGGCGAACGGCACGTTCCAGCAGTTGATGTCGCAGCTGGACCACATCGAGGCAGATCTCCAGGTAAAGCGTGAGACCTACAACGGGCAGGTCAAAGTCTACAACACGGCGCTCGTCCGCCTGCCGGCAAGCCTGTATGCACGCCAGCTCGGCTTCCGCTCTGCACCATACTTCGACGTCGAAAATGCTGATGCGCTGGATCGGATCAAGGACTTCCACAGTGAGGATGCGGAGCATCTGAAGTCGATGCTGTCGGAAGGCGGGCGCAAGCTCGCCGGCGTGGGGCGCCGGGTCGCGGACAGCGGAGCGAAGATCGCGGGTGAGTCGGTACGTGTTGGACTCATCGCGATCGAGAAGGGCATCGAGAAGGGCAGCGAGCTGCAGCGGCGTCATGCTGCTGCCAGCGAAGGAAGCCAGGATGTAATGCCGAACGGAGCGGCTCCGCCGGCACCGACGGAGCTCGACGCGCAATGAGCAGCCTGGACGAAGAACTCGATCGCGAGGTGCAGCAGATCCTGTCGCGCGGCGAAGAAGGACGGCGAAGCGCGGCGATCAGAGATCTGACGGTTTCATCGCCCGGCTCTATCGCCGGACGCGTCACGGTCGTCGCGGCCGTTGTTGCCGCAGTCTCTGCGTTGATGCACATGGCGGGCTTCACCTTCGCAGTCCGGGCGGCGCGTGGCCTCTGTGTGGCGGTGGGACTCTGCGGATAGCGGGCGTCGTGTCGAATGTTCGCGCCCGGGCACATGGCACGATGGACGCGCTGATCGCGGGCCGATGCTGGCGTGCGACCCACGTGTGCGTGCTTCGGAGCGATGGATTCGTGGCCATCTTCGGTGCAGGCGACGACGGGATCGCAGTGACCTTTGCGGTTCCGCTCGAGCCGGGCGCGGCCGTACAACCCGTCGAGTTCACGCCGGCGAACGCAGCGCTCGTGGTTGGCGACGACGTGCTTACAGCGAGCGCCGGCCACGGTGAAGGAGCGATCGTTGTCAGCCTGCGCACCGCAAGCCGGCTGGCAGGCAGCTTCTCGCTGATCGCGACAGGTACACTATCGGGTGGCCCCGCGACGCTCGTCCGCGTGACCGGTGGTCGCTTCGACGTTCTGCTGTAGCGCTCACCGTACGCGTCGGCCGTCGATACGCTCGATACCGAGCGTGACCTGGCGTGTGCGCTGGTGCTCCGCGCCATGCGCGGCAAGCAGGGAGGCATGTGCGCGGCGCAGCAGCGGTTCGGCCTCTTCGTCGCGCAGCGCATCGGCGAGGAGGATGCCGAACCGACCCACGTTCCAGCCGAGTTCGGGATGATCAGGCGGATGTACGGCTGACAGGATCGCGATGCTGCGGCGATACTCGCGTTCCGCGTCGTCCAGGCGGCCGCCCGCGTGCAACGCAGCAGCGAGATTGCCGGTGGCAACGCCTGTGAACCGGTGGTCCGCACCCAGAGCGGCCGCGTAGATCGAGATCACGCGTCGGAACGCGTCGACCGCTTCGTCGTACTGTGCCCGCTGCACGAGCAGCAGACCGAGCCCATTGAGAGTCGTGCCGACGCCGGGATGATCCGGACCAAGGATGCGTTCGCGGATCGCGAGTGCCTCGCGCAGGTGCTGCTCCGCGCGCTCCAGCTCGCCCGCCTGCTGGAGCAGGCCACCGAGCTGCGAAAGACTGAGTGCCGTCTCATAGTGGTCCGGGCCCAGCCGCGCCTGGCGGATTCGAAGCGCTTCGCTCAGCAGCTCCTCAGCCTCGTCGAAATGACCGAGTTGTTCGTGGAGCTTGCCATAGTTCGCGAGCGTGGTTGCCACGGTCGGATGATCGGTACCGTAGATAGCGCGCTCGACGGCGATCGCCTGCTCATAATGCTCGGCAGAGCTGTCGAACTGACCGAGGTTGAACCGGTTGACTGCGACATTGTTGAGACTGATCCCGAGATCCGGATGCGGTGTGGCGTGAACCGTGCGCCGGATCGCGAGTGCACGCGTGTAAAGAGTGTCCGCCCCGGCATAGTCGCCACGGCTTGCCGTCAGGACGCCGAGCTCGTCCAGTGCTTCGGCCAGCGCCGGGTCGTCGGGTCGCAGCGAAGCCGAACGGATCGCGACCGCTTCGTTCAGTGCGGCAACGCCGTCGTCGTAGTTGCCCGTGTGATAGTGCAGCCGGCCCATCTCGACGAGAGCGTTCGCGACTGCCAGCGGGTCGGACTCGTTGCGACGCACCTCGAGCGTTCGTCCGAGCAACAGTTCAGCGCGCTCGAAATCACTGAGTGCAACACGTACCCGGCCAAGAACGCCCAGCAGCTCTGCCTGCAGCTGGGGCTGTGCGGCCAGTGCTTCCACCTGTGCTTCGCCGCGATCCAGCAACGTCCGCACATCGGTTTCCGGCGTCTCGGCGTACGGGTCGGCCGCTTCGAATATACCGACCAGGTAATCCGTGACCTCGCGTGCTTTCGCCGCTTCCGTTTCCGCGCGGTCGCGGGCCGCGGAAAGTCGCACAGTATGCCCGATCGAGCCCGCTACGATGATCACCATCACCGCCAGCGCGGCAGCCACAACGTGACGATTCCTGCGCACGAACTTGCCCGCGCGATAGCGTAGTGAATCCGGGCGCGCTTCGAGCGGCAGGCCGCGAAGGAACCGTTCCACGTCGCGGCCCATTGCTTCGACCGTGGGGTAGCGCCGCGCGGGATCGTCGTGCATGGCGACACTGCAGATGCACTCCAGGTCTGCACGCGTTGCCCGTGTCATGGAGGTTGGGCCGTCGTAGTTCGCCGGGACGGCGTCGATCTCTTCGTTCCTCGAATGTGCGGCGGCTTCGTTGCCGGGCCGACGGCCAGTCAGCATCTCGCGGAGCATCACGCCGAGTGCGAAGACGTCGGTGTATACACCCACGCCGTCGCCGCGGATCTGCTCGGGTGCGGCGTATGCCGGCGTCATCGGCCGCAGTCCGGTCCGTGTCGCGGTGTCCTCGGCGTCGAGCTCGTCGAGATGCTTCGCGATGCCGAAGTCCAGCAGCTTCACCCGGTCATCCGCGGTCACCAGGACGTTGGACGGCTTGATGTCGCGATGAACGAGCGCGTGCGCGTGTGCATGCTGCACGGCGTCGCACACAGCGCGGAACAGTTGCAGCCGCTCGACGAGCGACAGGCGCTGCTGCGCGCAATGCACGGTGATCGGCGTTCCCTCGACGTACTCCATGACGAAGTAGGGAGTACCGTCCTCGAGCGTATCCGCGTCCAGCAATCGCGCAATGTTCGGATGCGAGAGCGCAGCGAGCGCACGTTGCTCGGCGTGGAAGCGTCGGCGTCGTGACGGCGAGACCCACGCGTCACGCAGAATCTTGATGGCGACGGTATTGCCCAGGTCATGCCGATGGGCGCGGTAGACCACCGCGGAGCCGCCTTCACCGAGAGGCTCCCCGAGCACGTACGGTCCGAGCCGGCGGCCGGGCGCCTCGCGCATGTCCAGCAGTGCGTCGGCGGCCCATCCCGCATCACCCTCGAGCGGGGAATCCGGCGCGGCGTCGGCAGCGAGCATCGCGAGTACGTCAGCGACGACATCATCGTCGTCGGCGTTGGCGCGTACGAAACGTTCCTGCTCGTCGCGTGGCACTTCGAGCGCCGCGTGAAACAGGCGCTGCACGCGCTCCCAGCGTTCAGGATCGAGCGATCTCAAGATTCCTCTCGCAGCCGGGCGGCCAGCCACGCGCGGGCGGCGCGCCAGTCGCGCAGCACCGTTGCCTCGGACACGTCCAGCAGCGCGGCGGTCTCGGCCACGTCCAGGCCGGCGAAGTAGCGATACTCGATCATGCGGGCCTGGCGCGGACTGACACGTTCGAGCTCGAGCAGTGCCTCGTCGAGCGCAAGCAGGTCTGATGATCGGGCTTCCACCGCAGCCACACCGTCATCGAGTGTCACGAACGATTCGTTGCCGCCGCGCTTCAACGCCATCCTCCGGCGTGCTGCCTCGACGAGTACCTGGCGCATTGCGCGCGCGGCGATACGCTTGAAGTGGAGCTTCGAATTAGGTCGGAGCGAACGAGCGTCGGCCAGCTTGAGGTATGCCTCGTTCACCAGTGCAGTGGGATCCAGCGTACGCGACGACTCCGCACCGCGAATGCTCGCGGCGAGCCGTCTCAACTCGTCGTACGTGGCGACGACGAGGCCGTCGAGGGCGTGCTCGGACTCCTGCATCTGCACCCGGGGAGCGACGGCCGCGACACACGCCACACTGCTGCGGACGACGGGCGTGGTCGAACGTGCCTGGTCGTAACGGGAATGCGGGTGACGAGGCATTGTACGACTCTGCGTTCCCGGACCGCCAGTGTCGGGGAACCGACTCCGCGTTGCGCCCGCCCAGGGCCGGGGGCCCGATTGACCGGCGGGGTGCAGCGTCGTAGCGTGTCCAGTGCGGCCGCGACCGCGGAGCGCCGGCGGGGTGGAAGAGGAACGCTCGACTACCTGGAGGAACCATGGCTCAACGCGTGCAGCCGGTTCGCGACGGACTGATGGTGGGCTGCATCGCCTACCTTGCGGTCGCCGTCTTCTACAGCGTCTTCGACTTCCTCGCCGCGCGCGGCACTCTCTATACGGTCAACCTGCTGGGGCGCTCGGTATTTCGGGGACTGCGCGACCCGATCGTGCTGCAGTACGCCGTCCAGCTCGACATGACGGCCATCTTCCTGTACAACGCCCTGCATTTCGTGGCGGCACTGGCGATCGGCCTGGTGGTGATGTGGCTGGTCGGTCATGCCGAGCGATACCCGCAGCGGGCCGCGGGAGTGCTGCTCGTCATCGTCGCCGGCTTCGTGGCCACGATCCTCGCTGTGGGATGGCTGAGCGCGCCGATCCGCCCCGTGCTGCCGTGGTGGTCGATCGTGGTCGCGAACTCGCTGGCGGTCATGCTGGCCGCGGTCTACGTGCTGCGCGTGCGAGGTGAGGGGCTGCGTCGCCTACTGCCGATGCTGAGCCCGTCAGGAGGGCGAGTCCAGGGCGCATAGGCCGGTCGCGAGGTCCACATCGCGAACACTCTGTACGGCGCGGCCTCGCCGCGCAGCAGGGAGGAGCGGGCCAGCAGCGGTCGAAATGCGGACAGGCCCGGGCGCATGCTGGAGCCATGCGACCCGGGCCTTCACCCAGCGATCGATATCGGGCAGGCCCGCGTGACTACGGGTCGATACCGATCGCAGCCATGCCTGCTCTAACCGCCTGGGCGTCCTCCGAACCCCGGGCGCCACTCGCGCTGAATGCGCCGACGATCTCACCATCCCGCCGGAGCACGAGTCCACCCTCGTAGGTCAGGGCCCCTTCGATCGCGGGGATACGACCTTCACTCACCGCAGCGGCATAGTCTGCCGTATGCATCCCCGACGTGATCGAGGTCGAGATCTTGTTCATTGCGATGTCGTAGTTGCGCTTCGGGACGCCATCCATCCTGCGGACATAGATCGGCGTGCCCTCCGAATCACTGATCACGAAGACGAGGTTCCAGCCATGGCTGCGTGCTTCCGCCTCGCCGGCGTCCATGGCGACCTTCGCCTCCTCCAGTGTGATCCGCACTGGTGGCGGTGCAGGCTCTTCCTGTGCCTGCGCGCAGCCGGCGCCGGCGAGGAGTGTGAGCGCAACGAGAACTGTCGATGCTGCTTTCGGAGTCTTCACGTTCGTTCCTCCGTTTCCAGGCGGTCACGATGATGGGCGGACAATTTCGCTTCGGCCGTGGTTTCGCGAAACATGCGGGTTCCTGGCGGCGGCTCAGGCCAGCCTCATGCAACGGAGTTCGGTAGCCGGATCAGTCCAGCCGCAAACCCGAACCCGTGTCGAAGACGTGTACGTTCCGGATGTTGTAGTGCAGGTCCAGGACGTCGCCGTGCTGCACACGTGTCGTAGCGTTCAGCCGTGCGACGAGAGGATTGCCGGCGCCGGCCGCCGTCTCGGCCAGGCCGACGTCCGCAGTGCGGACGCGTGCGAGGACGTCGTCGGAGTGTCCAACGCGCGCGGGATCCGCCCGGGGCGTGAAGTAGGCGTACGTGTCGGACCCCAGGGATTCGACTGCGACCACCTCCACACGGATGGTGCGGTCGTGATCGGAGGCAGTGGAGGCCTCGTTGCCGGTGCGGAAATGCTCGGGCCGGATGCCCAGGATCACGTCGCCGGCCGGCGAACCGCCTGTCGGGCGCGCGTCTCGAACCACATCCGCCAGCGTGAGATCGCCCAGCGGGCTATGCAGCACACCGTCTTCGATGGTGCCCGGCACGAAGTTCATGGACGGGCTGCCAGTAAAGCCAGCGACGAACAGGTTGTGGGGAGCGTCATAGAGTGACTGCGGCTGGCCGATCTGCTGCGCCACGCCTCGTCGCATGACGACGACGCGGTCGCCCAGGGTCATCGCTTCGGTCTGATCGTGCGTCACGTAGAGTGTCGTAATCCCCAGTGTGCGCTGCACGGTCGCGACCTGACGGCGCATCTCCATGCGCAGCAGTGCATCCAGGTTGGAGAGCGGCTCGTCCATGAGGAACGCACGTGGCCGGCGCACGATCGCGCGGCCCATAGCGACCCGCTGACGCTGACCACCGGACAGGAGAGCGGGTTTCCGGTCGAGGTGCTGTGTCAGGTCCAGCATGGCGGCGGTTTCCTCGACGCGGCTGCGGATCGCGTCGTGATCCAGGCCGGCCAGCTCCAGCGGGAAGGCCATGTTGCCGCGCACGGTCATGTGCGGGTACAGCGCGTACGACTGGAAGACCATCGCGATGTTGCGCTCGCGCGGCGGCAGATCGTTGATCACCCGTCCATCGATGGTGATCGTGCCGCCGGTCGCGTCCTCGAGCCCGGCAACGATGTTGAGCAGTGTCGACTTGCCGCAGCCGGACGGGCCAACCAACACGACGAACTCGCCCTCCGCGATGTCGAGCGTAAAGGCATCGACGGCGAGCGTGCCATCCGGGTAGCACTTGCTGACGTCCTGTAGACTGATTCCCGCCATGGTATCCAAACCTATCCCTTGACTGCGCCTGACGTGAGCCCGGCGACGATACGGCGGTGGAAGAACAGCACGAACAGCACGATCGGGATCGTGATGACGACGGCGGCCGCCGCGATCGAGCCGGTCGGGTCCTCGAACTGGCTGCTGCCGGTGAAGAAGGCGAGTGCAGCCGGGACCGTGCGTGATGCGGTCGTCGACGTGAGCGATATCGCGAACAGGAAGTCGTTCCAGCAGAAGATGAAGACCAGAATCGACGTCGTGACGACGCCGGGCATGGCGAGCGGCACGATCACGTAGCGGAACGCCTGGAACGGGGTTGCGCCATCCATCAGCGCTGCCTTCTCGAGCTCACGCGGCAGCTCGCGGAAGAACGCTGCCAGTGCGTAGATCGCGAGGGGCAGCGCGAACGTGACGTAGGGCAAAATCAGCCCGGGCCATGTGTCGAACAGGCCGAGCGCGATCTCGATGCGAAACAGCGGTGTCACGAGTGCGATCTGCGGGAATATCGCAATGAGCAGCGCTGCGCCGACGAGCGTCTTCCTGCCGGGGAACTCGAGCCGTGCGATCGCGTACGCCGCGAGCCCGCCGATGACCACTGCAATGGCCGTCGAGATCAGCGCGATGCCGATCGAGTTGAGCAAGGGTCGGAGGAACGCGCCGTCGTTCAGGATGTCGACGTAGTGCCGCAGTGTCGGGTCTCGGGGGAAGAATCGTCCGTCCGTCATCGTCTCGTTCGACTTCAGCGACAGCGACACGATCCAGAGCACGGGCACGAGTGCATAGGCGACGACCATCAGGTCGATCAGCACCCAGCCGACGCGGCGTCGCGTTGTCCGCTGCGTCACCGCTGCCTCCATGCGCGTGGCGCATCCGGCGCATCACTGCGGAGCAGACGACTGAGCAGGAACGCGATCAGCGCGATCGCGAGGACGATCAGCACGGACAGAGTCGATCCAATGCCCAGGTTCAGGCCGCGGATCAGGTTGTTGTACGCGACGATGGAAACGGACGCGGTCCCGTGCGCGCCGTTCGTGAGCACGTAAATGTTGTCGAAGATCCGGAACGCATCGATCGCGCGAAACAGCACGGCGACGAGAATCGCGGACTTCATGAGCGGCAGCGTGATGCGCCGGAAGCGTTGCCATGACGTTGCGCCGTCCATGGATGCAGCGTTCAGCACGTCCTGCGGCACGAGCACCAGCCCGGCGAGGAGCAGCAGCGCCATGAACGGCGTGGTCTTCCACACCTCGGCCAGCACGATGATCGCTATCGACGACCACGTCTGCGTGAGCGGAGCGCTTGCTCCGGCGAGCCAGCCGGTGTGCTGCGTCCAGGCGTAGCGCCAGGAGAACGCTGCCACGACGGTCACGAGACCGTACGGGATCAACGCGACGGTGCGCACCAGTCCGCGCGCGACGATGGTGCGGTGCATGACAAGGGCGAGCGCCATACCGAGGATCAGCTCGAGGAGCGTCGATACGACAGTGACGAACAGCGTCACACCGAACGCGTCCCACCAGATCGGGCTCGAAAGCACCGTGACGTAGTTGTCGAGCCCGATGAACGCCGTCTGATCGGGTGCGCGCATGTCGGCGCGGTGCAGCGACAGCCAGAGTGCGTACGCGATCGGGAACGCCGCGACAACGAGCATGAACGCGGCGGCGGGCGCGCACAGCAGCAGCGCCAGTCGTCGCTCTGTACCAGTGCCGCGTGCAGCACTCACGGCAAGAGGCCCCGCGACTCGAGCGCATCCTGGATCCGCTCGTCCAGGGCCCTGGCGGTCTTCTCCGGTTCGATCTGACGGAGCGGCGACAGGACGTACGAAACGACCGTCGAGACGTTCTGGTAGAAGGGGGTCCTGGGCCGCGGCACGGCGTGCTCGAGCTGGTCCTGGATGACGTCGAGCATCGGGTAGGCAGCCTGGAGCTCCGGGTCGCCATAGAGCGACCGGAACGTCGGCGGCGTGCCGACGTTCAGCGTCATGAACTTCTGATTCTCCCGGCTGCGCAGGCACAGGATCGCCTCGCGTGCGAGTTCCGGGTAACGCGAGTACGCGCCAACGGCGTAATCGAGCCCGCCGGTCGTCACGCGCGCCGGCCGGCCCGGCACCACCGCCGGATAGTGCGTGAACGCGAACACGTCCATCATCGCCGGGTTGTTCACCTGCATGGCGGCCCATACGTACGGCCAGTTCAGCTGGAACGCAGCGTAGCCGTTCTCCATCTGCGCCTGGGCCTCGGCCTCGTGCGCATTGCCGACGGCCGGACTCGCTCCTGCGGAGGTCGCGAAACGCTGCAACAGCGCCAGCGCCTGCACGGTGCTCTCGTCCACGGCCGACTCCGTGCCGTCCTCGCTCAGCAGCGAGCCGCCGTATGACTCGAGGAGCGTGTTGAAGCCGACGACGAGCCCTTCGTATTGCGCACCCGTGAACGCGATCACGTGCGGCTTGCCCGCGGCCGCCAGTGAATCAGCCATGACCAGCATCTCGTCCCACGTCTGCGGCGGCTCCGGCACCAGGTCCGTGCGGTACCAGAGCAGCTGCACGTTCGTGTTCGCCGCGACGGCAAAGATCGTGTCCTGCCACGTCATGGTCGCAAGCGGACCCGGCAGCATGTCCTCGACGGCAGCGACACTGTCAGCGCCGGTCCAGGGCAGGATCCAGCCGGCCTCCGCGAACTCGGCGATCCATGTCACGTCCAGCCCCACGATGTCCATCGTCTGGTCGCGCGCGGCGAGCCGGCGCACGAGCTGTTCGCGCTGGCCATCGGCGTCGCGCGGCAGTATGTGCTGTTCGATCGTATAGCGACCGGTAGCCTCAGCGTTGCAGCGTGCGAGCACCTCGTCGAAGTAGTTCTCCTGGTATTTGTAGAGGCCGAGGACGATGCGGTCGGGTACGGGCGCACAGGCGGTGATGGTAGCGAGCCATGAGCCGAGCACGACGAGTACAAAAATGCAAGGACGACGCTTCACGGCAGCACGGGTCGGCGAGTGTATGACGAGGGACGAAGAGGCAAGATGCCCGGAGACGCGGGGCGGTGCAAGCCGCAGGTGATGCCGAGCACGCGCGGATAACCTCGCCCGGGGTATGAACGGCGACCTACCCGTCGTCAGCAATGATCGACCGTGCCCAGACTAGCTGAACCCGATCGACCGCCACGAAATGAGAACGGTGGGTGCCACTCGCACGTGGCAGCCACCACAACTTTGTACGTTCAGGACTGCTCCATTTTCGACACGTAGATCTCACCACCCGACTCCCGGAACTCCGCGGCCTTCTGCGCCATGCCCGTCTGCGCCGCGTCCCTGATATCCTGCGAAATCCGCATGGAACAGAACTTCGGCCCACACATCGAGCAGAAGTGCGCGACCTTCGCACCTTCCGCCGGCAGCGTCTCGTCATGGTACGCGAGCGCCGTCACCGGGTCGAGCGACAGATTGAACTGGTCGCGCCAGCGGAACTCGAAGCGAGCTTTCGACAGTGCGTCGTCACGCTCACGCGCACGCGGGTGTCCTTTCGCGAGATCCGCCGCGTGCGCCGCGATCCTGTATGCGATGACGCCCTGCTTCACGTCGTCCCGGTTCGGCAGGCCCAGGTGCTCTTTCGGCGTCACGTAACAGAGAAGCGCAGTGCCGAACCAGCCGATCATTGCTGCGCCGATCGCGCTCGTGATGTGGTCGTAGCCGGGTGCGACGTCGGTGGTAAGCGGGCCGAGCGTGTAGAATGGCGCCTCGTCGCACCACTCGAGCTGCTTCTCCATGTTCTCGCGGATCAGGTGCATCGGGATGTGCCCCGGCCCTTCGTTCATGACCTGCACGTCGTACTCCCATGCAATGCGATTCAGTTCACCCTGTGTCTTCAGCTCCGCGAACTGCGCCTCATCGTTGGCGTCCGCGATAGAGCCGGGACGCAACCCGTCGCCAAGCGAGAAGCTGACGTCGTATGCCGCCATGATCTCGCAGATCTCGCGGAACCGCGTGTAGAGGAAGTTCTCCTGATGATGGGCCAGGCACCACTTCGCCATGATCGAACCGCCGCGGCTGACGATGCCGGTCACGCGCTGCGCGGTCAGCGGGATGTAGCGGAGCAGCACGCCCGCATGAACGGTGAAGTAGTCGACGCCCTGTTCCGCCTGCTCGATCAGCGTATCGCGATAGATCTCCCAGGTCAGGTCCTCGGCGACACCACCCACCTTCTCGAGTGCCTGGTAGATCGGCACGGTGCCGATCGGCACGGACGAATTGCGCAGGATCCATTCACGTGTCTCGTGTATGTCCTTGCCGGTCGATAGGTCCATCACTGTGTCGGCCCCCCAGAGCGTGGCCCAGCGCAGCTTGTCCACTTCTTCGTCGATCGATGATGCGACGATGCTGTTGCCGATGTTCGCGTTGATCTTCACGTGGAACGCGCGGCCGATAATCATCGGCTCGGGCTCGGGATGGTTGATGTTCGCCGGAATGATCGCGCGGCCCCGTGCGACCTCGCCGCGAACGAGCTCGACGTCGAGTCCCTCGCGGATCGCGATGAACTCCATCTCGGGCGTGATGATGCCGTTACGCGCGTAGTGAAGCTGTGTAGGGCGGTGGCCGGGCTTTGCCCTGAGTACCGAAGACTGAGCGGGAGTGCCGGGGCCGCTGCGGAGCAATCCCGACGGGCCTTTCGCGGCGCCATCCACGCGCGCCTCGGCGCTGATCCGTTCCTCGACATCGCCGCGCCCGATGATCCACTCCCGTCGCAGCGGCGGCAGTCCGATGCGCGGATCGACGCCCTGCGGCCCGCTCGTGTCATAGACGCGCAGCGGCGGCTCACCGCCTGATAGTGCGATCTCGCGCATCGGCACGCGGATGCCGCCCGGGCCGCCGACGTACACCTTGCGTGAGCCCGGAAACGCCTCCGTGAACTCCGCAGCGCGCGTGATCGAAGCTGTTTCCAACATGTGCGCCTCGCGTGTTGCGGCGCGGGCGAGCAGGGCTGAAACAGAAGACGCCACCCGGAGGTGGCGTCAGGCGACGCGGCACGATGGCGGTGCGTCGCATTCGGAAATTCGCCGCGCTCCCTACGCCGGTATGAACCGGGTCAGGTTCCAAGGGACTTTCTCAACTCCGGCGGCAACGCCGGAGTACCCCTGGCGGAATAGTCCGAGTCTAGCGAGGTCGCACCGGAGTCGCAACACACGAGCGCTCCGGCACGGGTCGAACCTGCACCAGTCGCCTACTCCTCCTCGATCTGCTGCGATAGCACGACCAGCGATCGTCCAGCGACGTCGATTTCCACGTGCGACCCGACGTCCGTGTCGAGCGCACCACTGGTATCGAATTCGACGCGCCAGTCGCCGGTCTGCAGCGTGTCGGGCACGCAGAAGCGCACCGTGTCAGGCGACGCATTGAGGATGATGAGCAGGTGGTCATCCAGGATGGGGTTGCCGAGCGGATCCACTTCGCCGATCTCGCGGCCGTCCAGCCGGATCGCGATGCTGCGTATGTCCTGAGACTGCCACTGCTCGTGCGTGATCTCCTCGCCCGATGCGCCGAACCACATGATGTCCTTGACCTCGGTGCCGATGATCTCGCGGCCCTGGAAGAAGTGGCGGCGGTGCAGGGTCGGATGCGCGTTGCGGAAGGCCACGACCATGCGCGTGAAGTCGAGTAGCGAGGAGTCACGCTCGTCGAGATCCCAGTCGAACCACGAGATCTCATTGTCCTGGGCGTAGGCGTTGTTGTTGCCGCCCTGCGTACGGCCGATCTCGTCGCCGCCGTTGATCATGGGGACGCCCTGCGAAAGCAACAGCGTAGCCAGCAGGTTGCGCTTCTGGCGCTCGCGCACCTCGATGATGCCCGGATCGTCCGTCGGGCCTTCGGCGCCGTAGTTGTATGAGATGTTGTTGTCGTGGCCGTCGCGATTCCCCTCGCCGTTCGCCTCGTTGTGCTTGTCGTTGTAGCTGACCAGGTCGTGCAGCGTGAAGCCGTCATGCGCCGCGACGAAGTTGATCGATGCGTACGGGCGGCGCCCGTCATTGAGGTAGAGATCGCTGCTGCCGGTCAGTCGGTATGCGAGCTCTCTCATCTGATGGGTGTCACCGCGCCAGAAGCGGCGTACGGTGTCGCGGTACTTGTCGTTCCATTCGGTCCACAGCACCGGGAAGTTGCCGACCTGGTAACCCCCGCTGCCGATGTCCCACGGCTCCGCAATCAGCTTCACGCGTGAGAGCACCGGATCCTGGTGGATGATGTCAAAGAAGGACGAAAGCCGATCGACGTCGTGCAGTTCACGCGCGAGCGCGCTCGCGAGATCGAAGCGGAAGCCGTCCACGTGCATCTCGAGGACCCAGTAGCGCAGCGAATCCATGATCAGCTTCAGCGACTGCGGGTTCTGCGCGTTCAGTGAGTTGCCCGTGCCGGTGTAATCCATGTAGAAGCGCGGATCACCATCGACAAGCCGGTAGTAACTGGTGTTGTCGATCCCCTTGAAGCTGAGCGTAGGCCCGAGATGGTTGCCTTCGGCCGTGTGGTTGTAGACGACGTCCAGAATCACCTCGATGCCGGCGCGGTGCAGTGCACGGACCATCGACTTGAACTCGGTGACCTGCTCGCCCCGGTCGCCGCTGCTGCAGTAGCGCGCTTCGGGTGAGAAGAAGTTGACGGTGTTGTATCCCCAGTAGTTGCGGAGACCGGCCTCGACGAGGCGCTTGTCGTCGAGGAAATCGTGGACGGGCAGCAGCTCGACAGCGGTAATGCCGAGCTTCTTCAGGTATTCGATGACTGGCGGCGTGGCGAGGCCTGCGTACGTGCCGCGCAGTTCTTCCGGCACGTCGGGATGCGTGGCCGTGAAGCCCTTCACGTGCACCTCGTAGATCACCGAATCGTGAAGCGGCGTGCCGGGCGGGCGGTCGTCCTGCCAGTCGAACTGCGTGTTGGCGACCACGGCCTTCGGCATGCCCCACGCGCTGTCCTCGTCGTCGCGCTCGAAGTCCTCGTGCGGGCTGCCGATCCTGTAGCCGAACACGGGCGCGTTCCAGTCGACTTCCCCGGCAATGGCCTTCGCGTACGGGTCGATCACGAGCTTGGCGGGATTGAAACGCATGCCGCGCTCCGGCGCGTAAGCGCCATGAACGCGGTAGCCGTAGAGCTGACCGGGTCGCACACCGGGCACATAGCCGTGCCAGACGTGCGCGGTGCGTTCCGGCAGCGTGAGCGTTGCGACCTCTCTCGAGGGGTCACGCGCATCGAAGAGCACGAGGTCGATATGTGTGGCGTGATACGAATAGATCGCGAAGTTCACGCCCGAGCCGTCCCATGTAGCGCCCAGCGGCCGCATCCGGCCGGGCAGGATTCGCCATTCCACTGCGTGGTTCCCCTGATGGAGTCAGCCGTGGCAGGAGCAAGGGGAATGCCGTTCTGAAAAGAAGCGGGCCCGGGCCCGGAGGCCCGGGCCCGGGGCCCGCTGGATCGAATGGGAACGGGTTATGGAGTCCCGGCAGTCTCCGAGAACCGGATCCTGCCCTCCTGCAGGGACGCACCACGCAGCGTGATCGCGAGCACTTCGCCGAGCTCCTCGACGATGTTGAACTTCATCTGCTCGCGGACTTCTGCCGGCAGGTCATCCAGG
Organism: uncultured Gemmatimonadaceae bacterium; assembly: GCA_964384585.1. Classification (GTDB taxonomy): domain Bacteria; phylum Gemmatimonadota; class Gemmatimonadetes; order Longimicrobiales; family RSA9; genus DASTYK01. Next base: position 4,260 of record CAYLME010000018.1, on the reverse strand, counting down.
TCGGGCTCGTTCGCTGCGGGCAGAACGATCTCGCGGATACCCGCCCGGTACGCGCCGAGCACCTTCTCCTTCACGCCGCCGATCGGCAGTACGCGTCCGGTCAGCGTGATCTCACCGGTCATCGCGACGTCGTTGCGTGCCGGCCGTGCGGAGAGTGCGGACACGATGGCGGTCGCCATGGTGATACCGGCGGACGGCCCGTCCTTCGGCACAGCGCCGGCGGGTACGTGCACGTGCAGCTCGAGGTCCTTGAGGTTGTCCTCCGGGATGCCGAGCCGGTCGTGGTGCGTCTTCGCGTACGTGAGTGCAGCACGCGCGGACTCCTTCATCACGTCACCGAGCTGGCCGGTCAGGATCAGTGTCTCCTTGGTCGTGCGGAAGACACTCGCCTCGACGAACATGATATCGCCGCCCATGGGCGTGTAGTACATGCCGGTCGCGACGCCGACCTGGTCTTCCGCGCGGGCACGCTCCGGATGCACGCGAGGACGACCGAGCATCGTCTGCACCGCTTCGGAGTCGATCGTAACGGTTGCGACGTCTTCGACGGCGATGCGGCGCGCTGCCTTGCGTGCGATCTTGCCGAGCTCGCGCTCGAGCTGGCGAACACCGGCCTCACGCGTGTACTCGCTGATCACGCGGCTGACTGCATCGTCGCCGATCTCGATCTGCGACACCTTGAGCCCGTTCTCTTCGCGCTGTCGTGGCAGCAGGTAGCGCTTCGCGATTTCCAGCTTTTCCTGCTCCGTGTAGCCGGCGAACTCCACTGTCTCCATGCGATCGAGCAGCGGCGCGGGAATACGGTCGCGGTAGTTGGCCGTCGCCACGAACAGCACCTCGCTCAGGTCGAACGGTACACCGAGGTAGTGATCGACGAAGGCATGGTTCTGCGCGGGGTCGAGCACCTCGAGCAGCGCGGCCGACGGATCGCCCTGCAGCGACACGCCGAGCTTGTCGACTTCGTCGAGCAGGAAGACCGGGTTCTTGGTGCCCGCCTGGCGCAGCCCCTGGATGATGCGGCCGGGCATTGCACCGACGTATGTACGACGATGCCCTCGGATATCCGCCTCGTCGCGCGCGCCGCCGAGTGCGATGCGCACGTACTTGCGACCGAGTGCACGGGCGATCGACTTCGCGATCGACGTCTTGCCGACACCGGGCGGACCGACGAACAGCAGGATCGGTCCGCGCCCGACGGCACGCGCCCTGGCGCGCACCTGTTTCGTCTCGCGATCGACCGGCGCGTCCTCCGGCTGCTCGTCCGCGTCCGGATCCGTGCCGCTCACGACGTGCGGTGTACCGGGTGCGCCGCTCTCGATGTCGATCGGCGCCGTACGCTGTGCGAGCCCGTCCTCCTCGGCCGGAGCCTGCGCCTCCTCGGCTGCGCGCTCCATCTGCAGCTTGCGAACGGCGAGGAACTCGAGGACGCGGTCCTTGACGTCGTCGAGGCCGTAGTGGTCCTCCTCGAGGATCTGCTCCGCCATCCGCAGATCGATCTTGTCCTCGGTGCGCGTGCCCCACGGCAGCTCGGTGACGAGGTCGAGATACGTGCGCAGCACCTGGTACTCGGCGGACTGCGGGTTCGTGCGGCGCAGCTTGTTCAGCTCGCGCTCGATCTCCTTGCGCGCGTCCTCCGGCAGCTCGAGGTGGCTGATGCGCTCGATCAGTTCCTCGAGGTCGCCGGCCTCGTCCTCGTCGCCCAGCTCCTTCTGGATCGCCTTGAGCTGCTCACGCAGCACCATCTCGCGCTGTTTCTCGCCCAGCTCCTCCTGCACCTTCTGCTGGATCTCCTGCTGCGCCTCGAGACGGAGCAGGTCGCGCTCGACGCCGACCAGCACACGGCGCATGCGCTCGGCGACGGGGAACAACTCGAGCAGCCGCTGCTTCTCGTGCGCGGGCAGATCGAGATAGAACGCGACCAGGTCAGCGAACGCACCAGGGTCATCCACGCCCTGCACCACCTGCGCGAGTGCTTCGCTCGGCATGCCGCGACGACGCCCCAGCTCGCCGGCACGCTCACGCAGCTCGCGATCGAGCGCCTCGAGTGCCGCATCCTGCTTCGGCTCCTCCTCCTCGATCACCCACACGTCGGCCTCGAGCATCGACGTGCCCGTGGTGCTGTACGAAAGCGACTTCGCGCGCCGCTCGCCCTGGATCAGCAGCTGCAGACCGGCCGGCGTGCGCTGCACCTGCATGACACGCACGATGACGCCGTACTCGTAGAGCACGGCGGGCGTCGCCTCGTCAACGTTCTCGCGCTGGCACACGGCGAACAGCCGCCGATCGCCTTCCAGCACCTTTTCGATTGCCTCGAGCGTACCGGGTCGACCCGCAGTGATCGGCACCGCGACACCCGGAAACACGACGGTCTCCCGCATCGGGAGGACCGGCAACCTCAGTCGTTCCACCATCAGTCTTGCTCCTCGCGCTGACCCGCACGACATCATCCCGCTGGGCTCGTCGTACGGCGGTGCACGTCGCTTGCCACGCGGCAGTCCTGCCGGCGACAACGACGGGTATGCTGGTCGGAACGAGACGCACGGAAGGCTCCACGTGTGCGCGTCAGAATGGCAGGGAATCGAGCGTGATTCGGGCGGTGCCCGGGCAATCGGGCAGGGCGACGGGAAGCCGGACTGCCGTCACCGCTGCCCGGAAGCACGAAGCGGCCGCGACGCGGGGTCGCGGCCGCTGTTTCAGCGGATGCTGTTACCTGTGCGGCCCGGCCGTCGTGCGGTCGGGGCCGCCGGATTCATCGGAGCCTGTCGCCTACCCGACCCCAGCGCACGTGGCCGAAAACGGGGATCGCGCTGCTGGCATTCCGGTCCCAGGAGAAATAGAGCACCACGGCCTTGCCCTTGATCGCCTCCATCGGCACGAAGCCCCAGTAACGGGAATCGAGCGACTGGTCGCGGTTGTCCCCCATGACGAAGAAGTTGTTGGGCGGCACGACGAGCGGCCCCCAGTTGTCACGCGTCGGGCGATAGGTGCGCACGCTGGACGGGTCCGCCAGGAACGGGTTCTGCCAGTCCATGCTGGGGTGGTACGCGTCCGTCCCGGGGTCGGTTCTCACGACGTACGGCTCCTCCTGCGGCATGCCGTTGACCAGCAACCGGCCCTCGCGCATGGCGATCGTGTCGCCGGGCGTCCCGACCAGGCGTTTCACGAGATCGATCGGCTCGTGGTGGCCGCGGAAGACGACGATGTCGCCGAATGACGGCGTCGTGTAGCCGGGCAGTGTCATGTCCGTGCCGGGCACGGTGGCGCCGTAAGCGGACTTGCTGAGGACGAGGAAATCGCCGACCAGCAGGGTGTCCTCCATCGATCCGGAGATGACCGTCCATGTCTGGATGACGAAGGTGCGGATCACGAGGAAGAGCAGGAAGCCGATGAAAAGCGACTTCGTCCACTCCCAGGCAGAACGGCCGAGCGTGCGCTCCTGCGGCTTTGCGGGCTCGGCTCGCGACTGCCTGGTCTGGGAACGGCTACGGTTCGATGTGGCCATGGGTCCTGCGGTTCGCCTGCGGTTCGGAGGCGGCCGGTCGTCGGCCGCCACACTCAAGATACGCTCCTGAACGCCTGATGTTTCGGCTTCGGGTGCCGGAGGGCAAGTGGCGCGGATGATCGGCTGGCTTTCCGCGTCCGGTCGTGTCATGATCCGACGTAACCCGCTGTCCCGGACGGAAGCATGGCGACTACCGAAATTCCCGTGATCCGCGCACCGCGTGGCAACACGCTCCGCTGCCGTGGCTGGCAGCAGGAGGCCGCGCTGCGGATGCTGATGAACAACCTGGATCCCGAGGTGGCCGAGCGTCCGCAAGACCTCGTCGTGTACGGTGGCACGGGCAAGGCCGCGCGGGACTGGCCGAGCTTCGAGGCGATCGTCCGTACGCTCGAGACCCTGGCCAATAACGAGACGCTGCTCATCCAGAGCGGTCGGCCGGTGGCAGTCTTCCGCACCCATACGCATGCGCCGCGCGTCCTGATCGCGAACTCGAACCTCGTCGGTGACTGGGCGACGTGGGAACAGTTCCGCGAACTGGAGCGCGCCGGTCTCACGATGTACGGCCAGATGACGGCCGGCTCATGGATCTACATCGGCACCCAGGGCATCCTGCAGGGGACCTACGAGACGTTCGGTGCGGTCGCGCGCGAGCATTTCGGCGGCTCGCTCAGGGGACGATGGGTGCTGACCGGCGGCATGGGCGGCATGGGCGGCGCGCAGCCGCTCGCCGCGACCATGAACGAGGGGGCCGTGCTGTG
>CAYLME010000017.1:0-33322 GCA_964384585.1 uncultured Gemmatimonadaceae bacterium | reverse complement strand
GCGGTCGATGTTTTGACGAGCTTCGGCCACCGCCGGGAGCAACACTCCTTCCCTGGATGACGCGCGTCCGACCGGCCGTCGAGCCCGCCCCTGCCGAGCGGTCCACGGATCACCATCGGCAGCGGACCGCTGCCGCGCCAGCGCGACGTCGCAATGTAGTTCGTGAGCGGTTCGTACGCGCACGAGACGAAGTCCATGAACTGCATCTCGACGACGGGCCGCATGCCCATGTGCGCTGCGCCTGCTGCTGCGCCCGTGAAGCCGGCCTCACTGATCGGCGCATCGACGATGCGCTTCGGCCCGAAGTGATCGAGGAAGCCGTCGGTCATCTTGAATGCGCCACCGTACACGCCGATGTCTTCACCGATCACGAAGACACTGGCGTCGCGCTCCATCTCCTCCCAGAGCGCCTCGCGGATGGCCTCCAGCATGGTGACCGGACGGCCCTCCTCCGTATTGCGTACGTGCTCCGGCTTCTCGCTCACCTTCGTGCCCTGCTCTATGGTCGCCATGCTCATGCTCTGTGAGGATCGGGTGCACCGCCACGCGTCCACGGCCGCGGCACGATCGTGCCGCCCGTGACTTCGGCCAGCGCCGTTTCCGGCTCGGGCATGGGCGACGCTTCCGCCTGTTCGCGCGCGACTTCGATCTCCTTCGCGACGCGCGCGCTGATCGCGTCCAGCTCTTCCTGCGTCGCGTAGCCGCGCTCGAGCAGCGTACGCTCGTAGCGAACGACCGGATCCTTCGCTTCCCACGCTTCGATCTCGCCCGCCGGCACGTACGCCTGCGCGTCGTGCTCGGCGTGGCCCTTGCGCCGATACGTCATCACTTCGAGCAGTGATGCACCCTCGCCGTTGCGCGCACGCGCCGCGGCGCGTGACACCATGTCGTATACGGCGAACACGTCGTTGCCATCGCACCGCTCACCGAAGGCGCCGTAGCCGGCCGCGCGCTCGACGAACGAGCGGGCCGCCGTCTGTTTGCCCACGGGCGTCGAGTACGCGTAGCCGTTGTTCTCGACGATGACGATCAGCGGCGCGCGCTGCACGGCAGCCAGGTTGAAGCCCTCGTGGAATGCACCCGTCGAGGTCATACCGTCACCCGACCACGCCAACGCGACCCTGGGCTCGCCGCGCAGCCTGAACGTCAGTGCAACGCCAGCCATGACCTCGATCATGACGCCGAGATGCGAGATCAGGCCGATGAAGCCGCGATCGTAATCGGTGAAGTGCACGTTCTGCTCGCGGCCCCACGTGGGCGAGTCGCCCTTCGCCATGTACTGGCGAAGGAAATCGACCGGCCGGGCGCCCATGACGAGCAGGCCACCCATGTCGCGGATCGCGGGGGCGACCACGTCACCTGTGGCATCCGTGCGGCGGCGCAGCGCATACGCGCTCGCAACGGCTGTCGCCTCCTGTCCCAGCGAGCGATAGAGCCCGCCGATCACCTTGTTCTGTCGGTACAGCGTTGTCAGCAGGTTCTCGAGCTGACGCGTAAGCTGAAGGAAATAATAGATCTCATGCAGTTGATCCCGCGTCAGGCTGGTCTGCGACGCAGCATCCGCGGTCTCGGTCGTGGCGGCCATTCTCATCCTGCGCAGAGTACGTGAGAACGGAAGTTCCGCTCTCGAAGCGGGCATAATGAGCGGGCCCCGAAGTTGCGTCAAGGAAGGACGTTGCGGCGCGTTGCTCTTCCCGCGTATACCGCCGTGACAGCGCCGGGTGTCGCCCCGTCATCCGGCGGGAATCGAAATGCAGGAGACCGTATGCCGAACGACGATCGCCCCGCATGGAAGCGCCGCCCTGCGCGGCAGCGCCGGCCGCGAAATGCTGCGGCCCGGCCCTGGTACGCTGACCGACTCGAGAATCGCCGGGAGACGCGCGACTCGATGCCGCTCGGACCCTACGAAACGACATACGACGTTTCGCACGGATACGCCTGGGACCGCGTGCGTGACGGCGGCTGAACGGCAACACGCGTCGAATGCAGAGAGGGCCCGGTCACGCCAGTGATCGGGCCCTCGTCTATTGCGGGTCGGTGCGCGTGCCCCGGGCTACTGTCCCTCGGGCGGATCACCGGCCGGCGTGGTGCCCGGCACAGGTGCAGCCTCCGGCTGAGCGCCTTCCTGCGGCGTCGTACCCGGAACCACCGGCTGCAACGGCTGGACGGGCCCCTGCTGGAATTCCTGGCGCAGGATCGAATCCGCAGTGGTCGCCCGTGACGAAAGGATCGACAGGACGAGGGCGAGCGCCAGGAAGAGGCCGCCACCGATCCAGCTTGCCTTGGTCAGCAGGGTGGCGGCCTGGCGGCCGCCGATCACGGAATCCGTCGAGGTGCCCGCACCGCCCATCGCGGCCAGGCCACCGCCCTTCCCCGACTGCAGCAGCACGACCACCGTGAGCAGCAGACCGTCGAGGATCAGGAGAATCAGCAGGAACGTGTACACGCGTGTGCTCCGGAAAACATTCAGTCAGCCATTGAGTTTCGCGGCACCCGGACGCCTGCGCAAGGTCTAGCCCGCGTTCACGATGCGGCCGAAGCCGGCGGGATCCAGGCTGGCGCCGCCGACGAGCAGCCCGTCCACGTCGCTCGCGGCCAGGAGTGCGGCGGCGTTCTCCGGCTTGACCGAGCCGCCATACAGGATCGGCACGTTCGCCGCGGCATCCCCGATGCGCGCGCGCAGCCGTGCGCGCAGGATGGCATGCGCGGCGGCCGCGTCCTCGGGCGTCGCATTGCGGCCGGTCCCGATCGCCCAGACCGGCTCGTATGCGACGGCCACCCGTGCGACGTCGCTGTCGGCGAGTCCCGCGAGCGCCGCATCGAGCTGCCGCAGCACGACGGCCTCGAGGCTTCCCGCCTCGCGTTCCTCCAGCTTCTCGCCCACGCATATCATCGGGACCAGACCGGCGGCGAATGCCGCTGCCGCCTTGCGGCCGACCTCCTCGTTGGTCTCACCGAAGACGTGGCGTCGCTCGGAGTGTCCGCACAGCACCACCTGCGCGCCCGCGTCCCGCGCCATCGGCGCGCTCGTCTCGCCTGTGAACGCGCCCTGCGACTCCCAGTGGATGTTCTGCACGCCGAGCAGGATGTCACGCCGTCCGCCGAGCGCATCGCGTGCCGCGCCGAGGGAGATGGCCGGCGGAAAGAACACGACGGTGCGGTCCTCGGGCACCCTGACGTCGGTGAGGAACGCCGCGAAGAACGCGGCGGTCTCGCCCGGACCCTTGTGCATCTTCCAGTTGCCGGCGATCACCGGCCGTGCGAATGCGCTCATGCCTCCACCTCGTCGAGCACGGCGACACCGGGGAGTGTGCGTCCCTCGAGGAACTCGAGCGATGCGCCACCGCCGGTGGACACGTGCGTGATTCGCTCCGCGACACCTGCTTCCTCGACTGCGGCAACGGTGTCGCCACCGCCGACGATGGTCGTTGCACCCCGGTCCGTCGCAGCGGCGACCGCGCGGGCGACGCCGCGTGTACCTTCTGCGAATGGCTCCACCTCGAACAGGCCCATCGGCCCGTTCCAGAGGATCGTGCGTGCCCGCTCGACGAAATCACGGAACGTCGCGACACTCTTCGGTCCGATATCGTAGATCGCGCCCTCGGGCGGCACCTCGGTACGCTCCATCAGGAACGTGCGCGCGTTCTCCTTCGGCTCACCGGCGACCACGCAGTCAACCGGCAGGACGAGCTTCGCGCCCGCGCGCTCGAGCAGTTCCCTGGCCATCTCCACGCGGTCCTGCTCGACGAGCGACTTGCCGGTCTCGAGGCCGAGTGCGGCAAAGAACGTGTTCGCCATGGCACCACCGATCACGAGCTGGTCCACGCGCGGCAGCAGGTTCTCGATCACGTCCAGCTTGCCGGAGATCTTCGCACCGCCCAGGATCGCGACGAACGGCCGTTCCGGATCCGCGAGTGCGTCGCCGAGGAAGCGCAGCTCCTTCTCCATCAGCATTCCGGCGACCGCAGGACGCCCCTCCTGCTTCATCACCTCGGCGATCCCGCAGGTCGATGCATGCGCGCGATGCGCGGCGCCGAATGCGTCGTTGACGAAGACATCGGCCTCCGCTGCCAGCGCCTCGCTCAGCTTGCGGTCATTCGTCTCCTCGCCCGCCAGGAAACGCGTGTTCTCGAGCAGCAGCACGGCACCCGGTTGAAGTGCGTCGATCGCATGCTTCGCATCGGCGCCAACGATGTCGCTCACGAAGGCGACATTCCGACCGGGCAGGTGTTCGCGCAGGCGCGACGCGACCGGTCCGAGCGTGAACTCGTCGTTCCACGTCCCCTTCGGCCGGCCGAGATGCGACGCCAGCACCACGCGCGCGCCGCGCTCCAGCAGGTACTCGATCGTCGGGATCGTCGCGCGAATGCGCGTGTCGTCACCGACCACCCCGTCCTCGATCGGTACGTTGTAGTCCACGCGCACGAGCACACGCCGGCCACTCAGCTCGTCCGCACCCAGGTCCTCGATCGTTCGCTTCGCCATTGCATCACTCCGGGAATCCACGCCTGCAGCGGGGCGGCAACATACCCGGGGCGGAGCGCGCGAATCAAGCAGATGTCCGTTCTGGCGACTACGCGTCGAGGAATGGCTGGAGACGGGCGTGGAGCGCTTCGGGGCGTTCCCAGTTCGGGGAGTGACCGGCGCCGGGAATCACGGCAAGCTGGGCATCGGGCAGCAGACGGAGCGCACGCTCCGCGTGCGCACGCGGCAGGAAGCGGTCGTGCTCGCCCCACGCCAGCAGTACCGGCAGTCGGAGCGCGCGCAGCTCGGCATCGCCCAGTACTTCGGCCTGCCCGCGCAGTCCGCCGAACAGCCGGAGCGCCTGCGGGAAATCCCGCGCGCATTCCATGACGGACGAGGCGTGCAGATACTCGACGAGTGCGTCTTCGTGCGCGCACGGCAGGCGCGCCGACGTCATGAGCAGCCGGAGTTGTGCGCGGATTCCCAGGCGCGTCGAGCGGCGCAGCAGCACTGCACCGCCCGCTCTCGTCGCGGCGATCCGGACCAGCCACGGCAGCTCACGGCCCAGACCCACCGTATCGATCAGTGCGATACGGCCGATGGGAACCGGTTGCGCCTGCGCGAGCCGCATCGCGATGAGCCCGCCAGACGATGTCGCAACAACGTCGCATCCGGTCGGCACCACCTGCCGCAGCCACTGACCGATCGTGCGGGCCGTCGAACGCCCCAGTGGCGCGCTCAACGCGATCGGGTCCGAATGTGCGAAGCCGGGCAGGTCCGGTGCGATGACACGGCGGCCGATGGACAGCCCACCCAGCAGCCGGTACCAGTTGGCACCACCGCCGCCCGCGCCGTGCAGCAGAACGAGCGGCCTGCCGCGCCCAAGCTCCAGGTGATGAACGGATCCGTTGCCGACCAGCGTCAGATGCCGCTGCGCAGCCGCCTCACCCAGCTCCAGCAGCCGTGCCTGCGCCGCGTCCAGTCGCGCATCCGGGGTATCAAAAAGAGAGCGGCCACGGCGCCTTTCGACACCGTGGCCGCTGCGCCCCTCAAGGGTCGCAGGGATGTCCATCTCACTCACCCGCGGGTTGGTTCCTCAGCCACCTGGACTGAAAACCGCACCGAATCAGGACCTCGCGCTGTTACCTCGAGAGGGGTTTCGCAGTAACTGCAAGTGACGACACGAACCGGGTTGCATACGTCCAGCTCCGCGACATCCCGATGGCCGCACACGGGACACCGATACGTCCCAGAGAGCAGCTCACTGTGAGTGGCCATCATCGCTCCTCCAGCGCGTTGCGTAACGTTCCGGACTGCCAGCGCCAGATGTATGCCACGCACGGCAGATGCGGAGGCTCGACACCGCCGCAATGGCTCGCGGTCACCCTCTCAGACCCATGGTAACACCCCCTCCAGTCCGCGTCAACGGCGGCAGTTCTCCACATCCCAAAGTGGTTGAACTGCCGCCGCTAAATGCCTGCAGGACGCGAACTTGGCTGCTTCGTCAGCGAACGCCCGCGACGTGGACGGCGAGGTCGACGCAGCGGCACGAATAACCCCACTCGTTGTCGTACCAGGAGACGACCTTGACGAGCCGATCACCGATGACTGCAGTGCAGCCGAGGTCGACGATCGAGCTGTTCGGATTGCCCGTGTAATCGATGCTGACGAGTTCTTCGTCGCTCACTGCGAGCACACCTTTCAGTGCGCCGTTCGCAGCTTCACGGAATGCATTGTTGAGCTGCTCGACGCTCACATCGCGCTCGACGCGTGCGACGAGATCGACAATGGAGACGTCGGGTGTCGGCACGCGCATGGCGATGCCGTCGATCTTCCCCTTCAGCTCCGGAATGACGAGCGACGTCGCCTTGGCGGCGCCGGTGGTCGTCGGGATGATCGACATGGCCGCGGCACGTGCGCGCCGCAGATCCTTGTGCGGCAGGTCGAGAATGTTCTGGTCGTTCGTGTAGGAGTGCACGGTGGTCATGAAGCCGCTCTCGAACCCGAAGTTGTCGCGAATGACCTTGACGACGGGCACGAGGCAGTTCGTCGTGCAGCTCGCGTTGCTGATGACCTGGTGCGATGCGTCGTCGTACTTCTCGTGGTTGACGCCCATCACGATCGTGATATCCTCGTCCTTGCCCGGCGCGGTGATGATGACCTTGCGCGCGCCGGCCTCGATGTGCTTCGCGGCATCAGCGCGCTTGGTGAAGCGGCCGGTGGACTCGAAGACGATGTCCACGCCGAGGTCCTTCCATGGCAGCTTGCCCGGGTCCTTCTCCTCGAAGACGCGGATCTCGTCCCCATCGACGGTGATACCGTTCTTCGTGACTTCGACCGTGCCGGGATAGGCGCCGTGCACGGAGTCATACTTGAGCAGGTGCGCGAGCGTGGCGTTGTCCGTGAGATCGTTGACGGCAACGAAATCGACGGGTGCGCCGGTCTTCTTGGCGGAGCGCAGGATGTTGCGGCCGATGCGTCCGAATCCGTTGATCGCGACCTTGATGCGGTCGTTACTGGCCATGGTGCGAGCTCTCTAGGTTCCTGTGAGTCGGCGCGCATCGAGCGCGCGCGCGAAGGTAACGGCTGTAACACAGCGTGCGCCTGCCACGACCAGCGTGGTGGCGCACTCGGCGATCGTCGCGCCGGTCGTGAGCACATCATCGACGAGGAGGACGTGCGCGTCGCGCAGCATCGCATCGGCGCCGCGGCGTACGCGGAACGCGCCGGCCACGTTAGCCGAGCGTGCCGCGGGCTGCAAGTGCGTCTGCGTGTCCTGCGCGCGGCTGCGCTCGAGCAGCGGCTCGACGGTGCGACCGGTCAGCCGGGCATATTCTTCGGCGATGCACGCAGCCTGGTTGTACCCGCGCGTACGCAGACGCTCAGCCGTCGTGGGGACGGGTACGCACACGCGTGCCTCCTCCTCGGCGTCGCGCGGCAGCACGATGGGTGCCATGCATTCCGCGATCGGCCGGGCGAGAGCGCGCCAGCCGCGGTACTTCATCTGGTGGACGATGGTGTCGGCGGGCGGCGCGAGCAGTACCGCCGAGCGTGCGGCACGCACCGCGACAGGCCAGCCCACACATTCGAGGCACTGTGAGACACCGTGCCGGCCGGTCCGCAGCAACGGCGCCCCGCACCGCTCGCAGTGCGGCCATGGCAGGCGACGAAGCCGCGCGCGACACAGCCTGCAGACGAGGCGCGCGTCGTCCCCTGCCCGGATCGGGTCGCTGCAGGCGAGGCAGGCGGGTGGCAGCAGTACGTCGAGGAGAGCGCGGAGCATGTGTTGAGGGTGCGGCGATTGACGGGGCGCGGCCATGGTCCGGGAGGGTCGGGCCCGGAAGTACTGACGAACCTACACCGTGCCCTCACTCATACTCGGACCCGGACACCGCCCGCCCTACCGGGTCCACCCCACCGGATCCCAGCGCCGCTCTCATCGTCTCCATCGGCGCCTCACGGCCGGTCCAGCAGCGGTAGGCCGCGGCGCCCTGTGCGAGGAGCATGGTCGTCCCGTCCATCGCGTGGACGCCAGCATTGCGTGCGGCATGAACGAGGGGGGTTTCGTCCGGTTGGTACACGAGGTCGAGCACGGCTCCGAAGTTCGGCAGCATCTGCTCCCGGATGGGGAGCGGGTCATGCGGGCGGAGCCCGAGGGTGGTCGCATTGACCAGCAGGTCGGCGGTGCCGACCTGGTGTGCCACACGCAGCCGGGGGGTGCCGAGGCCGTGCACGAGCTGGGCGGCGCGATGCGGCGTGCGGTTGAGCACATCGACGCGCGCGGCGCCGGCCTCGAGGAGTGCCCAGGCGGCCGCACGTGCGGCGCCGCCGGCGCCGAGCAGCAGCACGCGGATACCCACGGCGCTCCCGATGAGCGCGGCGGTGGCCACATGGACGCCTTCGACGTCCGTGTTGTCACCGTGCACGCCGCCCTCACCGGCCCAGAACGTGTTGCACGCGCCGGTGCGCACCACTGCCTCGCTCGGACGATCGACAGCGGTGCGTGCCCGTGCCTTGTGTGGCACGGTGATGTTGCCGCCACCGCCGGCCTGTGCGATCGCGCGTACGAGCGTGGCGACGTCGGCGTCGGAGCAACGCAGCGCCACGTACACGGCATCGATCCCGTGCTCGTTGAACGCGGCATTGATCATGTCCGGCGAGCGCGAATGGGCGACGGGGTTGCCGAGGAGCGTATAGACGCGAGTGCCGGCGCCGATCGAGTGTCTCATGGTGCGAGGATCAGTTCGAGTCGCTCGAGTGCACGGTCGACCAGGCGTTCGATCTGTCCGAATGTGCGGCGATACGGCTCGATGGTACCGCCGAACGGGTCTTCGATCGCGTCGGTCGCGCCGTCCGCAAACTCCGTGAGCAGCGCGGTACGGTTCTCCGCGTCACCGTCGAGCTCACGCACTGCATCGAGATGCGACGCGCTCATGACCAGGAGCAGATCGGCCCAGCGGACGAGTTCCGCGGTGAGCGGCTGCGAGCGGTGTCCTTCCAGATCGATGCCGTGCTCGGCGCAGACCGCAATGGCGTACTCGGATGCCGGAGCGTCCCATCCGGCGGCCACACCGGCGGAATCCACGCGCACGTGAGACCAGCCGCGCTTCTCGAGCGCCTTGCGCGCGATCGCCTCCGCCATCGGGGAGCGACACGTGTTGCCGGTGCATACGAACAGGAGGTTGTACGTCGTGCCCGTGCTCGATTCCTCAGACCTCATCGACCTCTCCGATCGCATTGCGCAGTGCAGACACCGGCACCGCACCGGCGCGAACGACGCGCGGCGGTACGCGCGAAGCATCAACCACGGTGGACGGCAGTGCCGAGGGCAGCGTGCCACCGTTCAGAACCAGAACGTCCGCGCCGCCCAACCGTTCGATGACGCGCACTGTGCCCTCCGCATCGAGCGTCGCGGCTTCGCCCGGCGCGTTGGCCGAGGTGGACGTGATCGGTGCACCGAATACTTCCAGCAGTCGGCGCATACCCGGGTGCGACGTCGCACGGACTGCCACGGTCCCGTCCGCACTGCGGACGTCTCGCGGAAACGAGTCGTTCGCCGCGACTGCGAGCGTGAGCGGACCCGGCCAGAACTTCCGGGCAAGGCGGCGCGCGGCGGGCGTCCATGCAAGACCGGGCGCGTCTTCCGGTCTCGCGATGAGGAGCAGAAACGGCTTCGTCTCTACCCTGTGTTTCAGCGCGCGCAGTCGCGCAAGTCCATCCGGCCGCAATGCGCACCCGAAGCCGTACACCGTCTCCGTCGGATAGGCCACTACCCCGCCCGCGCGCAAATGGTCGAGCACGCGCGGGATCGCCTGCTCCACTTCCTCGATGCTGCCGAACGGAAGGGTGTCCATGCCGGCGCGATGCTGCAAGGGGCCGGCCTCAGGAGCGGCGGGCGAGGAGCGCTTCGGCATGGGCCAGATCGCCGGGTGTCGTGACCTTTATGTTCTCGACGTCGCCTTCTATCACATCGACGCGGATGCCGCAGCGCGCGACGAGCGCGGCATCGTCCGTCGCACGAACGCCGTCCGCGGCGGCACGTTCGTATGCGTCGAGGAGCACGGCGCGCGGGAACGCCTGCGGCGTCTGGGCGGCGCGCAGCGAAGTCCGATTGGGCGTGGCCACGATCGCGCCGTGCGCATCGATCTGCTGGATGGTGTCGGTGGGTGGTACAGCCGCAATGACGCTGCGGCCCTGCGCCGCGGCCCCAATGGCGCGAGCGATGAGGTCGGTGGTGACGAGCGGTCGCGCGGCGTCGTGCACGAGCACGACGTCGATCGCGCGGTCCGTTGCGACCAGCGCGGCATGAACGGAATCGCCTCGTTCCGCCCCGCCCGCCACGACCTGGATCCGCGGATCGAGGCCGGTCAGCCAGCCGGGCGGATTCGCCGCCACATCTGCCGGCAATGCAACGATGACCTGCTCGATTCCCGCTGTCTGGAGGAATGGCCGGAGGGTATGGAGCAGGAGCGGCTCGCCCCGGAGCTCGAGCATCGGCTTGTGCGCGCCGCCCATGCGGCGGCCGGCGCCCGCGGCAGGGATCAGGGCCGCAGCGCGCGTCACGAAAGCACGCGCTCGAGCAGCGCGGCGACATCGCGTACGCCCACCGGCGTGATACCGCTGGTGCGCACGCCAGCTGCACGTTCCGCCACGAACGCTCGCTTGAAGCCCATGCGGGCTGCCTCGGCCAGGCGGCGCTCGAGCTGGCTCACGGCGCGCAGCTCCCCCGACAGGCCGACCTCGCCGATGAAGACCGTGTCGTCCGGCAGCGCGCGATCGGCAACGCTGGAAGCGAGGGCTGCAATGACGGCGAGGTCGGATGCGGTCTCCGCGATGCGGACACCGCCAACCACGTTCACGAACACGTCGAGCTGACCGAACGGAAGCCCTGCACGCTTCTCGAGTACCGCGAGCAGCAACGCGAGGCGCTGGCGGTCCACGCCGGTCGAGACGCGCTGCGGCGCGCCATAGCTCGCCTTCGTGCAGAGCGCCTGGATCTCGACGAGCAGGGGTCGCGTTCCCTCGAGCGTGGCGGCGACCGCGGTGCCGCTCGCGTGCTGCGAACGCTCTCCCAGGAACAGTGCTGACGGGTTCTCGACCGGCGCCAGGCCCTGCGCACCCATACGGAAGACACCGATCTCGTCCACACTGCCGAAGCGGTTCTTCGTCGCGCGGAGCACCCTGTGATCGAGGCTGCCCGTGTCTTCGAAGTACAGCACCGTGTCGACGATGTGCTCGAGTGTCCTGGGCCCCGCTACCGTGCCGCCCTTCGTCACGTGGCCGACCAGGAACACCGCTGCACCGCTCTCCTTGGCAAGCCGCTGCAGGCGCGCCGCACACTCCCGCACCTGGCCGACGTTGCCGGGTGTGCCTTCGATGTCGTCGGTGTAGACGGTCTGGATGGAATCGATGAAAAGAACTGCGGGTGCGTGCTCAGCGGCGCGCTCGAGGATCGATTCCAGGCGGGTCTCCGCGAGAAACAGGACGTCGCCTGCGGATTCGTTCAGTCGCTCCGAACGCAGGCGCGTCTGCGCCGCCGATTCCTCGCCCGACACGTAGAGTGCGGCATGTCCCGCGGCCTGGAGTCGTGCCGCGACCTGGAGCAGCAGCGTGCTCTTACCGATGCCGGGCTCACCGCCCACGAGTACGAGCGAGCCCGGCACGGTGCCGCCGCCGAGCACGAAGTCGAACTCTTCGATGCCGGATGTCCAGCGCGCAACGTCCGTCGTCTCCACGTCCGCGAGACGGACGGCGCTCGTCGTGCGCATGGCCTGCAGCGGCGTCGCCCCGGAGCGCACACTGCGGCGCTTCTCCGGCGCAGGCTCCTCGGCAAGCGTGTTCCATGCGCTGCATGCGGGACACTGTCCCTGCCAGCGCGGCGTTTCGTTGCCGCACTCGGTACAGAAGAAGAGCGTGCGCAGCTTCGCCATGCGCCGCTACGCCGCCTCGGGCCGCTCGCTGAACGACTCGAAGCGCGTGCACTCCTTGCGGAAGAACAGATCCACGGTACCGGTCGGGCCGTTACGCTGCTTCGAGATGATCAGCTCGGCTTTTCCGACGACACCCTTCTCCTGCGCCTCCAGCTGTGGCAGGTAGTACTCCGGACGGTACAGGAACATCACCAGGTCCGCGTCCTGCTCGATCGATCCGGACTCACGCAGGTCGGAGAGCTGCGGCCGATGGTCGGCGCGCTGCTCGGGTGCTCGCGAGAGCTGCGAAAGTGCGATGATCGGAACGTTCAGCTCCTTCGAGAGCGCCTTCAGACCGCGGCTGATCGCGCTGACTTCCTGCTGGCGGTTCTCCTGCTGCTGTCCGCCCGCCTGCATGAGCTGGATGTAGTCGATGATGATCAGGCCGAGCTCCGGCTGGTCCGCCTTCAGGCGACGCGCCTTTGCACGCATCTCGAGCACGCTGATGCCGCCCGAATCGTCGATCCAGATCGGAGCAGTGTTCAGGTGGCCGGCAGCCTGCGCGAGGCGGACATAGTCGTCGTCAGAGAGCCGGCCGCGCAGCAGGCGGCCGAGGTCCACGAGCGCCTCGCTGCACAGCATGCGCTGTACGAGCTGCTCCTTCGACATTTCGAGCGAGAATATCGCAACGGGCGTCTGCTGCGTGATGGCCGCGTGCAATCCGACGTTCATGCAGAATGCAGTCTTGCCCATCGACGGACGTGCAGCGACGATGACCAGGTCGCCCTTCTGGAGCCCGCCCGTCATCGAATCCAGATCCATGAACCCGGTGCCGACGCCGGTGATGCCGCCCTTGGCCGCCTGCAGCTGTTCGATCTTCTCGAACGTCGGGTAGAGGATCTTCTTGATCCAGACGAACCCCTCGCGCTCGTGCGAGGAGGCGACCTGGAAGATCCGCTGCTCCGCAACGTCGAGCACCTCCTCGACACTGCGCTCCCCCGGCTCGTACGAATCGCGGATGATCGTGCTGCTCGCCTCGATCAGGCGACGCAGCAGCGCCCGCTCACGAACGATCTTCGCGTGGTACTCGATGTTGGCGGCCGTCGGCACCGCGTCCATCAGCTCCGCGATGTACTCGAGCCCGCCGACCGACTCCAGTTCTTCGGTCTTCTGCAGTTCCTCGCGCAGCGTGACCGGGTCGATGACACCGCCCTTCTGGAACAGCCGCGCCATCGCGCGGAAGATGCGGCGGTTGGACTCACGATAGAACATCGTGTCGTCTACGAACTCGATCGCCTTCGCGACCGCGTTCGCATCGATCAGCATGCCGCCCAGCACGGAAATCTCCGCCTCCGGCGCGTAGGGCGGCTGCCGGTCCGGAGGGATCAGCGAAACGACATCGCGCTCGCTGACCCTTCTGTACGTCGGCGCACCGTACTCAGGCCTGCTCATCGTGAACCTTCCGCAGCAACTGGAAGTCCTGCCACGCGGTCCGCACCATCTCGGGACTGCGCAGCAGGTACGCCGGATGGTACGTCGCAATCAGTGGCGTGCCCCTGTACTCGTGAATGCGACCACGCAGGCGGCCCACACTCTCTTCACTCGCGCACAACGTCTGCGCCGCAAACTTGCCGACCGCGATCAGTACCTTCGGCGCGATCGCGTCGATCTGCGCGTGCAGCCACAACGACGTGCACGCATCGATCTCGTCCGGCAGCGGATTGCGATTCTGCGGCGGCCGGCACTTCAGTACGTTGCAGATGTAGACGCGCTCGCGCGGATAGCCCGCACTCTGCAGCAGCAGATCGAGCAGCTTGCCCGCACGCCCGACGAACGGCAGCCCCTGGCGGTCCTCCTCCTGGCCGGGCGCCTCGCCGACGACCACTACCTCCGCATTCGCCGCCCCATCACCGAACACGACGTTCGTACGACCCTCCGACAACCGGCAGCGCGTGCAGTTGCGCGCATCCGCCGCAAGCACCTGCAACGCGCTGCTGTCTGCGCCCGCCAGCGGCGCGACGTCGATCGTCGGCGCAGCGGCGGCGACGGCTGCGCTGGCCGACGAGGCGAACATCGCGGACAGCGCCGCACGCGCCTGTTCCTTCGTCGTCATCGTGTCACCGGGCGCGCGCGCAGCCGCAGCCGACTCGCGCGCGACGGCTGCCGCACCGCTGCGCGCGCCGGGTTCATACGTGACCGCGCTGCCGCCCTGTGCGGCCGCGATCACCAGCCGGCGCGCCTCGCGCGCGCTCAGTGAATCGAGGAACAGGTCGGGGCCGCCCAGCTCGCCGACCTGTGCAAGGTAACGCGCAAGCAACGCCGGATCGATGCTCATCCGGAGCGCCCCATCAGCCCCACGACGCGATCCAGAATGGTTTCCGCCACATCCTGCTTGGACTGGAGCGGAAGCGCCTCCTCGCTGTCCTTCGTGATCAGGGTGACACGGTTCGTGTCCGTCTCGAAACCCGCGCCCTCCTCATTCGCCGGATTCAACACGATCAGATCGAGGGCCTTGCTCTCGAGCTTGCCGCGCGCGTTCGCGACGCCGTCGCTGCTTTCCAGCGCAAAGCCCACGGCGACGAGGCCGGCCGGCCGCGCATCGCGCGTCGCGCGCAGGACGTCCGGCGACGGCTCGAGCGCGATGGAGTCCGGCGCCTCCTCCTTCTTCAGCTTGCCGGCATGCGGCGCTGCCGGCCGGAAATCGGAGATCGCCGCGGCCATGATGAGCGCGTCGGCATCTGCGAGCGCCGCCCGCACGGCCCGCTCCATTTCCGCCGCGGTCGCCGCACGAACGATGCGCGGCCCCACGGGCGGTGCTACCTCTGTCGGCCCCGAGATCAGCGTAACGCGCGCACCACGCCGCCAGGCGGCCGCAGCGATCGCGTACCCCATGCGTCCGGACGAGCGATTCGTCAGCACGCGCACCGCATCGACCGGCTCGCGTGTCGGCCCTGCACTGACGACGACGTGGCGGCCGTGGAGCGGGTCCGCGCCGCTGAGCGCACGGCCGATGTGCTCGATGATCACAGCGGGCTCGACCATCCGGCCCGGTCCCGCGCCCTCGTCCCACGCCAGCGGCCCACTCGCCGGCCCGACCAGCGTGTAGCCGAGCGTTCCCAGGCGGGCGGCGTTCGCCTGCGTCTGCGCGTGCGCCCACATGCGGTCGTTCATGGCTGGACACACCAGCACGGGTGCGCGCGTCGCCAGCAGCACGGCCGTGATCAGATCGTCCGCCCGACCCTGCGCGGCACGCGCAAGGAAGTCGGCGGTCGCGGGCGCAACGCAGACAACGTCTGCCTCGCGTGCGAGCCGGATATGATCGAGAGCGTGGCCTTCGGAGACGAGATTGGTATAGACCGGCCGGCCGGTCAGCCCCTCAAAGGAGAGCGGCCCGACAAAGGCCTTTGCGGAGTGCGTCAGTACGACGTCGACCTGTGCGCCAAGCTGCGCGAGGTCACGCGCGAGCTGGATGCTCTTGTAGGCTGCGATGCCGCCGGTGACGCCGAGCAGCACGCGCCGGCCGGCCCATGGCCGCCGCGGTGCGAGGGACGCGCCGGGGCGGCCGGCGGCTGCCGGCGCACCCGAGCGATCCATGATCAGGCGCTCTTCCGGCGGCGCTTGACGAGTTCGAACTCGATGCTGCTCCCAACGAACGCCTCGAGCGCCTGCGTGGTGAGCTTCTTCTGCGGGCGCTCACCGGGCACTGCTTCCTTCGGCAGCGCGTTCAGCTCGCGTGCGTAGCGCGCGGCGACGAGCACACCGAGATACTTGCTCGCGGAGCTGTCTGCGTCGTTGCTCCTGATTGCCAGCTCGTCGGGTGTGAAGACTCTCATGATCCCCCTCGTGCAATGAAAGCGCTTACCTCGTCGTCGAGGCGCGCCAGTTCTTCCCTTACCAGGTCGCGCGCGCGCGCGGCGCGGTGCCGTTCGGCTGTGAGGATCGCTTCGAGTACGGCGATCGTATCCTCGAAGCGGTCGTTCACGACAACGTAATCGAATTCGTCTGCCGACTGCAGCTCACTGCGCGCGGTGCGCAGTCGCTGCGTGCGTTCTGCATCGGACTCGCTCGCGCGGCCGCTCAACCGCCGCAGCAGTTCGGTGCCCGAAGGCGGCAGAATGAAGACGAGCACGGCATCCGGCAGTTTTTCACGCAACTGCTGCGCGCCCTGCACGTCGATGTCGAGCATCACGGTCCGCCCCTGCGCGAGCGCAGCCTGTACGCTGCTGACGGGCGTGCCGTAGCGGCGGCCGTGCACCCAGGCCCATTCGAGCAGCTCACCGCGCTGCTCCATCGCCTCGAAGCCGGCGTCGTCCACGAAGTGGTAGTCGACGCCGTCGCGCTCGTTTGCGCGCGGCGGGCGCGTCGTCGCGGACACCGAAAAGACGATGTCGGCGTGGCGTTCGACCAGGGCGCGCGCGAGCGACGTCTTCCCTGCTCCGCTCGGGGCGGCGAGCACGAACGGGAGTGAGCGCCGCCAGCCGTTCACTCGACGTTCTCGACCTGTTCGCGCAGCCGCTCGATCTCGTCCTTGATCGCGATTACGCGATGCTCGATCGCTGCGTCGTTCGCCTTTGCACCGATCGTGTTCGACTCGCGGTTCATCTCCTGGATCAGGAAACTGAGGCGCTTGCCGACCGGTTCCGATGCATCTGCTGCCATGGTGTCGCGGAACAGCTCGAGGTGCGAGCGCAGTCGCACCAGTTCCTCGCTGACGTCCCAGCGCTCCGCGATGAGTGCGATCTCGCGCGCGACCCGGTCCTCGTCGAGCGACCTGCCCTCGAGCAACTCGCCGACGACGCGATGCATGCGATCGCGCTCGGCCAGCAGCCGCGCCGGCGCTGCCTCGGCGATCTCCGCCATGGCCGTCTCGATTCCGACGAGCCGCTCCTCGAGGTCCGCGGCGAGGCGGAGACCCTCCTCCTCGCGCATGCGGACGGCAGCGTCAGCCGCCGCTTCGGTCACCTCGCGTACCCTGTCGAGGTCGACCTCGACCTGCTCCGCGTCGTCCTCGAGCACGATCAGGTCGCCATAGCGCGCGAGCAGCCTGACGTCGATCTCGCCGGCCAGGCCCAGCTCGGACTGCAGCGTCCGCAGCGCGCCCAGGTACTGCTTCGCTCGATCGAGGTCCACCTGGACCTGGGACGCCGGGCCGAGGCCCTCGCGTTCGATGCGGAGCGAAAAATTGACATGGCCGCGCGACAGGCGGGATCGCAGCCAGTCGCGGACCTGCCCTTCGTAGCGCTCGATCGGCCTGGCAAGTCGCAGGTTGGCGCTGAAGAACCGATGGTTGACGGTGCGCACCTCGGCGCGCAGCCGGCCGGCCGCGGACTCGCGTTCGGCCTCGCCGAACCCCGTCATGCTGCGGATCATCGTGTCTCCATCGAGCCCGCAAAGCTACGCGAACCGGACGGGAAGTTCAACGGAGCCGGCGGCCGGGCCGCGCCCGGGCGCAGTCCCGCGCTCAGTTGAGGAACGACCATTTCACGCCATACACGATGCGGGGCCCGGAAATGACGCGGCCGGGGGCGTCGGCGAAGCCCTGTCCCGCGATGTCCTCGTAGCGCAAATATGCCTGCACCGTCACGATCCGGATGACCAGCCAGCCGTCCAACAGGGTGCTGCCGGGCGCGACGTTCAGGTCGGGCAGGCCCGGGCTCACGCGGGTCGGCATGAAGAAGGCGTCGCGGTCGCGGGCCTGGACGCGGGCCAGGATCTCGAGGTTGCCGGACTCCAGCGGAATCCAGTGCGCCTGGAGCGCAGCGCGCCAGCTTTGCGACGGCGTGTAGATGCTGGTCTGCCAGTCGAACCAGTTGGTGAGACCGCCATCCACCGAAACGATGTCACGGAAGAGCGGCACGCGCCCGTACAGCTCCCAGCCCTTCAAGCGCCCGCCCGCGAGCGGCGCCGCGGTCGAGTCGACGTCGAACGGCATGCCGAAACCGAAGAGCGAGTCGCGCTCGACGTCGAGGTACGCGGCGCCGACGTCGATCCCGCGCCAGTTCAGGGCGCCGCCGGCCCGCAGCTGGGTGTGCTCGCTCCGCAATATGTGGCGCTCGAGATCTTCCCACGCCGGCGCGCCGGTGGATCCGCCGTTGTACTGCGCGAAGAGCGAGACCGCGGGCAGTGGCGTGAGCACGCCCTGGACCTGGTAGTTCGTCACGACGTCGTCGTCACGCCAGCGGCCATGCTGCACCTCACCGCCGAATCCGAACGAGCGATGCACCTGCAGCCATGAGCGCGCGTCCAGCTGTGCGACCGGCATGCGCCGCTCGTTGTTGAAACGGAAGCCGGCCTGCATCCGCAGCGGCCCGCGCACGAGCGAGGCGCGCGTGCCTGCCTGCACCACGTCACGCTCCACGTCCGAGTCCGGATCGTCCGGCACGGAGAGGTCGGCGCGTGAATGACCGCCGAACGCCTCCAGCGCGACACCATCGGCCGGTGCCCAGCGTGTGCGCAGGATGATGTCGCGGCGACTCATCTCGGCTCGCCACGGGCTCGAGCCGCCCCGGTCGAACGACTGCTGACGGAACTCGACCTGCGCGCCGGCATGCTCGCCGGTGACGCCCCACTTCACCCAGCCGGTAAAAAGGTCCGCGTCCTCGCGCGCGCCGATGCCCTGCGTCTCGAACCGATCGACCGCGGCTCCGAATGGACCGAACATGAATTTCGGGGCCAGGAACACGCCGCGAAACACGTTGAGACCAACTGGCTCGCCGATGCCTGCCTCGATGCGCGTGTACGGCTCGGGATCAGACGGCTCGACTGTGCGCAGCACGATGCGCACGCCGGCGGCGCGACGCTCGATGCGCACGGACTCGAGAGTGATGAGCTCGATGTGCGAGAGGTCGAAGGTCGGATCGTCGAGCGGCCACAACGTGAAGCCGTCGAGCTCGACCTCGACGCCGCCGGCGGACGAACCCCATGCGCTCGTCGCTTCCGGGTGCAGGAAGAGGCCCGAGCGCACCGGTATCACGCCGGGTATGCGATCGAGCAGGTCGGCGACACTGAGGAACGGCTCGCGTATGAGCGCGGCGCGATCCCACTCCCAGATGCCGGTCGCGAAGCCCGCGGGGAGCGCCGGCGGCAGCACGGGCATCGGCGGCGGCGGCGCTGGCGGAACGCTGTCCTGCGCCGCCGTATCCTGCACTACAGGCTGCAGGCTGTCCGCTGGCACGGGCAGCGAATCCGCAGGTGTGCGCACCGTGTCCGGCACCTGCGCCTGCGTCGGCTGCGGCACCCCGGTGCACACCGCGAACACCATCAGCGCAAGCGAACGTCCCGGCAGCGATCGCCGGGACGCACGAGCGCAGCCGCGCACGAGCGGCGCGCATCGAGGCGCGTCAGCCATCGCGCTGCGCAGTCTCTTCATCCACCTCGCCGTGGTGTGCGTCACGCTTCGGTGCGTGCGCGCACCCATTCGATGAAGAGACGCGTCGGCCAGCCGGTCGCCCCCTTGCGCAGGTATGGCACCGGCTCTTCGCGGTACGCGGTACCCGCGATGTCGAGGTGTGCCCAGGGGACGTGATCTTCGACGAACTCCTTCAGGAACCATCCGGCCGTGAGGCTGCCCGCCGGACGACCGCCGGTATTCTTGATGTCCGCGATCTGGCTGTCGATCTGCTCGCGATACACGTCCCAGAGCGGGAGCTTCCAGCAGCGTTCGCCAACGCGCAGTCCGACCGCGGTCAGCTCGTCGAGCAGAGGTCCGTTGTTGCCCATCAGGCCGATGCCGTGGTGACCGAGTGCGATCACGATCGCGCCGGTGAGCGTGGCGGCATCGACGATCGCTGCCGGATCATAGCGTCGCGCCCACGAGAGCGCGTCCGCGAGAACGAGACGTCCTTCCGCATCCGTGTTGACGACCTCGATGGTCTTGCCGAGATGGCTGCCGATCACGTCGCCGGGCTTGACCGCGGTTCCGCTCGGCATGTTCTCGGCCGACGCGACGATGGCGACCACGTTGATCGCGAGCTCCAGCTTCGCGATTCCCCACATCGCGGCGATCACGGCCGCAGCACCGGACATGTCGTACTTCATGTCCTCCATGCTCTGCGGCGGCTTGAGCGAGATGCCGCCGGTATCGAAGCTGATGCCCTTGCCGACGAGCACGAGCGGCTTGGAGCCCTTCGGTCCCTTGCGATGCTCCATGACGATCAGCCGTGGCTCCTGGACACTGCCCTGTCCCACGGCGAGGAGGGCATGCATGCCTTCCTTTTCGAGGGCCTTGCGATCGAGCACCGTGACATCGAGGCCGACCTCGCGGCCGATCTGCTGCGCCCGCTCGCCGAGATACGTCGGCGTCACGACATTGCCGGGCCGTGTCTGCAACTCGCGCGCGAGGTTCTCGGCACGCGCAGTGATTCCGCCCTGCCGGCATGCGCGCTCGAACTCCCGCTGCTCGCGCTCGGTATGCGCGATGAGCGTGAGTGATGCGAGCTCGCCGCGCGGCTCGTCTTCATCGGGCTGCGACTTCATCTCGCGGAAATTCCAGCTCGCCAGCACGGCCGCCTGTACGGCGGCGAGGCCCGCGAAGTAGTCGCCCATCCCCTCCGAGAGATGGTGTACGTGTCCGACGGAGACCGCGAGATCGCTGATGTTCAGCTTCTCGGCCTGTCGCACCGCGACACCGACCACGCGTCGCAGCCGCTCGACCGTGTGCTCCTCGCGTTTTCCGACACCGACGAGCAGCACGCGCTCGATCCCGGGCGTGCCGCTCGGCGGGTAGAGCAGCAGCGTATCTTCCTTGCGGCCGCTGAAATCGCCACTCTGCAGCACGCGCGAGATCGCCCCGTTGTAGAGTGCGTCCACCTTGGCGACGAAGCCGAACGGCTCCTTGTCGCGTTCGAAGACGTGGAGCACGAGCAGCGGCGTGCGGATCTCGTCGATCGGCGCATGCACGGTGCGGATATGGAGCTCGGCCATGGTCGGTCCCTCCGGGCGTCAGCGCGTTTCGATCGGCACGACTTCGCGCCGCTCGGGTCCGATGTACTCCGCACGCGGCCGGATCAGCCGGTTGTCCTGCCACTGCTCGATGACGTGCGCGGTCCAGCCGGACATGCGAGCGCATGCGAAGACATTCGTGAAGAGGTCCATCTCGATACCGAGCGTGTAGTAGACGGAAGCGCTGAAGAAGTCCACGTTCGGGTAAATCTTCTTACCGCGCGCCTGCATCTCGCGCGCCATCACCTGCTGTACCTGGTCGGAGATGTCGAGCCAGCGCGTCTCGCCTCCACGATCGCTCAGCCGACCGGCCAGTTCCTTCAGTATCGGTGCACGCGGATCCAGCGCCCGGTACACGCGGTGGCCGAAGCCCATGATCTTCTCACCTCGACCGAGCGCTGCCGTGACCCATGCCTCTGCCTTCTCCGGTCGATCGATGTCGAGCAGCATCTGCATCACGCGCTCGTTGGCGCCACCGTGCAGCGGTCCCTTGAGCGTGCCGATTGCCGAGGTGATGGCCGAGTGCATGTCGGCGAGCGTGGCCGCAGTCACACGCGCCGCAAACGTGGATGCGTTCAGTCCGTGTTCAGCGTGCAGGGTCAGCGCGGCGTCGATGATGCGCTCGGCGTCCGGGTCGGGTTCTTCCCCGTTCAGCATGTACAGCAGGTTTGCGGCGAGGCCGAGATCCTCGCGTGGCGCGATCGGGTCCCTGCCCTTGCGGATGCGATCAAGGGCGGCCGTGATCGTGATCGCCTGGCCGGTAAGCCGGATGGCCTTTCGCTGGTTCGCGCCCGCCGACATGTCTTCGGCCTCGGGGTCAGTGTAGGCGAGCGCGGAAACGGCCGTGCGCAGTGTCGCCATCGGGTGCGCATCGCCCGGTGCCGCACGCACCACGCCGAGCACGCGCTCATCGACGCTGGCGCCCCGCAGCAGCTCCGCGCGTAGACGCTCGAGGTCAGAACGGTTCGGAAGCTCGCCGTACCAGAGGAGGTGAGAGACCTCTTCGAACGAGGCGTTGCGCGCGAGGTCGTCGATCTCGTAGCCGCCGTAGATCAGGCGGCCTTCCTCCCCCATTACCTTGCTGATGCGCGTCTGCGCGGCAACGACCCCTTCCAACCCCTTCGTGGACATTCGAAAACTCAACCTTCCGGCGCGGCCGGCGGACGATGATCATGTATGTGCCGGGCCGCGCGATGGCGTGATCCCCGGCGCTGAGGCGGGCACGTCCCGGCGCATGCGCGGGGGCCGGCTGGCGGGGGCGAACATAGAGAAGCGCCCCGTTGACGGGCAAGCCCGCGCGCGTGCGCGTATGATGTGACGCGCAAGGAGGTTGAGTCGTCTGTGAAGAGCATGAGTGCGAGCGCGGATGGGGCGCGGACCGGCGACGATGCCGCCATCGTGGCACGGGTGCTGGCCGGCGATCGCAACGCGTTCGCGATGCTCGTCGAGCGCCACCAGGACCTGCTGTACCGGCATGCGCTCCGGATGACCCGCGAGGCGGACGCCGCCGCGGATCTGGTGCAGGCGGCGTTCGTGAAGGCGTACACGCAGCTCGGCCGCTGTCGCGAGCCGCACCGGTTCGGGGCCTGGGCGTTCCGGATCCTCGCGAACCAGGCCAAGGACTGGCTGAAGAGCCGCAGCCGGCGCGACATCTCGCTGGACGCGACGATGGGCGCGGCCTCGGACGCCGACCCCGGGCGCGATCTCGAGCGCAGCGAGTTGCGGAACCTGCTCGACGAGGCGCTGGCACAGCTTCCGCCGGGCCTGCGTGAAGCATTCATCCTGAAGCACGCAGAAGGCATGGCCTACGACGAGATGTCTGCGTTGATGAACGTGTCCGTGCCCGCACTCAAGATGCGCGTTCATCGCGCACGGCAGATGTTGCAGGACGCACTGGAGGAGGTGCCCTGATGGACCCGGATCTGCAGAAATACATCGACGGCGAGTTGGCGCGGGAGGCGCTGCCTCCCGCGCTGCAGGCGGACGCCGATGCCTGGGACCGTCTTGCAGATGCAGCCCTCGATCTGCACGCTGAAACGGCGCCTGCGGACCTGACTGCGCGCGTGCTTGCCGCCCTGCCGCCCGCACCCCGGCACGCGGGCTGGCGCGGTGCCGTCGGCTGGATGCTCCGGCCACGGACGCTCGTCATGCGACCCGCTTACGGTCTGCTCGCGGCGGCTGCACTCGCCGCGCTGCTCTTCATGCCGCGCGCGGCCTCCACCCCTGGCACGCCGGCCGATGACGTCGCAGCAGCCGAAGCCGGCACCGTCGATGCGGGCGCAGACGTTACGGCCGGTGCTGTCGTGTACGTGCGCTTCGTCTTCAGCGCGCCCGCCGCGCACTCCGTTTCGCTTGCCGGCGACTTCAATGACTGGCAGACGGACGCACTGCCGCTTCTCGATGCAGACGGGGACGGCGTCTGGACCGGCACGTTCGCGTTGCAGCCGGGCGTACACAAGTACATGTTCGTCGTCGATGGTGAGCGCTGGGAAACGGATCCCGGCGCCGAACGCTACATGGACGACGGCTTCGGTATGCGCAACGCACTGATCGCGATCGCCACGCCGGTTCGGAGGGCGATCTGATCCGAAGCGCCGCGTGCGGCGCTTCACTCATCCTCGTGTTCGCGACAACGCTGCCCGCGCACGCTCAGCGCGTCCGCGTCTGGGTGGACGCCAGCGCCAGCACGACGCAACCGCCTGCGGGCGTCGTCGCCGACGCAACCGCGTACGGGCTACTCGGCCTGCGGGCGGAGGTGGATGCCGCGTCCGCACTGACCCTCGGTGCGCGCGCGCACACCGGTGCAGGTGCGCGCACACAGGATGGACGCTGGGTGTTCGGCGAAGCGATGGCGGCCTGGGCGCAACGGGCGGGCGCAACGATCGTGTCCGTCGATGCGAGCGGGCAGGTGCTCCGCTACACGGATCCCTACGACTACGATGCGCAGGTGCTGCGCGTCATACCGGGCGTTCGCACCGGCGCAGGGCGGGTGCAGCTGTCGATGCAGGGTGATCTCGCGCGCGGCGACTGGTCCAGCCGCTATGACGACGGCGCCCAGGGCGATTCCGTCCTGCTGCGTGACGGTGTCACACGAATCAGCGGCGGCGCGCTGTCCGCGGCGAGCTACATCGGTGCGATGGACGTCGAGTTCGGCGCCGCGCTGCGTGATGCAACGAACGGCACGCTGGACGGACGCTACGCGACGATCCACGCAACCGCGGCGGCACCGCTCGGGCCGGCCACTGTGTTCGCAACGCTGCGCATGCAGGATGCGGCCGGTGAGCAGGAAGCCGGTGGTGAGCTGGGCGCCCTGCTCCAGGCGGGGTCACGCACGACGCTGATCGCGCTCGTGACGCAGCCCGTCACCGATCCGCTCTACGGCACGCGCTCCGGGTTTGGTGTGAGTATCGGGGCGAGTGTGAAGCTGCATGCGACGCGTGAGACGGCTGGCGTCGCCGTGGTCGGCGCGTCCACGGCCGGGCGGCGCGCCGTGACCCTGCGCGTGCACGCGCCCAATGAGGAGAGTGTGTCCGTCGCGGGCAGCTTCAACGGATGGACCCCCGTCGCCATGCAGCAGCGCGGCGGGGCATGGACGCTCACGGTTCACGTGGAGCCGGGTTCCTACACGTTCGCCTTCCGCAAAGCGGACGGCACCTGGTTCGTGCCGGACGACGTGCCCGGGATCGTGGACGACGGGTTCGGCCAGAGGAACGCCACACTGGTAGTACCGCCACTGTGACGCGCGCGGGGTGTCGGGCGTCTTACAGGAGGACGGAGAGGAGAGCATCCATGAGCCATCGCACAATGCCGGGGGCGGTACTGGTTCGGGCCACACTCGTATGGGCACTCGTCGCGCTGCCTGCCGCACTGCAGGCGCAGACGGACGCGACTGCGCGTGCGCGCGCCGGACTCGACGCTGCCTCGGCCGCTCGCTTCGATGCGACGCTCGCCCGCGCCGAGCGCGAAGGTCTGCCAACGCAACCGCTCGTGAACAAGGCACTCGAAGGGATCGCCAAGCACGTCCCTTCCGCCCGCGTCATCATGGCCGTCGAGCAGCGTTTCGAATCCCTCGCGCAGGCGCGCACCGCACTCGGTGCGCCCGCTCCGCCCGCAGAGATCGAAGGCGTTGCGGATGCGATGCAGCGCGGTGTCGGCGCCCAGGCTGTCCGCACGCTGCGCGCGCAGGCCGGTGATGATGCTCCCGTCGCTGTCGCTGCCCACGTGCTGGCCGACCTCCAGGAGCGTGGCCTCCCGACCGACGTCGCACTCGACGTACTGAGCGCGTGGCGCGCGCGGGGCGGCCGGCCCTCCGACCTGCACGATATCCCGGCCGGCATCGATCGGCTGCTCCGCCAGGGGATGGGCCCGGCGCAGGCGGGATCCGCCGTCGCAGCCTCCCTGCGCTCCGGCAATGCAGCGAATGCACCCGGCCGGCCGGCCATACCCGGCGCACGTGGTCGCGCCGACCGGCTGCCGGTGCAGCCGCCCGTGGATCCGGGCACCAACCCCGGCCGCGGACAGGGCAGAGGACGTGGCAACCCGCCACCCGGCGGCCCACCGGCGTAAGCGCCTGCGGCACACACGTCTTTTCGCCACCGCAAGCCGGAACGCCGCTCGCTCCTCCGGCGCGCGGGCGCACGTGCGCCGCGCAGGCACCACTGGCCAGTATCATGCAAGAGCGCCACACTGAACCGGTCGATCTGCCGAGGAGGAGTGGTGCGGAACTGGACGTACATCGCTGTGGGTGTGCTGGCGACCGTCGTTGCGTGCGGGGATGATGAGCAGGTTGAGGAGAACGTGGTTCCGGTGGTCACGCGCGATGCGCAGCTGCTGTACACGCTCTCGGTCGGTACCGAGTGGATCGGCGCGGTCGGCCGGGACGCACAGGCGCGTGCCTCGAGCGATGCGGCCCGTGCATTCGGCGCGACCCTCGCCGCGGACCACCAGGGACTGCATGCCGCGTTCGCCAGCCCGCGCAGCGATGACCTGCGTCCGGCGGAGAGCGCTGCCGGCCAGGAGTTGATGACGAACGCACAGACGACGCGCGTCGGGATGCAGTCGCTCGACGGCGCCGCGTTCGACCTGGCGTTCGTAGAGAGCGCAATCCGGCTGCAGCAGCTGCTGCTGACGGCAATCGAGCGCGACATGACGGCGCTGCAGGATTCCACGCTGCGTCGGCTGGCCGAGCAGTCGCGACCGACACTGCAGGCACACATCCAGCGCGGGCGTCAGCTGCTGCCGGGACTGCGGGCTGCGGAAGCTGCGGGAGGCCTTCAGAATGCAGCGGCAGCGACACCTGCAACGCGGCCGGCTGCGACGGGTGGGAGCGGGCAGACCGGGGGGCAGCAGCGACCAGCACCCGCCCTGCAACCGCAGACACCCGCCCCGGAACCGCCCGCGGCGCCCCCTGCGATCACGGACACGCCGTCGGTGCCGCGCGACACTACATCGATTCTACCGCCAGTGCGTTGACGATCTCGGCAGCGACAGTCGCGCGCTCGAGCGCCTTCTCCGTGTCACCGCGTGCGAGCGCGCTGACAGCCTGCTCGAGATAGTCGCGCGCGATCACGCGGCGCCGCTCGTCGACGGCTCCCTGCAGTGCAGTCTCCGCCGCCACCACGACATCGACGTGGCGCCGGACACCCAGCTCACCGATCTGCCGCGCGACGATACGCACCTGTCCGGCGCGCACCTGTTGCAGCCGGTCGTGCGCGCGTATACGGCCACCGCTTGCAAGCGCACTCTGCGCTTCGCGCACCAGCGTCTGGTGCTCCGCGAGCAGCGCGCGTGCGGCGCGCGATCCCGCTGACTCGCGTACGTCGGATATCGTGGCTGCGAAGAGCTCATCGAGGGACGGGAGTCGCTCGAGCGAGCGCAGCAGCTGATCGAGCCTGGCGAGCAGATCGGCAGCATCGAGTGCTGCGGCGAGGATGCGTTCCGGCTCCGAGCCATGCGCGAGCAGCGCGTCTGCATCCTGTACGAGCACCGCGGCGCGCATGACGTCGTGCCCGCCGGCACGCAGTGCGTCGAGCCGGATGCGCGCGTCGTCGATCGCGCCGCGCACCTGGTGCACCACGTCGTCGATGCGAGCATCGCCCAGTACATGGGCGATGAAGCGCACCTGGGCGGTGCGATGTGCCCGTTCCGCAGTGAGCTGGGTCTCGACGTCGCCCCGAGCCTGCGCCGCACGGGCCGCGGCCGAATGCGCGCGCAGTGGCGCCGTATGTCGCCACAACAGCTGCGGCCCTTCAGCACTCATGACGGCGTCGATCGCTTCGCGGAACAGCGCAGAACGAGACCACGAGGCAGCATCCGCGCTGAGACCCGTCTCGGTCGCATGCAGCGCAACCGTATCGATGACCTCCGTCGGCAGGTCATCGCATGCGGCAACGAGCGCGGCCAGCAACGGCAGAAGGATTCTGCGTGGGCGCATCGGGGTCAGGGCGCGAGGAATGGGCGCGTCGCGAGCGACGCCGCTATGTAGAATCGGCCGTGGCACGCGCCGCCGCAAGGTTGTCGCGGCCCGCCGCCACAGCGGAATCCGCCGTAAATGAACGGCGCCGCAGGTCCGTGGGACCCGCGGCGCCGTCGGTCTGGTGCCTGCCTGCGCTACCAGGTCAGCGTCTGCTGGATCGTGTGGCCACAGACCTCGCCGGCCACCGTGCGCTCCTGTGCGGTGAAGTCCGTCGACGCGAAGAGGTCCACCACGCAGCGGCCCTCGCGCCCGTCAGCGGCCGACCATGTGAACGCGCCATCTACCAACGTGGTCCACGGCGCCGTGGCGACACCGCCGTCGGCAACGGCGTACACGCCAACCTGCAGGCTGGGATCACCGTTGAAGGTGACGACGCCGTCGTCGCCCTGCACGCCACAGTTCGCATGGCTCAGGATGCCGGAAGCATCCAGCTCGAACGCCTGGGCCTGCTGGTCGTAGTCCACGTCGATGGTCAGACCGACCTGGACGTTCCCGCCCGCCGGGCAGGGGTGCGTGGACGTCTGCGTGAAATGAAGGGTGCCGGAGCCATCCCCGGTCTCCGTCACCTCGGCGATCCCCTCCGTGGTCGCGAGTGAACTCGCTTCGACCACGGTCCCTGCCACGGAGAGAGCCTCCGCCCTTGACATGGGATCGCCCTCGGTGCCTGTCGGGTCGTCGCCGCACGCGGCAAGGACTGCCACGGCCGCGAGTCCGACTATCCAGGTACGCTGCATCAAACCTCCTGCGGTTCGGACCAACAGCCGGTCCGGTGAATTGCTGCCGCGGCGGAGCGACAGGCGGAGGACCGCCTCCCGACCACGCCTGGCGGCACCTGCGCACTCACGATGCCGGCCTGGATGACCGGCGGCCCAGTTCAGCCCGGGGCGCTGAAGCGGGCCAGTTCCGTCGCGAGCACGTTGCCCAGTGTACGCGCGAACCCCTCGATATGATCCGTCCGGCCACGGGGGTCGGCCAGGAGCGGGTTCATCGCGGTACAGCGGATCACGCTGACCCCGCCTGCGCGGCGGTAATCATCCTCGGAGAAGCCGAGCCGCTCGACCGTCGGCAGCGCGGCCCGGCCGTATTCGCCGGCGCGCAGAACGGTCTTGGTGACGAAGTATTCGAGCTGCCGTGCGGCCGTACCGGCATTCACGCTCATGGCCGCATAGACCGCATCACAGAACGCGTTGGTCGCCTCGAGTGTGGACAGCTCGGTGTGGCCGATGGCGAAACACACGATGTTGAGGTCCGGCTGCGGCAGCGGCACCAGGCGGAACGGCGCCCAGTCGCCGTCCGCGATACGTCGATGCAGCATGAGCGCGCCGCGCGCACTCTCACTGATGAGCAGACCATACCCGCGCGCATCGAGCGGCAGCACCTTGTGCGACATCCAGACGCCTGCGGCGGCCGCTCCCGGCTTCGACCCTTCAAGAATGAAGCGGCCGATGTACTGGGTCTCGGGTGCGCCCGGGTGGAACACGTACGGCGCGTCGGCGGCGACGAGATCACGGACGCGCGAGTCGCGAAACGACACCGCACCCGCCGGATACGGCACGTAGCCGAGCTTGTGCGGATCGATCGTCACGCTGTCCGTGTGCTGCAGTGCGCCGAGCGCGTGAAAGACATCGGCGTGTGGCCAGGCGTCGTCACCTGCGCGAACGCACGCATCGTCGTAGGAGCGGCGCTTGCCGTCACTGCCGTACAGCACGGATGCGGCGTAACCGCCCCAGGCAGCATCCGCGTGCAGGTGGAACGACAGGCCGAGTGTGCTTGCCGCGTCCGAACGCACTTCGATGATGCGATCGAGGCGATCCACTGCACTCTCCTCGGTAGTGCCGATCACGGAGACGCACGCGATGATGGGCTGACGCCTGGCCGCGAGCGTGGCGAGCGTCGCCTGCAATGCGCCGGTATCCATGCGGAAGCGTTCGTCCACCGGAACGTGCACCAGCTGCGCACCGCCGATGCCGAGCGAGCGACAGATCTTCTCCCACGAGTAGTGACCCGTGGATGACACGAGCACGACGCCGGATGGCAGCGCATCGCCGAACTGCGATGCCAGTCGGAGGCCGAACTCCTGGTAGCCGAGACGTGCGAGCGAGTGGTCGCTGATGAGGCGTCCGACTCGGTCCGGCTCGTCAGCACGCGCGCGCAGCTCAGCCGGTAGATCGAGTGCGGCAGCGTTCGGGACGTTGAGCAACTCCCAGAGAGAGAGCTCCATCAGATTGGACTGCGAGCCGTCCGCGAGCGTGACATCGAGTGCATTCACACCCAGCGACGCAGCGGCCCAGCGCACGGCGACAGGCAGGTACTTCACGTTCCGTGCGACCCAGATCGCCTCGAAGTTCGCGACCGTACCGCCCGACGTGATGTGCCCCCACTGCCGCTCCGGATCGTAGCCGATCATGCGCGCGAGCTGTGCGGCAACTTCCAGCTCGAGGCGTGTCGTGACGGGTGATGCCTCGAGCGCGACGTTGTTCGGGTTGTACAGCATGGCCGCGAAGTAGCCGATCATGCTGGCCATCGTCAGATCGGACGACATGTGGCCGATGTAGCGCGGGCTGTAGAACGGAACGCCGGCCTTCAACTCACCGAGCAGTCCGAGCAGTTCCTGCGAGAGAATCGACGTCGCGCGCTCGTAGGCGGGCGTGCGCTTGTCCAGTTCGCGCAGTACG
This sequence comes from uncultured Gemmatimonadaceae bacterium, assembly GCA_964384585.1. Classification (GTDB taxonomy): domain Bacteria; phylum Gemmatimonadota; class Gemmatimonadetes; order Longimicrobiales; family RSA9; genus DASTYK01. The sequence goes on along the minus strand of CAYLME010000017.1, from coordinate 3,359 downwards.
AAGCCGTCCTCGGGGTGGAAGTTGCGGCGCCAGAAGACGTGGTCGCGGAACGCCTCCAGCAGCAGTCGCTCGAAGACATCGGCGTTCTCGGCCTTGGGTCCCAGGAAGATGGACCCGAGGTCGAGAGCGCCGGCCTCGCCAGACGGATTGTCGTGCGTCACGACGCGTTCATGGGCCGCTCACCACGCGGTCCTCCGCACGACGCATCCGCGGCGGCGCAGCGAGTTCCGCCGTGCTGATGGTGTGCGACTCGAGCGGCTGACCGTTTCGACGCACGACGTAGCTCTCCATCGCGTAGTACTCGGGCAGTCCCAGCATGTCAACGTGCGCTGCGGTTGCCGTGTTGCGCTCCTGCACACGCTGCCAGAACTCGCGATCATCATGGCCGGGAAACGGCGCACGATCCTTCTGGCTCTGGTGCTTGAAGATCGCGAGGATCTTGAGCTTCAGCTCGTCCTGCGAGAGCGGCACGAGTATGTCCGACTCGCTGATCGACCATTCCTGCCACGCACCACGGTAATACCAGAGCGTGGGCGTCACACCCGAGTACTGCTCGAGCGCGGCGTGTACGGACTCCAGGCACATGCGATGCGTACCGTGCGGATCGGACAGGTCGCCCGCCGCGAACACATGCGTCGGCCGATGCTCCTCGATCAGGTCGAGCACGATGCGCACGTCGTCCGGCCCGATCGGATCCTTCTTCACCTTGCCCGTCTGGTAGAACGGCAGGTTGAGGAAGCGCGCCTGCTCCCGGCGCATGCCGAATGTCTCGATGCCCGAGACGGCCTCCGCTTCGCGGATCGACTTCTTGATCGCCTGTAGCGCGGGCGGATCGATCTCGCCCGGCTTGCGCTGCTCCCACCACGTCTCGATCTGCTCGGTCAGCTGCAGCAGCTCGGTGTCCTGCAGATCGAAGTCACGATCGACCCGGCGCAGGAAATCGAGATAGCGGCGCACCTCGTGATCGAAGACGGCAATGTTCCCGGACGTCTGGTACGCGACGATGATCTCGTTGCCGTTCTCGTGCAGCTTGTTCAGCATGCCGCCCATCGAGATCACGTCGTCGTCGGGGTGCGGGCTGAACACGATGATGCGCTCATCATGCGGCAGACGGCTCTTGCCCCGGATCTTGGCGAGCAGCGCATTGAACACCTCGCCGTTCAGCGGACCCGGCTGGCCGTAACGCGAGAGCAGCGAGCTGAGGTGATGCTCACGGTAGTCGAGCGCGTCGAGCTTGAGCAGCGACTTGCCGGTCGTCTCGCTCAGCCAGATGAGCGCGCGGATCTCGAGATCGCGGTCCCAGCTCACTTCCGTCACGACCCACGGCGTCGCGATGCGCGTGAGCTCGGCCGCCGCCGCACGATCCAGATAGAACGTCGCATTCGGGTGCTTCTGCAGGTAGGTCGCCGCCACGTCGGGCGAGATCTGCCCTTCGACGGCGCGCTTCACGATCGCCGCCTTGTGCTCGCCCGTTGCGAGGATCGCGATTTCCTTGCCCTCCATGATCGTCTCGACGCCCATGGTGACGGCCTCGAGCGGCACGTTGTGCTCGCCGAAGAAGTCAGGCGCTGCGTCACGGCGCGTCAACGTGTCGAGCGCAATCACGCGGGTGCGACTCTCGAAGCCGGAGCCCGGCTCGTTGAAGCCGATGTGACCCGTCTTGCCGATGCCCAGGATCTGGAAGTCGATGCCGCCGGCGTCACGGATCTGCTGTTCGTACTGCGCAGACTCCCGCTCGACCTGGTCACGCGGCACGTCGCCACGCGGGAAGTGGATGTTCTCCGGCGGGATGTTCACGCCGTCGAACAGGTTCTCTTCCATGTAGCGCCGGAAGCTGTGGATGCTGTCCGGCTGCATGGGATAGTACTCGTCCAGGTTGAACGTTACGACCTGCGAGAAGTCGAGCCCCTCTTCCTGGTGCCTGCGAATGAGTTCGCGATAGATCTCGATCGGCGTGCTGCCCGTCGCGAGGCCGAGGACCGTCGTCTCGCCGCGGGCATTCTTCTCCCGGATCAGGTCCGAGATGCGGTCCGCGATGATGCGCGCGAAATCGCTGTGCTGCTCGACGATCACGACGGGCATCTTCTCGCGTACTGTGGCTGTCGAGGTGCTGCGTTGTGTATCGAATCCGGTCGTTACTGACATTTAGTCCCTGTCCGGTGGTACGGTCATGAGAGTGACCCCACATGCAACTGTCGTGAAATGCCCATTATCCGCTGGATCGGGACGGAATTGCAAGGTGCCAGGCATGCCTGCCGCAACGAAGCCGGCCGCGCCGTTGCGTCCTGGAGCCGCAGGACTCGCTGCAGTGGAGTGGAAACGCCTCAGGGCCCTGCGGGTGGGCCATCGGATACGATTCGGCCGTCCACCAGGTGCACGACCCGGTCACAGTGCTGCGCGATGTGCTCGTCGTGTGTGACGATGATGAAGGCAATGCCGTGCGTCTGGTTCACCTGGCGCAGCAGGCGGAACACCACGTCGCCAGATTCGGTATCGAGGTTGCCCGTGGGTTCGTCCGCCAGCACGAGCGGTGGCTCGCTCACGAGTGCCCGCGCGATCGCCACGCGCTGCTGCTGTCCGCCCGAGAGATCGGTGGCGGGATAGTCCATCCGATCCGAGAGGCCGACCTCCCTGAGCAGCGCGACTGCACGGGCGCGCATCTCGTCGTCGCGACGTCCCCGGTCCGCGAGCAACGGCATCTCCACGTTTTCCACCGCGGTGAAGGCCGGAAGCAGGTGGTGGAACTGGAAGACGAAGCCGAGCTGGCGTGCGCGCATGCGGGTCCGGTCCGCGTCGTCGAGTGTGGACGTCGGCTTGCCCTGCAGGTACACCTCACCGGCCGTGGGCCGGTCGAGCAGCCCGATCAGGTTCAGCAGTGTGCTCTTCCCGGAGCCGGAAGGTCCGGTGAGCGCAACGAACTCTCCACTCTCCACACTGAGATCGATCCCGTGCAGCACTTGCGTGAGCACGTGGTCGCCGTACGCCTTGCGAATGCCGTCCAGCCGGACGAGAGGTTCAGCCATTGCGAATGGCGTCGGCCGGATCCATGCGCGCGGCCCGCCGCGCCGGTAGCGCGGCGGAGACGAGGCCCACCCCGACCGCGGTCAGGAATGCGCGGGTGAAGAGGACGGGTGTGAGGGCGACCGGGAAGGTGGGAGAGCCGTCCGGATTCTGCGCGAGGTTTGCGAACAACAGCGCCAGCACCGTGCCGAGAAGGATACCGACGGCGGCGCCGCCTACGCCAAGCAGTCCACCCTGGATCAGGAAGACGCGCATCACCCTGCGGGTCGACGTTCCGGTCGCGCGCAGGATCCCGATCTCGCGCGCCTTCTGCACGACCGCGACGGCCAGCACACTCG
>CAYLME010000016.1:0-33572 GCA_964384585.1 uncultured Gemmatimonadaceae bacterium | reverse complement strand
GTACTGATCATTGATCCGGATACTGTATTGTCCGGCACGGTCGCCCTTCAGTTGCTCGAGGCGATTGCCAGGCGGAACCCGGAGGTCGTGGAGCTCCTCGGCCGAATCCAGCGCCTCTAGCTTACGAACGGCGATGCGCCAGAGCGCTTGCGGAAGCGCCTGACGAACTGCGCGGGTCGAACGACCATGGAACAGGTCTTCCGCCGCAGCACCGCGGAACGATCGGATCATCGATGAACAATAGCATGGGCGTCATGCTACGACAATAGTGAGGAATCCACGGCGTTCTAACGCCTAATGACTTGCACGTATCAATCTAGACACCCCCACCGACCCCGCCCACCTATCCGTTCCCGCAGAGAGCGTCCCAACCCACCATCCCACCCACATATCGCCCGAATAACCCGACGCCACTAACACTGCGAACAATGCTGCTTTCTCTGCCTGGTATGCACCCGACTCCCGCACCACCCCCGCCCGCCCCCAACCTCTCACCGCCGCTCCTCCAGCGCGTCGAGCGGACTGCGGACGCCGCGCGCGCCGCGGTTCAGTACGTGGGTGTAGATCATGGTCGTCTTCACGTTCCGATGACCGAGCAGTTCCTGGATGGTGCGGATGTCGTAGCCGTCTTCGAGCAGATGCGTTGCGAATGAGTGACGAAAGGTGTGGCACGTGGCTCGACTACGGATGTTGGCACTCCTGACTGCAGCGGTCACGGCGCGCTGGACGGCGGTCTCGTGCAGGTGGTGGCGGCGGCGCTGGCCGGTTGGCTCGTCGTAGTAGGTGCGGGCCGCGGGGAAGAGCCACTGCCACTGCAGCGACCTGCCGGCTTCGGGTGACTTGGTGCTCATGGCGCCGGGGAGTGCTACCCAGCCGGCGCCGTGGCGCAGGTCGTTGGTGTGCTGGCGCTCTACGGTGCTGATCTGGCGACGGAGGTCGGGGCGCAGGGCGGCGGGCAGGATGGCGATCCGGCTGTGGCCGCCTTTGCCGGCGCGCACTGCGATCTCGCGACGATCGAGGTTGATGTCCTTGATCCTGAGCTGCAATGCCTCGAGCAGGCGCATCCCGGCGCCGTACAGCAGGCTCGCCACGAGCCGGTGCGTTCCGCTCAGTTCTGCCAGCACCTTCACGACCTCGCCGCGCGACATGACTACGGGGAGGCGCTGCGGCATCGCCGGGCGGGTGATCCTGCCGGGCAGCTCGACCTGCTGGCGCAGTACTTCGCGGTACAGGAAGAGCACGGCGCTGGCGGCCTGGCGCTGCGTGGATGCGCTGACGTGTCGCGTGGCCAGGTGCGTGAGGAACTCCTCGACCTCACGCTCACCGAGCTGTGCGGGGTGGCGCCTGCCGTGATGGACCACGTAGCGCCGGATCCAGGCCACGTATGCCTGCTCGGTGCGGGGACTGAACTGCCGGGCGCGAATCGCTTCGCGCACCTGCGTCAGCAGCTTCGGTGTTCTGGCCGGGGGCTGCGCACCTGGTGCTGTATCGTGCATGGGTCATCCGCGAAGGCTGCTGACAGGGTGCGGACCAACCCGGGGCGCTGCGATGGCTGGACGGGACGGTGTGGGACGGAATGACGGGCGGGCACACCTTGGTCCCGTCAGTCACACGCCCTGGCGCGAGCCGACATGGCAGGTAAGTGCAAAGTAGATACAGGGTTACGGCGGCCGGACGAACTGCGTGAGACCGGCTTGAACGGCAGGTTCTTCAATAGTGTGACATCACGGCGGGCAACGCAACGATTTCGTGCATCGAGCGGCGAGCTCGAGGACATTATGTAAACGCGGGTGCGCCTGGAGGTAAACGCGGGTGCGCCTGGAGGTAAACGCGGGTGCGCCTGGAGGTAAACGCGGGTGCGCCTGGACGTAAACGCGGGGTGCGCCTGGACGTAAACGCGGGGTGCGCCTGGACGTAAACGCGGGTGCGCCTGGACGTAAACGCGGGTGCGCCCGGATGTAAACGCCTGGCGCCTGGATGCTAACGCGTGTGCCCGGCGGCCCGGCGCAGCCAATTCACACGGTGACTTCCGCCCCTCGCCCGCGCGCCTTCTCCCACTGCTCGCGCGCGTTGGCCTGCTGCAGGGCACGCCACACCCTGGGCGGCGAGAACGGCATGGTATCCATCCGCACGCCGACGGCGTCGTAGATCGCGTTCGCGATCGCCGGAATGCTGGGGTGCAGCGGCCCCTCGCCCGCTTCCTTCGCGCCGTACGGGCCCTCGGGGTCGAGCGACTCCACGATGAGCGCGGTAAGCTCGGGTGTGTCGAGCGAGGTCGGGATGCGGTAGTCCAGCAGTGACGGCGCGTTGTGCAGCCCGGCGCGGCCGTGCTCCGCATCCTTGAACACCTGCTGCTCCATGAGCGCTTCCGCATAGCCCATGTACGCCGACCCCTCGATCTGGCCTTCGACGAGTACGGGGTTGAGGGAGCGGCCGCAGTCGTGCGCGATCCAGATGCGTTCGACGGTTACGATGCCGGTCTCGGGATCGACGTCGACTTCGGCTACGTGCGCGGTGAACGAGTACGCGGGCGACGCGCCGATCGTCCCGCCGCGATAGCTGCCGTGCACGTCCTTGGGCGTGTTGTAATGCCCGACGGTGCCCAGTGTGCCGTGCTTTGCCTCGGCCAGGTTGAACGCTTCGGAGATCGGCATGCGACGCGGTGCGTCGTGCGACCCGTGCGACCCGTGCGACCCGTGCGCGCCGTGCGACCCGTGCGACCCGTGCGACCCGTGCGACCCGTGCGCGCCGTGCGCGCCGTCACCGCCGCCGTTGCGCGAGCCGCCGGACGCTCCTGGCATGCCCGCACGCGAAGCGTCGCTCTCGGCATCCGCGCTCATGTCGATCGCCCAGCCGCCTGCAAGCAGCACGCTGCGCGCATCGACGCCCCACGCGTCGGCCACCGCGTCCACGACGAGCTTGCGCAGCCGCTGCGCCGCGTGCAACGCGGCATTGCCGACCATGAACGTCTCGCGCGAGCTGTATGCACCGAGATCGACGGGCGTGAGGTCGGAATCGGTCGCGTAGACGCGCACGTACTCGAGCGGGACGCCCAGTTCCTCGGCAGCGATGTAGGCGACCATCGAGTTGCTGCCCTGGCCGATCTCGCTCGCACCGGTCAGCACGGTGACGCGGCCGCTGCGCTCGATCTGCATCTGGACTGCGGCCTGCGGCATGTCGTTCGGGTAGATCGGATAGTTGGTGCCGCTGATGTAGCACGAGCCCGCGACGCCGACGCCTCTGCCGTACGGCATGCGCCGGTGCTTCGCGCGCCAGTCGCTCGCGCGCTCGACCGATTCGAGACACTGCAGGAAGCCGTTGGACGTTACCCGCAGCTCGTTGATCGTGCGCGTGTGCTCGCCGATGAAGTTCTTGCGGCGCAGCTCGATCGGGTCCATGCGGATGGCTTCGGCGAACTTGTCGAGCTGGACCTCGAACGCGAAGCGCGGCTGCACGCTGCCATGGCCGCGCTTGGGGCCGCACGCGGGCTTGTTGGTGTAGACGCGCGCCGCATCGAAGCGGTACGTGCCGAACGTGTACGGCGCGGTGAGCAGCTGGCCTGCGTAGTACGCGGTCACGAGACCGAACGACGCGTACGCGCCGCCGTCCAGCAGCAGCCTGCCGTCCACGGCTTCGATCCTGCCGTCCTTCGAGCCGCCGAGCTGGTAGTGCATCTTCATGGGATGGCGGCCGCGGTGCGCATAGAAGACTTCTTCGCGCGTGTAGAGCAGCTTGACGGGCTTGCCGGTCTTCATGCTCAGCTTGGCGACGACGAACTCGAGGTCGAACGGCTCGCTCTTGCCACCGAATGCGCCGCCGACCGCCGGCTGCACCACGCGGATGCGCGCGACATCGAGGTCGAGCACGCGTGCGAGCTCGCGCTGCAGGTAGTGCGGCACCTGCGTCGCGCTCCATACCGTGAGCTTGCCGGTCGCGTCGTACCAGCCGATCGCGCAGTGCGGCTCGATCGGCGTGTGCGTGGTGCCCTCGAAGAAATAGTCGCCCTCGATCACGACGTCGCTCGCGGCGAGTGCGGCATCGACGTCGCCGAACGCGAGCTTCACCATCTTCGTGATGTTGCCGTTGTGGCCTGGCTTGCCGGGCTCGTGGATCTGCGGCGCGCCCGGCTTGAGCGCGTCCTCGGGCTCGAGGATCGCTTCCAGCAGTTCGTACTCGACGCGGATCCTGCGGAGTGCGGCGTTCGCGGTCTCTTCGTTGACGGCCGCGACCGCGGCGACACCGTCGCCGATGTAGCGCACGCGATCGACGCAGAGCGCGCTCTCGTCGCGGGTCCACGGGATGATGCCGTACGGCGTCGGCATCTCGGCACCGGTGACGACGGCGCGCACGCCGGGCATCGCCTCGGCAGCGCTCGTGTCGATCGAGAAGATGCGCGCGTGCGGGTGCGGTGAGCGGAGGATCTTCGCGTGCAGCATGCCGGGCAGCGCGATGTCGTCGGTGTAGACCGCCGTGCCCGTGACCTTGCCTGCTCCATCGACCTTGCGCATGCGCGTGCCGATGATGCCGGCGCCGGCCTGCTGCGCGGCGCCGGATGCACCCGACAGGGCGTCGTCTGCGGCACGCGCACGCCGCTCCTCCAGCAGCGCGCGCAGCCCGGCTTCATCGAGTGCGTTCGCCGCCTGCCGTCCGCGAAGATCCTCCGGTCTCATTGACCTGCCTTTCCTCCTACTGCTTGACCAGCTCCACGCGGCGGTTCTGCTGGCGGCCCTCGACCGTGTCATTCGACGCGGCGGGCGTGCTCGCGCCGAAGCCCTGCGACGTCAGGCGCGCAGCATCGATGCCGTGGTTGTCGATCAGGTACTGGCGCACTGCCGCAGCCCGCTTCTCGCTCAGCGCCTGGTTCATGTCCGCCGCACCGACGTTGTCGGTGTGACCCTCGATCAGCAGCTTCAGATCGCCGTGCGTCTTCAGCATGTCGCCGATCTCCTTCAGCGTGGGCGTGGACTCGGGACGGATGCGATCCGAGCCGGTGTCGAACAGGATGCCCTGCGTCGCGACACGACCCTCCGCCTCGATCGCGCTGTACAGCTCGTTGCCGCCCGCTGCGATCCGTACGTTCGCGATCATGCGGGGGTCCTCGGCCGACCAGCCGTTCAACTTGAACATGATCCTGTTCGAGCGGCCCATGTTCGCGTTCGGCACGTTGAAGACGCGCTTCTCGTTGGAGTACATCTTCACGTGCTGGCCATCGACCGCGATCGCGATGTGCGCCTGCCGCTCGCGCGTGTCCAGGCCCAGCTCACCCTCGCCGCGCACGGGGGTCGCGCGCAGCCAGCCGCTGTGGGAGTTGATGTCGAAGCGCGGCTCGTCGCCCGGACTGTCGCCACCGTGGAAAGCCAGGTTCATGCCGTTGCCGGAACCGATCAGGTCGAACTCGATGGTGAAACGCTCCGGCAATACCTCCGGCAGCGGAATCACGAACTCGCCCTTGTTGCCACTGCTCAGCCAGCGGCCGCCGTTCCACTCGACGATCTCGATCTGGCCGGAGCGGAACTCCATGCGACGCGGGAAGTCACCGACATTGTCGCCACGGAAGTCATCCGCATAGAGGATGCGCTCGCCGGGCTTGAAGTCATAGTTCGTCCACGCACCCTGCCCCGGCTTCGCCGTGGACAGCGTGTTGCCCTGCGCATCGACGGGCTGCCTGCCCTCGGCCGCAGCACTGTCGATGCAGCGCTGGTCGGTCGCTGCACATTCAACGGAATCGAGCGCGCGATTCATCGCCTGCTCCGCACGCTGCTCGACACGATCCTCGACCTTCTGCTGCGCCCTGTCCTTCAGTTTCCTGCCGAGTCCGCCGAGCTGCGCTTCCGCCGCGGCAGGAACCAGCATCACGGCCACCGCCAGCGCGGTGATCACCACACGTCGCATATCTGTTTCTCCGGGGTATTTGTTGAATCGAACGCCCTCTATACGTCTATCGGGACGCGGTTGGCGATGGGATCACGGGCGGAGGTCCACCTGTTCCGATCAGCCCTGGCAACGATGCTCGTGGAACGTCCGGAATATCAAGCTTTATCCTGCAAGGAACGGCGGAGCCCGTCGGCCGGACGATCATCAGACCGGGAGGCCGGACGATCAGCAGACCCGTCGGCCGGACGATCGGCCGACCGGGCGCGGAGGCGCTCGGCCGCGATCTCGACGGCTTCGTAGATCTTGGTATAGCCGGTACAGCGGCAGAGGTTGCCGGCCAGTGCGTCGCGGATTTCCTGGCGCGTCGGCGCGTCGTTCTGCTCGAGCAGCGCCCAGGCACTCATGAGCACGCCGGGGGTGCAGAAGCCGCACTGCGCACCGCCGGTCACCTCGAAGGCGTCCTGCAGCGGGTTCAGGTGGCCCGCGCCGGCCAGCCCCTCGACGGTCAGCACCCTGCGGCCGACTGCCTCGAAGACAGGGGTGATGCAGGAGAGCACCGGCTGGCCATCGAGCAGCACGGTGCAGGCCCCGCAGTCGCCCTTGTCGCAGCCCTGCTTCGATCCGGTCATGCCGAACACGTAGCGGAGGGCTTCGAGCAGAGTGTAGTGGGTCGGGACGGCGGCCTCGCGGCGCTCGCCGTTGACGTCGAGTTCGATGATTTCGCGCATGAAGTACCGGCCTGAAACGTAACCTGCCGCGCTCGGACAGGGCAAACGCGGGCCCGGATGCTGTCACCGGCGCCGCGGCGCGGGCGTTGCACCACGTTGTAGAGTCCGCCGGAGCGGGCTACGATGATGCACGGCACGAAGCCGTGCCCAGGGAGAGCGCGATGACGTTGCTGAACGCCAGGACCGCCCCTGACGGCCTGGTCCTCGCCGCGGGAGCGGCGAGACGGATGGGACAGCCGAAAGCGCTGCTCGAGGTCGAGGGTGAGCGCTTCATCGAGCGGACCGTGCGCGTGCTGCGGGCAGGCGGCTGCAGGCGCATCTACGTCGTTGCCGCGGAGATTCCCGCGCTGCACGATGCGATCGCGTCGACGGGCGCTGTCCTGGTTCGCAATGCCGACCCTGCGTCCGAGCAGATCGAGTCCGTGCGTCTCGGACTGCGTGCGCTGCCTGACGACTCGACCGCGGCCGCCGTCCTGCCCGTTGACTGCCCGCTCGTCTCACCGGCGACAGTGCAGTTGCTGGCGGCGGCCGCGAAGCGCACCACGCTCCCGGTCGTACTGCCGATGTACAACGGCGTGGGCGGCCACCCCGTAATTCTGCGACGTCCCTTCTACGACACCGTCCTGGAGTCCGAGCATCCGGAAGGCCTGAGCGGCATCATCATCGCGCACGGTCACGATGTCGAGCTCGTGTCGGTCACGGATCCGGGCATACTGGTCGACATCGACACGCCCGAGGAGTACGGCCGCCTGATCGGCGACAGCGCGCCCGCGCGTGCACCGGACCGGGAAACCGCATGAAGGTGCCACTGCCGATCACGGACGCGCTCGAGGCGATCGCCCGCGCGCTCGACGGCGGCCCGGCCGTGGTCGTCGTCACGAATGTCGGTGGTGCGGGCAGTCCCGGTGAGCGGCTCCTGCTCGACGCGGACGGCAATGTCAGCGGCACGCTCGGCGACGCCACGCTCGATGCGCGCGCCGCAGAGCTGGCCGCAGCGCTGCTCGCGCGCGGCGGTGTCGCATACGAGCCGGTCAGCGCCGCGAGCGGTGAGGCGCAGCTGTTCTTCGAAGCGCACCGCGCACCGGAGCGGCTGATCGTCGTCGGTGCGGGGCACATCTCCGTGCCGCTCGCGATGATCGGTGTGGAGCTGGGGTTCCGGGTGCTCGTGCTCGACGACCGCGAGGAGTTCGCGACGGAAGAGCGGTTCTCGCCCGAGATCACGGTGCGGCGCGCAGATTTCTCGAGCGACCCGTTCGCCGGCGTGCAGATCGATGATCGCACGTACGTCGCGCTCGTCACGCGCGGGCACCGCTGGGACTTCGACTGTTTGCGCCTGCTGCTGGCGCGGCCGCTGCGACCTTGCTATATCGGGATGATCGGCAGTCGCCGTCGTATCCGCGCCGCGTTCGAGGCACTCGTCGAGGCGGGCGTTCCGCGCGCGCAGCTGGCAACGCTGCACGCACCGATCGGCCTGGACATCAATGCGGAGACGCCGGCGGAGATTGCGGTCAGCATTGCAGCGGAGCTGATCGCAACGCGGCGCGGCGCCGCGCACGTCCCGACACTCGCCGCGCGCGAGCGCGTGGTCGAGCGGCTGCTGGCGGCCGAGGAAGCACCTTCCGGAGAAGCACATGCCTGATGTGAAGGTATATGAAGCCGCACTGCGCGCGGCACGCGAGGGTCGCTGTGTCGCCCTCGCGACTGTGGTCAGTACGAAGGGGTCCGTGCCGCGCCATGCGGGCAGCAGGATGCTGATCGATCCGGAGCAGGGCCTCGTCGGCACGATCGGCGGCGGCTGCGGCGAGGCGGACGTGATCGCGGTTGCACGATCCGTGGTCGAGGACGGCGAGCCGCGGCTCGTGCGCGTGGAGCTGCTCGATGCGATCGACACGTGGAGCCAGGCCGTCTGCGGCGGCGTGATGGACGTGTTCGTCGAAGCGGTGAGGCGGCCCGCTTGAGCAGCGCACTCACGCCGCGTGGTGCGGACGGCGCGTATACGCGGGCGACGACGCCACCCGTCGTCGCCCGTACACTACCGCCCTGGAAGCGCTACGCCGCGTGGCTGCGTATCCCGCCCGAACTCACCCTGACATGGAACGATCGCGAGACCGGCGCACGCGCGTGGCTCGTGTTCAACTCGCTGCGCGGTGGTGCCGCGGGTGGCGGTACGCGCATGCGTGCGGGCGTGACCGCACGCGAGGTGACATACCTCGCGAAGGCGATGGAGCTCAAGTTCTCGATCTCGGGACCGCCCATCGGTGGCGCGAAGAGCGGCCTCGATTTCGACCCGAACGACCCGCGCAAGGCCGACGTGCTCGAACGCTGGTACCGCGCGATCGCGCCGGTACTGCGCGAGCGTTACGGCACCGGCGGCGACCTCAACGTGGACGAGGTGCTCGACGTCATCCCCGCGTTCCGCCGCGCCGGCCTCGGCCATCCGCAGGACGGCGTCGTGCGCGGACACATGCGGCCGGACGATACCGAGTACGCGCGCATCCACGAACGACTCGAGCGCGGTGTGTCCGCCGCCGTTGCGGACGTCCCGGGCGATGGCGGACGCACATTGAGCGTGGCCGACCTGATCACGGGCTACGGCGTCGCGACGGCGATCCGGCGCTGGCGCGAGGCACAGGGCGCATCGCTCGACGGCGTGCGCGTCGTGCTCGAGGGGTTCGGCAACGTCGGTGCCGCGTGCGGACTCTACCTGACGCGCGCGGGCGCACGGATCGTCGGGATCCGCGATGCGCAGCGCACACTGACCGATGCACGCGGGCTCGATGCGGCGGCATTCGCGTCGCTGTTCGAGGCACGCGAGCAGAAGCTGCTGCCGGCAGACGACGCGCGCTGCGAAGCGAACGCGACATGCACCGGCTTCCACGATACGCCGGCCGACGTGTTCGTGTGCGCCGCGATCTCCGAGTCGCTGACACCACCGCTGCTCGACCGGCTCGAGCGCGCCGGCGTGCGCGCGATCGCGGGCGGCGCGAACCAGCCGTTCCGCGAGGCAAAGCTCGGCGCGATCCGCGTCGCACGCTCCGCCGACCATCGCTTTGCCGTACTCCCCGACATCCTGTCCAACTGCGGCATGGCCCGCACGTTCAGCTACCTGATGGAACGCGACGCGTCGCCGACTGCGGACGCGGTGTTCGATGCCGTGACGCGCACGATCACAGACAGCGTGGACGAAGTCGTGGACCGCGCCGGCCGCGCCGATGCGGGACTCCTCGCCGCGACCCTGGGGATGGCACTCGACCGGGTGGGACAGGCTTGAGGCGCGCACGTCGCGCTCGCATGTACACACACTATCACAGACGTCACCCGCTCACGCACCAGCAGCGTCGCGCCGGATGCGGACGCTGCTTCCGGACACACCCAGCACCTGCGCACCAGCACCGCCGGACGGAATGCAGACGCTCCTCCTGATCGGCACACGACGCGGTCTCTTCATCGCTCACTCGCACGACCGGCGCACCTGGACGCTCTCGGCACCGCTGCTCGAGGGCCGCGAGATCTATCACGCGATCCGCGACCCGCGCACCGGTGCACTCTGGGCCGCGAGCGCGCACACGGTCTGGGGCGCGCACATCCATCGCAGCGACGACCTCGGCGCGACGTGGCACCTGCTCGAGGAGGCGCCTCACTACACGGACGGCCGCGCACTCGCGGCGATCTGGTTTCTCGCGCCCGGGCCCGCAGACGTGCCGGACCGCCTCTATGCCGGCATCGAGCCCGCCGGCCTCTTCGTCAGCGACGACGCGGGCGCTACGTGGCACGGCATCGACTCCCTGAACACGCACGCGTCGAACGTGTCCTGGCAGCCGGCGGGCGGCGCGCTGGCACTGCACGCGATCCAGGTCGATCCGCGCGAGCCGCAACGCATCTACTGCGCGCTGTCGGCCGGCGGCGTCTATCGCAGCGACGACGGCGGCGCCACATGGCAACCGAAGAACGCGGGCACGCGCGCCGACTTCCTGCCCGAGCGCTATCCCGCATACGGACAGTGCGTGCACAAGCTGATCGTGCATCCCGGAAAGCCGGACCGGCTCTACCAGCAGAACCACTGCGGCGTGTATCGATCGGACGATCGCGGCGAGTCATGGACCGAGATCACGGCAGGCCTGCCGAGCGACTTCGGCTACGCACTCGCCACGGATCCACGCAATCCCGACGTGCTGTTCACGATCCCGGAAGAGTCGAGTCACATGCGCGCGACCGTGGACGGAAAGCTGCGCGTGTACCGGACCGACGACGCGGGCGCGACCTGGCGCGCACTCACACACGGATTGCCGCAGCAGCACGCATTCGTCTCGATCCTGCGCGACGCGATGTCGAACGACACACTCGACCCGATCGGCGTCTACTTCGGCACGTCGAATGGTCAGCTGTTCGGCAGCAGTGACGGCGGCGAAACGTGGCACGCGTTGTTCGGCTACCTGCCGAAGATCCTCTGCGTGACCGCGGTGAGCGTGGCATGACGGCGGTCGGCAGGCGGAGGAAGGGCGGCAGCCGCAAGGACGCCAGTGACACGACGTCCGGCCTGTCCGATTTCTCGCGCGCGGTCGTGCGCGCGGTCCGCCGCATACCGCGCGGCCGCGTGACCAGCTACTCCGCGGTCGCAGCACTCGTCGGAAAGCCGCGCGCTGCACGCGCCGTCGGCAGCGCACTGCGGGCACTACCCGATGACGTCCAGATCCCGTGGTGGCGCGTCGTCAACGGGCGCGGCGCCATCAGTCCCGGCGGCAGCATCCACCGCGACCGCCTGCAGCGGGCACTGCTCGACGAGGAACGCATCGAGTTCGACCGCGCAGGCAGGATCGATCTCGCGCGCTACGGTTGGCGGATATCGAAGGACGTGGATTAGGCGCGTAATGGCCCGGACCCGGGCCCGCCGTTCCTATGCACCGCGCGCACGACTACCTTCCCCCCCATGACCAGCCAGCAGACGCTCATCCTCGTTCGCCTCGCCTCGGAGGTGACGATCAAGTCGCGCCGCACGCGCAGCGCGTTCATCCGCCAGCTCGGCCGCAACATGCGCGACGCACTGCGCAGCGCCGGCATCGACGGCAGCGTCGAACCGGCGTGGGGCCGCATCTACGTACGCGCGTCGTCGCCTGCGGCACTGCTGCCGCTCGGCCGGGTCTTCGGCATCAGCTCGCTTTCGATCATCGAGCGCGCTGTGCCCGCGCAGCTCGATGAGATCGTGCGTGCGGGAACGGAGCTGTTCACGGATCGCGTCGCCGGTAAGCACTACGCGGTCCGCGCGAATCGCGCCGGCATGCACGACTTTTCGTCGAAGGACGTCGAGGTGCAGCTCGGGGCCGCGCTGCGGCCGAACGCTGCGGGCGTGCGACTGGATGATCCGGAGATCACCGTCTCGATCGACGTGCGGGACGAGCAGGCGTATCTCTTCAGCGACCGCGTGGACGGACCGGGCGGACTGCCGCTGGGCGTCGAGGGAAACGCCGTCGCATTGCTGTCCGGCGGTTACGACTCCGCGGTGTCCTCCTGGCTGATGCTGAAGCGCGGTGTCGCACTCGACTACGTCTTCTGCAACCTCGGCGGCGACGCATACGAGCGCGCCGTCGTCCAGGTCGCCAAGCTGCTCTCCGACGAGTGGAGCTACGGCACGCAGCCGCGTCTGCACGTGATCGATTTCGCCGACGTCGTGAACGACCTGCGCGAGAGGACGCGCCCGAGCTACTGGCAGCTCATCCTGAAGCGGCTGATGTACCGCGCCGCCTCACGCGTCGGCGCCGACCTGAACGCACAGGCGATCATCACGGGCGAGGCGGTCGGGCAGGTGTCGTCACAGACACTGACGAACCTGCGCGCGCTCGAGCCGGCCGCCGACCTGCCCGTATTCCGCCCGCTGATCGGCTTCGACAAGGGCGAGATCATCGAGCGCGCGCGCGCGATCGGCACCGCGGCACTCTCCGAACAGGTGAAGGAGTACTGCGCGATCGCACCGGGAAAGCCCGTCACGGCGGCAAGCGTCGAGCGCGTGGACGCCGAGGACGAAAAGCTCGACACGAGCGTGCTCGACCGCGCGATCGCGGCACGCCGCATCATCGAGCCGCGCAGCATCTCCGCATCCGACCTCGTCGCGTCCTATCTCTTCACGGAGGCGATTCCCGAGAACGCCGTCGTCATCGACTGCCGCCCGCAGTCACAGTACCAGACCTGGCACCTCCGCGGCGCCGAGCAGCGCGACGAGTGGGAGCTCCTGCGCGACTTCCGCCGCCTCGACAGGGACCGCACCTACGTGCTCTACTGCGCCCACGGCATCCAGACCGCCTACCTCGCCGAGAAGATGCAGCGCGCCGGCTATGACGCCTACTCCTTCCGCGGCGGCCTCAGAGGCGTGATGCGTTACGCCGAACAACAGGGCATGAACACGAGCCTGCTCCGCTGACGCGGACGCCCCCCGTTGCGGAGGGGGGCGCTGGTTCCGACTCACCCCTGCCACACCATCACGATCTTCCCCACGTTCTCGTTCCGCTCCATCCGCGCGTGCGCCTCCGCAACCTCCGCCATCGGCACGACGCGGTCGATCACCGGCACGAGCACGCCGCGCTCGAACAACCCCAGCGCATGCTCCACGAAGAAGCGAGTGACCGCCGCCTTCTCCTCCACGCTGCGCGACCGCATCGCCGTCCCCACGATGTGCAGCCGCCTGGACAGCACCATGCCCATGTCCAGCTCGGCCGTGCGTCCCGCCACCAGCCCGACCACGACGAGGCGCCCGCGTGGCCGCAGCACCGAGACGTTCGCACCGAGATACGCACCGCCCACGAGATCGACCACGACATCGACACCTTCACCATGCGTGGCGGCGCGGACCATGTCGGCGACGTCGCCGCGCGTGGCATCGATCGCGTGCTCGAGACCCAGCGCGCGCATGCGCTCGAGCTTCCACTCCGAGCGCGACGTCCCGATCACGCGGAGTCCGAACGCATTGCACAGCTGCAGGGTCGCAACACCGACACCACTCGCGATCGCGTGCACGAGCACCCGTTCCGGCGCCTGTGCGTGTGCCTGTGTGAAGAGTGCGTCGTGTGCGGTGAGATACGCTTCCGGGACCGCGGCCGCCTGCTCGAGCGAGAGCACGTCCGGAACGCGCAGTGCATGCGACGCCGGGAGCGTCACGTACTCGGCATACCCGCCGCCGCCCACGAGTCCCATGACGCGATCGCCCGGCGCCCAGCCCTCGACCCGGTCACCGACGGCCTCGACGATGCCGGCGAATTCGAGGCCGGGAATGCTGGCGGGTGCGCCTTCGGGCGACGGGTAGCTTCCGCGCCGCTGCAGCAGGTCCGCACGATTGAGCGCCGTCGCGTGCACGCGCACGAGCAGCTCGTGCCGCTGCGGCTCCGGTGTCGGGACGTGCTGCAATGCGAGAACGTCCGGCCCGCCCGGCCGTTCGATCACGACTGCGCGCATGGTCAGCTCAGCGGAAAAGGACGAGCGACAACAGTCCCACGGCAATGATCAGCAGTGCCATGAGAACCCACAGGATCAGTGAGCCGATGGAGAAGCGAAGCACCGACCAGAAGCAGCCGGCGCGGTCCCAGCCGTCGTCGTCCGCGTGAAACGAGGACGGTGGTGCTGCGCTGCGTGGTTCCTGCGGACCGGACTGCTGCGTCAGACTGCGTGCCGCGCCATGAAATGGTAGAGGAACGAAAAGAACGATGCACCGATCAGCGCGCCCAGCATGCCACCGATACGCAGTGGATTCGGGTCGTGGAAGATGTACGGCGACGTGCCGAGCATCCCGCCGATGAAAGCACCGAACATACCGAACGTAAACGTCAGGAAGCCCGTCGTGCCCTCCGCACGATACAGCGTGCGAACGAGGAACGGTGCAACCAGACCGAACGCGATCCAGACCATGAACCCGGGAACGAACTCCATTTCGACCTCCGCAAGGGACTTTCGCGGGCGCGCGGACTTTAGGCCTGCGCCCTGTTCCTCGCAAGTGGGCGCGGGATCCTCGCGGCCAGGACCAGTGCGGCGGCCGTCATGAGCGCGCCGAAGATGAACGGGCTCCGGATTCCGACCTGCTGGAACAGGAATCCGCCCCAGAGCGGGCCGACTACACGGCCGCTGCCACCCACGACCTGGCTGCCGCCCAGGATCGAGCCCTGCGAATGCTCGTCCGCCGCACGCGAGACCAGGCTCGCCAGGGCGGGAAAGAGCGTGCCGGCACCGAACGCATACATGGGCGCGACCGCCCAGAGCCACGCCGCATGCGGGATCAGCGCCATCGCGAGCAGCGCGATCATCAGGCCGACCACGCCCAGGCGGACCGTGAACGGCTCGCCGAAGCGGCGCACCAGGCGGCCGAGCAGCACGCCGCGCACGACCACGGTCGTCGCACCGGACAACGTGAACAGCAGCCCGACGTCGCGCGCGTCCAGCCCGAAGCGCGCGTCCGCGTACAGCGCCAGCAGCGATGTCAGCCCGGTGAACGACGCAATACCGAGAAAGTATACCGAGAGCAGCAGCCGCAACGGCATCCGTGTCATCGTCCGGATCCAGCCGCGCAGCGTCGCGGTCTCGTGTCCGCTGTCGTCGCGTCGCACGCGCGGCTCCGGCAGCAGTACCATTGCCGCGAACGCGTTCGCCGTGCACAGCCCGGCTGCCACGAAGCCGGGCGCTGAATAGCCGCCCCAGTCGCTCACGAAGCCGCCCAGCGCCGGGCCCAGCATCACCCCCAGGCCGGATGCCGCGCCCAGCAGGCCGAGCCCGCGCGCGCGGTCCTCTGCCGCAGTGGTGTCCGCCACGTACGCCTGCGCCACGGACACCGTGCCGCCGGCCGCGCCTGCCGCCATCCGCGAGAGCAGCAGCACCGCCACCGACTCCGCCAGTCCGAAGATCAGGTACGACACCGCCGACGCGAACAGGCCGGCAATGATCAGTGGACGGCGACCGCGCCGATCCGACACGCGGCCCCACAGCGGCGCCGCCGCAAGCTGCGTAGCACTGAACGACGCGATGATCAGCGTCACCTCGAGCGGCGTCGCCTGCATCTCCGTCGCATAGAACGGCAGCACCGGCATCACGATGCCGAAACCGAGCATGTCGATCAGCACGGCCGCGAACAGCACACCTTCGGACTTCCTCATCCCTGCGGCCGGCCTCCCGTTGAATCGACCATGTGCGCGAAACCTACGGCTCCGGGCCGAAGCGGCCAGTCGGGCGGCCAGGCGTGCGGAAAAGTCGCCTGCGTTTCCCACCCGGCGTCCCGGTTCGCCGCACCGCCGTCATCGCATGCACGGATTGGCCGATCCAGCCATGGGCGGATCCGGACGACCGGTTCATCTTTGTCCATCCTGCCGACTGGAGGGCACCATGACGGATGACACGCGTGCGGATGACGTGCGGCACGAGGAGCAGCCGCTGCACTGGGGGCGTCGGACGAAGGAGCTGTGGGACACGGAAGTCGAGGCCTATCCGGGTGAGCTCGCGCTGCGCGACCTCGAGCACGCACCGGCGGATGACACGATCACCGTGCTCGCGCGACACGTTGCACTGCGCTGCATGGTCGAAATGGCCGCGGGCCGGCCGCGCTCGATCCGCAACGCGCGGCGCGCCGCACGCACCTACCTGGATGCCGCACCGTCCGACGAGGCTCGCCCGCTGCGCCGACTCGTGCGCCGGCGCCCCGCCACGCCCGCAGCCCTGCATCGTGCACTCGTCGATGCCGGACTGGCCGCACGCGCCGCCGGGCACACTGGCGGCGCGTATACGCTGCTGCGCTGGGCGTACGAAGTCGCGCGCCTGCAGCGCAGGCCCCACCACGCCGCACGCGTCGCCGCGTACCTCGCCGGTTTCGCACTCGCCGACGGCGCACAGCGCGCGACCCGGCGCTGGACCCGGCGCGTCCACTGGCTGCTCGACGATGACCGTGTACCCGACGCCATCACGAGGGCCTACGTTGAGGGGATGGAGAAAGGACCTGCGGCCGGCGGCGCATTCGACGCGGCGCAGCGCCGCCGCATCGCCGAATCGATCGTGAAGGGCGTCGCGATCGCCTGCCCCGCCTGCCATGCGCCGCTCACCACGTCCGAGGTGCGACCCGCGCGCGGCGTGCCCTACGTGCGGCGTCGGACCTGGGTGCTCTGCACCGGCTGCCGCCGGACCGCCGTGGTCGACGTGCCCGGCAAGCCGCCGGAATCAGCCTGACTCGCCCCCGGCAGGCGCACCCACGGCCCGCGCCCGGCCGCGGATGTTCCGCCCGTCGCTAGCGCTCCCCAGCCGGCGACAGCGGCCGCGCCACCATGATGCCGTCCTGCGCCTGGATCGTCAGGATACGATCGGCCAGCGGACGCTCACTGATCTCGACCACACTGCCCACCAGCGGCGCATGCATCAGGTGCAGCCGGCCGTCGATCCGGATCGCGAAGCCGGTATGCGCGATGTCGAGCCCCGGCAGCGTGCTCGTCGCAGCGATCACGTCACCCGTCTGGATGCCGTCCGCAATGCTCGCGATCCGGTCCTCCGCAATGGCATAGCGCGGAAACGACGACAGCTCCGCTTCCTTGTCCCGGATGGCAGCCAGGTTCACGGAGTCGGCAAGCTGGCGGTATGACGGGATGTGCTGCGACATGAAATCGATGCCGGTCGTATCGCGCACGCCGCCGAGCTGCTGCGTGATGTTGGTCACCACGCCCTTCGCGTCGTTGTCGCTGATCCATTCGCTGAAGTAGTGGAGCCGGCTCGGATACCCGGCCAGCTGGCCGGCGCGGTAACGAATACGGCGCAGCTCGTCCCTGAAGCGCGCGTACGTCGGTTCGTCCGCCGCCACCGCGCGCGCGATCGCCAGCATCTGTTCGACGTAGGTGACACAGTCGAACTCGCGCAGGTTGACGACGAGCTGTTCCGTCTGCGGTACCTCGAGCAGGCCGGGCGTGTATGGCGCGCCGACGAATCGCTGTGCGATCGCGGCGGTCAGCTCACCGATCGGCAGCGTGTCCGCCCGGCTCTCGCGCGCCCACGCAATCGTCTGCTCGAAGATGACGGAATCCTCCGGTGTGTCGCTTACCGCGACCGGCGCGTCCTGCGGCGGCGCGACCTCGGCGGTGCGGGCCGCCGTGTCCGTCTCCGCAGCGTCGTCACCGGGCGCACACGCCGCGGCGAATACCAGCGCCAGGAGCGGCAACATCGGACGATATCGGACCATGCGTGAACCTCCTGTCAGAACTGCGCGGCGCCCGCGGGTTGCGGCTGCACCAGTGGCAGTTGCGGATGCCTGGTTGGCAAAGTTCCCCGGCACGGGGACTGCAGCGATTTCAACGTACCGCGCGGCTGCACACACGCCGCGCGCGACACCGTATTCATTCGGAAGAGGAGGAACCATGTTGCCAACCGCACGTCGTACCAATGGCTGGGGTTCGGTACCGGACACGTTCAACCTCCGCCGCGAGATGCAGGAACTGTTCGACGCCGTCAACTGGCCACGCACCTCGGGTGAGAACGTGATCTGGGCGCCGGCGATCAATGTCCGCGAGAACGACGAGCAGGTGATCGTCGAGGCGGAGCTGCCTGGCGTTCGTGCCGAGGATGTCGACATCAGTGTCGAGAACGGCATGCTGACGATCACGGGCGAGAAGCGTGCCGACCAGGAGAAGAAGGAAGAGAACTGGCACATCGTCGAGCGCCGCTACGGCCGTTTCGAGCGGAGCTTCACGCTGGCACGCGCGGTCGACCTCGAGAACATCCACGCTACGTTCAACGACGGCGTCCTGCGCATCGAGATGCCGAAGCGCGAGGAGGCGAAGCCCCGTCGCATTCGCGTGGACGTTGCACGGAGCGCGGGCGAGCAGCCGAAGAAGAAGTAGGGCTGCACCGTCCCGCTGCCGCGCGATCCGTGCGCGCGAGCGGGACGCCCCGATCCATGGACGAACGGCCGGGTGATCCACCCGGCCGTTTCGTATCCCGCCTACGCCGCGCGCTGTCGTTCACGCCGCACCTGGCGCACCACGCGCACCGTTATGATGACCAGGGTCAGGAGCGTGAGCGGCACCACGAAGAAGCGCATGACCATGCTGAACTCGTCCAGTGCATCGTGCTCGGACGCCTTCAGGATCACGTACGTGGTATACGCGACATAGTACAGCAGGAAGATCACGCCCTCGAAGCGCAGCAGTGCATGGCCGTGAACGAAGATCGGCAGGCACGCGATGGCGACCGCGATCATGAACGGGATGTCGAAGTTGATGGCGGCCGGTGCCACCGCGATGCCGCCCGGCACGATGAGCAGGGTGAGACCGAGCACGCCCAGCAGGTTGAAGATGCTGCTGCCGATCGCGTTGCCGACCGCAATGTCGCGCTCGCCGCGGATCGTCGCGATCACGGACGTCGCAACTTCGGGCAGTGACGTGCCGCCGGCGACGATCGTGAGGCCGATGACCAGCGGGCTGACACCGAGCGCCGCAGCAATCGCGACGGCAGCATCCACCAGCCAGTTGGATCCCAGCACCAGCATCGCCAGGCCCGCAGCGACGAGCAGCAGGTTGCGCGGCGTGCTGCTGCGCGTCTCCACGCCGAGAGCGATCTGCCGTTCGTACTCCTCCTTCACTGCTGCCGACTCCCGTTTCCCCTGCTGCACGAGCAGCCACAGGTATGCGATCAGTCCGCCGAAGAGAATCACGCCGTCGCCGCGCCCGAGGTGGCCGTCGAGTGCGAGCACCAGCATCAGCACGGACGCGCCGATCATGAGCGGCACATCCACGCGCACGAGCTGCTGCGCAACCATCAGCGGTGCGACCGTCGCGGACAGTCCGAGCACCACCAGGATGTTGAAGATGTTGCTGCCGATGACGTTGCCGACCGTGATGTCCGCCTGGCCCCTGAACGCAGCGTTCACCGACACCGCGAGCTCGGGCGAGCTCGTGCCGAACGCGACGACGGTCAGGCCGATGATGAGCGGCGTGATGCCGAGCATGCGCGCAAGCCGGCCGGCGCCGCGCACGAGCAGCTCGGCACCGACGATGAGGAGCGCGGCGCCGCCGACGAGCAGCGCGAGCGTGATTGCCGTCATGGCCGCGGCATCCTGCCCGCGCGGTGATAGCCACGGATGTATTCGAAACCCAGTAACACGAGAACCACGGAGAAGATGATTTGCAGTGTGTCGGACGCCATGCCCAGTGCCAGGCTGCCGCCCGTCCAGGAACCGAGTGCAATGCCGGGCACGAGCCCGCACACCGCGTCGGTGCGCAGGCTGCCCGTGCGCATGTGCGCGATCGTGCCGCTGACACCGCTCGGCACCATCGCAGCAAGGGACGTTCCCTGTGCGATATGCTGCGTCATGCCGAGACCGATGACGAGCAGCGGTACCATGAGCGCGCCGCCGCCGACACCGAGCACGCCCGACGTCACGCCGACCAGTACGCCCATGCCGATGAGAAAGACGGTTGTCCAGGAGCCCTGCGGTGCGCGCAGCACGAGCAGCTCGTCCTTCAGCAGCAGCAGGACGGCAGCGAAAACGAGGAAGCCGCCGAAGAACGCGCGCAGTCGCAGCGCCGGGATGCGTGTCGCGTAACGTGCGGCGGCGTACGTCGCGACAACCGCGACCGAGGCAAGCACCAGCGCAACGTTCAGGCTTACCGCGCCCCCTGCCCAGTACGTCAGCGCGCCACCCAGTCCCGTCACGACGATGCCCGCAAGGCTCGCGGCGTGCGCTTCGTGCTGCGACAACCGCGCGACTGCAGTCAGCAGCGGCACCATGACCACGCCACCGCCGACGCCGACGAGGCCGCCGAAGACACCTGCCGTGATTCCGATGAAGAAGGATGTCAGCGCAACGCGCCGGAACGCAGGGCGCTCGCTCATTCGGGGAGCTGCGCGAACGCCAGTGCGCCGGACACCAGGATGAGCGCAATGAACACGAGCGTCTCGACGACGACCGAACGGCCCAGCGCGCGCGCATCACCGCCCTCAGGCACGAGCGCGATCATGCGGCGATGCAGGTAACCGAACGCGGCGAGGAGGAGCAGACCGGTTGCCTTGACGAGAACGAGCCGGCCGTACGATGTCTGCACGAAGGCGCCGAGCGAGCCGAGCAGCAGCAGCGCCTGGCCGGCACCGGTGACCGCAACGACGACGAACGATACGAGCGCAGCGGATGACACCGCCCGCAACAGCGAATGCCGCGCAGGCGCGTTGCGCAATGCCAGGCCGAGCGCGATCAGGCCGCCCAGCCACACGGCAGCCGCTGCCATGTGCACCGCACGCAGCGGAATCGACACTGCCGGCACGACGGCCGTCGCGTGACCGAGTGAACCGCCCGCGAGCACTGCCATGAACGCGAGGAACGCGGCGCCGCGCAGTGAGCGGAACGCGAAAAGCGTCGCCGCCGCGAGAACAGCGAAACCGATGCGCGCGAAGAGCGCCTGCCCCGTCATGAGCTGGAGCGAGGCACCAGCGTCGAACGCACCGGCAACATGCGTCGTCCACACGACGAACTCCGCCACGACGACGAGCGGCGCCGCGATCGCGATCACGCGCAGGACCGGCCGCAGTGCGTCGCTCGCCACGGCGTCGCGCGTGGCGAACAGCAGACCGCCCGCCAGCGCGAGCAGCAACGCCGTACCGAGCGCGCGCAGCAGCGGCAGTAACGGCGGCGTTTCGGCCGCTGTGCCGGGCGCCGGCACCGGAACGGCAACGTCGAGCGCGGCCGCCGTCCGGGAATCGATCGGGGCGCCGGACACAGCCGCGGCATCGGCAGGCGCAGGCCGGGACGCCGGAGCCACTGCCGCAGCACCAGGGCCCACGACGAACGGGATCGTGCCCTCGAGCACATGCCCGTCCGACGACGTCGTGCGCCAGTGCAGCACGTGCGCACCGGCCCCGAGCGCCGGCAGCGGCGCAACGATCACCCGACGGTCACCCGCGTCAGCAGCCGCCGCCAGCACCACCGTATCACCCTGCGGACCCGTGACCAGCAATCGCGTGAGACTCGCAGTAACCGCGGCGCTGAACTGCAGCCGCACGGTATCGAGCGGCGCATCCAGCGTGGCACCGGCGGCCGGCACGGACGCCTCGAGCCGCGCATGCAGCACGGAGCCATCCGCCGCCGCTGGCAGCGGCGCGCTCACGACCACTGCCACGAGGGACGCGAGCAGGTACCACCCGTGTCGATGGAGCGTCGGCATCATCCCGTTGGATCTCGAGTACGTGACGGCTCACAGTATCGAGAATCGGCAGCGGAAGCACAACGATCGGTGGACGATTTGCGGAGGCAGGGAGCCCGGTGGTGCGCCCGGCCGGTGTCCGGGAAGTGCCTGGCAGTGTGGCAGCTGCTGCGCCACGGGGCAGCCAGCCGTTGCTGACGTCGCCTCAGCCGCGAAAGCGGATCCCCTCGCGCCGCAGCACCGTCGGCAGCCGGCTCATCGCGAGCTCGGCCACCAGCAGGTCGTCCGCATCGAACGGCCCGCGCGCAAAACCGCGCATCAGGCTCAGCACGACGACCCGCCGATCCAGCACGACCGGCGTGAGCAGCACGTGTACACACCCGCCAAGTGCCGGCGCCGCATCCGCCGGACAGGGATCGAGTGTGCGCAGCAGCGCCGTGGACGTGGTCGAGAAGAGCATCGACTCCCGGCCGCGTCGGCACTCGCGCAGCGGGTGCCCTTCGGGAAGCGCGCCAGCGCGCAGCGGTTTCGTGCCCGGCACGTCACCATGAGCGCCGCGGCGCGACGTCGCATGAAACACGCACCGGTCCGCCAGCGCAGGCACCAGCGCGGATGTTGTGAAGGAAAGTGCTTCGCTGAGCGAAGTAGCGTGCGCGATCGCACGGCTGGCTCCGGCGATGATGAGAAAGCGGCGTCCTTCTTCCTGTTCACGCGGGCGGTCGGCACGCACGAGCTGCAGCCGCGTGCTGCGATTCCGCTCACCGGCGCCGCTGTTCCAGCGTGCGCCGCCCTCGACCGCCGTCGTGCTCATCCGCCGCTTCCGTATCGTGATGCAACTGCCAGATGCCTGACTCGCGCGCAGAAAGCGTACCAGACAGAGCCGCCCGCGAGAACAGGCTCGTGCGCCTCAGCGTTCGGCCAGCGCGCGCGCGACCGTCAGATGGTACACCGGCTGCTGGCGCTCCAGCGTGACGAGCAGCAGACCCTCGGACTGCATGTCGCGCAGCACCCCACCGAGCACCTTCTGCAGCTCGCGCGACTTGATCGCCGCGACCCGCTCGAGTGTGAGTGCATCGATCCTGGCAAGAAGCAGCTCGACCGTGCCGGCCCCGCTGGCCGGGCGAACGAGTGGCGCCGCGTAGCTCTCGTATGCGATGTCGAGCGTGGTGCCGAACTCGTGCGTGCTCGTGCCGGCGGCCGCGTTCACGTTCCCTGCGCGCAGCGCCTCCTGTCCCGCAGGCGTGCGCAGAATGGAACTCACCTCGAGGCGATAGGCGGGCAGTCCCATCCCGGCGAGCGCCTCCTGGAAGCGGGTCCCGATCCGCTCGAGCAGTACGCGCACGTCGGGCGTCGCATATGGCAGAGAGTGATCGAGCGGACGCACCACCCACCACTCGGTCGAGTCCTCGATCTGGACCAGCCTGCCGGATGCCAGGTGCTGCTGCAGCGTGGCCGAGTCGGGGACGTGCGCGCCGAGGCGTCGTGCGCGTGTGAGATGCGCTGCATTCGATGTCCGTAGCGCAGCCTCCTCGGCCGGCGTGAGCAGCGGCACCGGCCGAAGCAGCTCATGGATCGAGTCCGCCCGCAGCAATGCCGTGTCGAACGCCGCCTGCAGCGCGGCCGCGGGGTCCTCGCCCTCGGCCGCGGCTGGCGGTTCTGTCCCTGGCGCGGACGCCGCGTCGCCGCCGCAGGCGGCGAGCGACGCGAGCGCCAGCAGAGGCACCAGGGACGCGTGTACTGATCGGACCAGCGGGACTCGCAGCATGCCGGCACGCCATGGAAGAAGCGCGCCGCGTGCATTGCTGTCGTTGATCAGTTGGTGTCGGCGGCCACCGCGCCGAGCGAGCGGGCGCGTTCGACCATCCGTACGAACTCGGCGCGATAGCCGTTCGGGTCGGTGCCGATGGCACCGCGTGCGAGCCGTATCACGTCGGCGTAGCTGGCACTGCCGCTGTGTGCGGACTCGCGCAGCAGCATGCCGAACGATGCGACGGCAGCCGCGAATCGCACGTCGTCGGAGCCCTGCGCCCGCGAGGTGCGCACCGGCACCTCGAGCAGCCGGCTCACGTCTTCCGTCGGCCGCTTGTAGCGGAGCTTCACGAATGCGAGCTCCGGCCCGGGCCGCGCGCCGGCATGCGCGCGCGACTGCTGGTAGCGCAGCTCATCCGGCTCGCGCACGTCCACCGTGTTCACGCCGACCGGCACGACTTCGTAGAGCGCGGTCACCGTGTGGCCCGCACCCAGCTCGCCCGCATCCTTCGTGTCGTCATTGAAGTCCTCTGCCGCGAGCAGCCGGTTCTCGTAGCCGATCAGGCGGTACGCACGCACGTGGGCGGGGTTGAACTCCACCTGCAGCTTCACGTCCTTCGCGAGCGTGAGCAGTGTGCCGCCCAGCTCCTCGACGAGCACCTTGCGCGCTTCGTCGAGCCCGTCGATGTAGGCGTAGGTGCCGTTCCCGTGATCAGCGAGCGCCTCCATCTTCGAGTCTTTCAGATTACCAGTGCCGAAACCCAGTACGGTCAGGAACGTGCCCTGCCCGCGGCGCTCCTCGATCAGGCGTGTCATCCCGGCGTCACTCGAGACGCCGATGTTGAAGTCGCCGTCCGTCGCCAGGATGACGCGGTTGTTGCCGCCGCGCAGGTGGCTGCGGCGTGCGACGTCGTAGGCGAGTCGAATGCCGGCACCGCCGGCCGTCGAGCCGCCGGCCTCGAGTCGCTCGATGGCGTCCATGATCGTGTGCTTCTCACTGCCCGGCGTGGACGGCAGCACGAGCCCTGCACTGCCGGCGTACACGACGATCGCGACCCGGTCCTCCTCGCGCAGCTCGTTCACCAGCAGCCGCATCGCCTGCTTGAGCAGCGGCAGCTTGTCCGGTGACATCATCGAACCGGACACGTCGAGCAGGAACACGAGGTTGTTCGGCGGCAGCTCGGCCAGATCGAGGCGCGGCGCCTGCAGCCCGATCCGCACGAGGTGATGCTGCGGCTGCCAGGGCGCCGCGATCACTTCCGTCGTGATCGCGACCGGATGCTCGCCCTTCGGCGCGACGTCGCTGTACGGGAAGTAATTGACCATCTCCTCGATGCGGACCGCGTCCTTCGGAGGCAGCCGGCCCTCGTTCAGGAAGCGACGGATGTTGCTGTACGACGCGCGGTCCACGTCGATCGAGAACGTTGACAGCGGGTTCGCATGCACGGACAGGAACGCGTTCTCGTCGATCGCCGCATACGACTCGGTGTTCCACGACTCACGCGGCACGCGGTACGGTGGTGCCTGAATTGCCCCCTGCCCGGCTACCATTGGTGGCGCGCCGGTTGCGGCTGCCGATGCATCCAGCGCTTCGGCATACTGGCGCGCGCGTGCCGCCTTGCGTTCCATCGGCAGCGCGACCATCTCCTCGAGCACAATCACCGACGCCACTACCGACAGGTCAGCGCGCACGCTGTCGCTCGTGAGTGCAATGCTCTTCTGCGCCGGCTGGTAGCCGATCACGTGCGCCTGCACGGTCATGGTCTGCCCGCGCAGCCGCGCCGGCAGCTCGAGCCGATAGGCGCCGTCGCTGCCGGTCAGCGTACCATGACCGGTCTCCATCGTCGTGATCTGAGCGCCGGCCACGGGCTGCGACGTCGCGGCATCCGTCACCAGGCCGGTGACCACGATCGTGCGCTCGGTGACGGCCGCAGCCGCGAACAGCGCACACAGGGGAATGAGGGCGAGGACTTTCACGGGGCCTCCTTTGGACTGGGGATCGCCGGCATCCCGCCGGCGGCATCATGCTGCTGCCATCCGATGACGCCGGACCCCGTCGGACTTGCACAGATCGCGTGGAACGGCCATTGCCGTGACCATCGCCTCGCCGACTCTCACGTGCGTGCACGCGCCCATACCTGACGCTCGTTGCCGATGACCGAACCGCAGCCACGTCCACTGCCCGGACTCCTGGACGACGCCGGCATTGCCGCGACTCGCCCCGGCGACGTCGCGATCCGCCGCATCGTCACGGACTCGGGCGCGGTCGAGCCGGGCTCGCTCTTCGTCGCGATCCCGGGCACCCGGCACGACGGCCGCACGTTCATCGCGGACGCACTGCGGAACGGCGCCGCAGCGATCGTGACAGAAGGCGACATCCCGGGCGCTCCAGGCACGCATGGAGTCCCGGTCATCCGTGTCCCTGACGCCCGCACCGCCACCGCACATCTTGCCGCGGCATGGTACGGCCATCCGGCGCGCGCGATGCACCTGGCCGGCATCACCGGCACTGTCGGCAAGACATCGGTGCTCTCGATCGCGGAGGCCGTACTGCACGCGAGTGGCGTTCGCATCGCGTCGATCGGTTCGCTCGGCCGCCGGATCGGCGCGGAGACCATCGAGGAGAGCAGCTACACGGTGCCGGAGCCACTGCTGTTGCACCGGTGGCTGCGACACGCGGCGGACGCGGGATGCAGCGTGGTGCTCATGGAGGTGACGTCGCATGCGCTCGTGCAGCAGCGCGTGGCGGGACTGCGCTATGCCGCGGGCGCGTTCACGAACCTCGTGCCGCTCGAGCATGCGGAGTTCCACAGCAGCTTCCGCTCGTACGTCGAGTCCAAGGCGCGGTTCTTCGAGTACCTGGAGCCCGATGCGCCGCTCGCGTTCAATGCGGAGGACCGTGCGGTTCGGCGTCTCGTGAATGAACGCGCGGTCCGAAGCATCCCGTGCGGCGCCGCGCGTACTGCGGCCATGCGCATCGAGGATGTGCGCGTCGCACCGGATGGCACGCGCGTCGTGCTGAACGCATGCAGGCCGATACCGCGATTCGAAGGCGACGATGTCGCGCCGTTCCGCCTCCCGCTCGAGCTGGCGCTCCTCGGCCGCTCGAACCTGGTCAATGTTGCACTCGCGACTGCACTCGCGCTCAGCGCTGGCGCCAGCCCGAACGCCGTCGCAGAGGTGCTGCCCGGTCTGAGCGCGCCCCGACGTCGCATGCAGGTACTGCGCACGGAACCGTTTCTCGTCCTCGACGACACGGTGGGCCACCCGGAAAGCGTGAATGTCGTGTTCGAGACGGCGGAGCAGCTGCGGCCGCGGCGCGCCCACGTCGTGTGGGCGGTACGTGGCCGGCGCGGCCCGCGCATAAACCGGTACAACGCCGAAGCGCTCGCGATCTGGGTACCGCGCATCCCGCTCGCGCAGCTCGTGGTCACGCGCAGCACCGACGCGACCGACGAATACAATCGCGTGAGCGACGCGGAATACGACGCGTTCCTGCGTCCGCTGCGCCGCGCGTCGATCCCGTTCACGGAATCCGCTGCGCTCGCGCCTGCGGTCCGCCAGGTACTCGCCGCGGCCGGGCCGGGCGACCTCGTGCTGCTGCTCGGCGCACAGGGCATGAACCGCGGCGCAGACATCGTGCAGGAAGCACTGGATTGACGCGCTCCGGCTCCGCGCGTACCCCAGGTCGTTACGTGGGCCGACAGCAGGGCGATCTTCCCCTCGCGTGCGCGCGCGTGTGGATGTACGATTGTTGCATGGCCGCTCGGCCGCCGTGTCAGGGGGTCCGCGACGATGTCGCGCGCTGACGCATCGACCACAAACCGGGAGTGGACCTGGTGCGAACGGGACGCTGGCTGATCATCCTTGCCGCGGTGCTCATCGGCATCGCGATCGGACTCGGCGGCTTCACCTTCGTCTATGCGAAGGGCTCCTCCTACCTGGGCACCGACCCCGCGGCGTGCGCCAACTGCCACATCATGGACGAGCATTACAGCGCGTGGCTCAAGTCGAGCCATCGCGCGGTCGCGACGTGCAACGACTGCCACACGCCGCACAGCACGATACCGAAGTATGTGGTGAAGGCGCGCAACGGATTCTGGCACAGCTTCTATTTCACGACCGGCGACTATCCCGACCCGCTGCGCATCACACCCGCGAACCACACCGTGACCGAGGGCGCGTGCCGGTACTGTCACGAGAGCATCGCTGTCAGCATGCGCGCCGACGACGAACCGCTCGACGAGGTGCGCCACTTCGTCAGCGCACAGGGCGTCGAGTGCACGAGATGCCACCGGTATGTCGGACACAAGGTCCGGTAGCGGGCATCCGATTCATCTCTGTCATGACCATGCATCGAACGAGGAGCGGAAATGGCTGAACGCGAGGAAGGTGGACGCAGGGTCCCGGCCTGGTGGATCGTTGGCGCTGCTGTCGCCGCGGCGGTCGTCACGCTCGGGCTGGCCGCCCTGCTGACGAACATCTTCGAACGACAGCAGGAAGCGCGCAATCCGTTCTACCGTGTGGTCGACCTGAACGACTCGATCGTGGATCCCGCCGTGTGGGGCCAGAACTTCCCGGCCCAGTACGACTCGTACCGGCGCACCGTGGACATGACCCGCACGCGCTACGGCGGCAGTGAGGCGATGGTGCAGACCCCGACCGGCACGGACCCGCGTGACACGGTCGCGACCTCGCGCCTCGTGGAGGACCCGCGCCTGCGCGAGTTCTGGGCGGGCTACGCGTTCGCGACCGATTTCCGCGAGGAGCGCGGCCACGCCTACATGTTCATCGACCAGGTGTTCACGGAGCGGCAGAACGTGGCGCAGCAGCCCGGCACCTGCCTCCACTGCCACGCGTCCGTGTACACCGTCTATCGTGACGCTGGCGACGGCGACCTGATCGCCGGCTTCGAGGCGGTGAACCAGATGCCGTATCAGCAGGCCGCCGCGCTTGCCGAGCACCCGGTCTCGTGCATCGACTGTCATGACCCGCAGACCATGGAACTGCGCATCACGCGTCCGGGCTTCATCGAGGGGATGCAGCGCTTCATGGCATCGCGCGGCAACCCTGACTACGACGTCAACACCGATGCAACGCGGCAGGAGCTGCGCACGTTCGTGTGCGCACAGTGCCATGTCGAGTACTACTTCCAGGGCGACGAGAAGCGGCTCACGTACCCGTGGGGCAAGGGCCTGCGCGCCGACGAGATCCTCGCATACTACGAGGAGGTCGGCTTCACCGACTGGACCCACGCGATCAGCGGCGCGCGCGTGCTCAAGGCGCAGCACCCGGAGTTCGAGATGTACATGCAGGGCGTGCACGCACGCAGCGGCGTGATGTGCGCCGACTGCCACATGCCGTACGAACGGACCGGTGCGATGAAGATCAGCGACCACTGGGTGCGCAGCCCGCTGCTCAACGTCAATAACGCGTGCCAGACCTGTCATCGCTGGACTGAGGAAGAACTGACGGCGCGCGTGCACACGATCCAGGACCGCACCTACCAGATGCGCAACGTCGCCGTCGATGCCGTGCTCGACCTGGCGAAGTCGATCCGGGCGGAAGCGGCGAACGACATGGACGCCCGTCGCCTCGATGCCGCGCGCATCTATCAGAAGCGCTCGCAGTTCCTGACCGACTTCGTCGAGGCGGAGAACTCGATGGGCTTCCACGCGGACCAGGAAGCGCTGCGCGTACTCGCACTGGCGATCAACTACGCGCGTCTCGGCTCGCTCGCGCTCTACGGTGAGGCGATGCCGCCCGCACAGCCACCGCTGCTCGATCCGCCGCCGCAGACCATTGCACCCGCGACGGGGGCGATGGGCGAGGGCATCCGCTTCCGGACGGAACTGGACATGCAGCGGCCCAGTGAGCGCGCGGGCACACCGGTGCAGCCGGCGCGGCAGACGACGGAGAACGGGAACCGATAGGAGCGCGCTGGTGAGTTCAAAGAGAGTGCTGTGGCTCGGCGCGGCGCTGGACGAGGCCGCAGAACGCACGGACACGCGCATCGAGATCGATCCCGCCGATCTCACGACGCACGGCGTCATCGTCGGCATGACCGGGTCCGGCAAGACCGGACTCGGTGTCGTGCTGCTCGAGGAAGCCCTGCTGCAGCGGATACCGGTGCTCGTGATCGACCCGAAGGGCGACATGGGCAACCTGCTGCTGAACTTCCCCGACCTGACGCCCGGCGACTTCCAGCCATGGGTCGATACCTCGGCAACACCCGGTGCGGACGCCGCAGCCGCTGCGCAGAAGGCCGCTGACTCGTGGCGCAGCGGCCTTGCTTCGTGGGGCATCGACGGCACACGGATGCGTGCGCTGAAGGACGCGGCGGATCTCACCATCTACACACCCGGTTCGACGAGCGGCATGCCGATCAACGTGCTCGGCGCGCTCGAGCCGTCACCGGATGCTGACCCGGAGGCACGGGCCGACGAGATCGAAGCGTTCGTCTCGGGTGTCCTCACGCTGATCGACCGGCCCGCCGATCCGGTCGCGGGACGCGAGCACATCCTGCTGTCCAACCTGGTGGCACGTGCGTGGGACGCGAACGAGCCGATCGACCTGGCCACACTCGTCGCGCAGGTCGCGACGCCGCCCATCCGCAAGCTCGGCGTCTTCGACCTCGACACGTTCTTCCCCGCCGACCAGCGGATGAAGCTCGCCATCCAGTTGAACGCGCTGCTCGCCTCGCCCGCGTTCGCGACATGGCTGCAAGGCGTGCCCCTGGACATCCAGCGCATGCTCTACACCAGTGACGGCAGACCGCGCGGCGCGATCATCACGCTCGCACACCTGTCCGATGCGGAACGCCAGTTCGTCGTGACGCTGCTGCTGTCGAAGGTCGTGAGCTGGATCCGCAGGCAGCCCGGCACGGGCAACCTGCGCGCACTCGTCTACATGGACGAGGTGTTCGGCTTCGCACCGCCGACCGCTGAGCCGCCGTCGAAGAAGCCGATCCTCACGATCCTGAAACAGGCGCGCGCTCACGGTGTCGGCCTCGTGCTCTCGACGCAGAACCCCGTCGATCTCGACTACAAGGCCATGTCGAACGCGGGCACGTGGATGATCGGACGATTGCAGACCGAACGCGACAAGGACCGCATCGTCGAGGGCATGCGCGCGGCCACCGGCGACACCGACCTCGGCGCGCTGTCGACTGCGATCGGCGGGCTCGGCAAGCGACAGTTCCTGCTGCACACCACGCGCGGCGGCGCACCGCGGCGCTTCACTACGCGCTGGGCGATGTCGTACCTGCGCGGCCCGCTCACACGCGTCGAGATCGAGCAGCTGATGCGGGACGCGCAAGGCACATTACTGGACACGGCTGCACCTGCAGCGGCCCCCGCAGACGCCGGTGCCGCAGCAGCGGCGGCGCATGCCTCAGGTGCCAGCGCAGATCATCACGACGCGGCGGCGGTCGCGCCCGCCCCACCATCATCGATACCGGTACGCTACCTCGACCCGGCTGCACCGTGGGCCACGGACCTCGGCATCGGGACGGTCGGCCGGCGCATGGAAGCCGCGGTCGCCGCGCGCGTGCACCTGCGCTTCGATGACCGCGCGTCCGGTATCGATCATACCGAGACGTGGGAGTGCATCTGGTACCCGCTCTCGCCGCACGTGCGCGCCGCCGACACGCATGCCGTGGATTACGACGACCGTGACCTGCGTACCGAGCCGCCGCGCGACGCGGTGTACGTGATCCCGGATGCGAACATCCGCGATGCGTCGTTCTACCGTGAGTTGCAGCGCGATTTGACCGAATGGCTCTACCGCGAGCGCAGCATGGACGTGCAGCGCAACGAGGCGCTCAAGCTGTACGCCCGCGTCGGTGAGGACGAAGACACCTTCCTGGCGCGCTGTCGCACTGCGGCCGACGAGCAGGCGGACGCCGAGGCAGCGAAGCTGCGCACACGCTACGAGCAGAAGGCGGCGCGGCTGCAGCAGCGGCAGCGCGACGCCGACCGCCGCGTCCAGGAGCTCGACGTCGATACGCGTTCGCGCACGCAGCAGGAAATGGTGGCCGGTGCAGGGGCGCTGCTCTCGATGTTCCTGGGGGGCCGCCGCAGCACCAGGAGCCTGTCCGGCTTCGCGTCGCGGCGATCGACTACCGTGCGGACGAAGGAGCGGCTCGAGAGCGCGAAGGGCAAGGCGCAGGACGTCGAGAACGAACTCGCCGACCTCGAGCAGGACCTCGCCGACGAGCTGCAGGCGATCGCCGATCGCTGGGAGGACGCGGCCGGCAACATCTCGACTCACCGTATCCCGCTGGACCGCACCGACATCCGGGTGGACCAGGTGGTATTGCTGTGGGTGCCTGCCTGAAACGCTCAGGCCGACACCGGGGCGGGGTCGGCCGCAGGCAGGCAGGCTGCGGCACGCCTCCCTTCCCCCTCCCCAGTCCCCATCCGCCGCTGCCTTTCGCGCTTGATTGTAACGGACGGGTCACGCAGGTTTCCGGGCCGGCCTGCCGTCGGCGCGCAAACCTGCTGACCCGGTTCAGAGAAACTCAGTGATTGAAGTGATCTCCGCCGCTCTACCGATCGCCATGGCTGTGATCGGCGGCCTGGGCATCTTCATGCTCGGGATGAAGTACATGTCGGAGGGGATGCAGGCCGTAGCCGGCAATTCTCTGCGCCGCCTGATCAGTCTCGTGACGAATAACCGGCTGCTCGCGGTGGGTGCGGGGACGCTGGTCACGATGCTGGTCCAGTCCTCGTCCGTGACCACGGTCATCGTCGTCGGCCTGGTGAACGCCGGTCTGATGCAGCTGCATCAGGCCATTGGCGTCATCGTCGGAGCGAACATCGGCACCACGATCACCGGTTGGATCCTGGTCCTGAACATCGGCGACTATGGTCTGCCGTTGCTCGGCATCGGTGCGCTGTTCTACCTGTTCACGCGCAAGGACCGCCCGCGCTTCATCGCCATGGCCGTGATGGGCCTGGGCATGATCTTCTTCGGCCTCGAGCTGATGAAGGACGGCTTCGCGCCGCTGGCCGCGAACCAGGCGTTCGTCGATGCGTTCGCCTGGTTTTATGCCGACAGCTACTTCGGGGTGTTACGTGCCGTGCTCGTCGGCTGCATCCTCACCCTCGTCGTACAGAGCAGCTCGGCAACGCTCGGCATCACGATCGGGCTTGCATCGACCGGCGTGATCCCGTTCACGACGGCGGCCGCGCTCGTGCTCGGCGAGAACATCGGCACGACGATCACCGCGGTGCTCGCGTCTCTGGGCGTGAACGCCGAAGCGAAGCGCGCTGCTTACGGGCACGTGCTCTGCAATGTCGTCGGCGTGCTCTGGATCACGGCTGTCTTCCAGTGGTACATCCAGATCATTTCCGGCCTGATCGAGACGATGCACGGCATGAATCCCATGCTCGTGTCGCTCGAGACGACGCCACCGCTCGTCTATGCGACCGTCATCACCGCCGGCATCGCGCTGACGCACACCGGCTTCAACGTCGCGAACACGCTCCTGTTCATTCCGTTCCTGCCGCGTTACGCGCGGTTGCTCGAACGTCTGGTGCCGGAACCGGCGCACCGCGAGGTCTCGCGCCTGCTGCACCTGGACGCGCGCGGCGTCGACTCGCCCGTGCTCGGCGTGGAGCAGAGCCGCGGCGAGGTCGTGCAGATGGCACAGGCTCCGCTGCGAATGATGGAATGGGTACGCACGATTGCATTCGAGCAGCCCGACAACGAGGAGCTTATCACGAAGACGTTCCACCGCGAGGAGATCCTCGACAATGTGCAGCGCGAGATCGTGCAGTTCCTGACAGAGGTGCTCGATGCGAATGTGCCGTACGCGGTCGCCGAAGAAGGCAGGCAGCAGTTCCGCATCGCGCACGAGTACGAGTCGATCAGCGACCGGCTGGCCAGCGTGCTGAAGAACTACCTGCGACTGCGTGACGACAAGATCGAATTGCCTGAAGGTCCGCGTCAGGAGCTGCAGGCGCTGCACGACGAGACCGAGGACTTTCTGCGCAGGGTGACGCAAGCTTACGCCGCGCGCACCACCATTCCCGATGCCGACGCGCGCGCGGCCGGTGAAAGCATCGCGCGACTCGTGCGTGCG
>CAYLME010000015.1:0-35849 GCA_964384585.1 uncultured Gemmatimonadaceae bacterium | reverse complement strand
CCATAGCGCACGGCAGGGTACAGCGCAGTGGACAGGAAGGGTGGCTGGCGAATCGCCGGCCACCCTTCCCTTGTCTCACGGTCCAGCGCTGAGGAGTATGCTAGAATCCGATCGGCAGGCGGAACTGTATCGCGGGTCCACGCCGCAGCTCCGGGTTCTCGATCGGCGGGCCGTCATCGTTCGCGTTGCCTTTGCCGAACCCTTCGATCACGACGAATGCAGCCGCCGCCGCGACGCCGCCCACGAGTGCGACGGTGCGCAGTACATCGAGGCGGCGCACTTCCACTTCCTGCACCTGCGACAGCGGGATCTCGATACGCTGCGTGAGGCGCGGCCCGCGCGCCGTCGCGTCCGGCGACGTCACGGGGGTGGCGAGCAGGATGGAGTCGTCAGCGTGCCGGACGAGCGTGCCCGGCACCTCGCGGTCGTCACTTCGGCGCACTTCGGCGAGTCGGTCGGCTTCCGCGCCGGTCACACGAAGTCGCACCGCCGTACCCGGCGTTACGTCTGCGATGGCGCTTTCGCTGTAGCTGTAGCAGCCGGACCCGCAGATGACGGCGATGATCAGGACGACACGCTTCGGCATGGCGGACCACCTCGTAGTGGAGTGCGTCTGTATAGTGCAGCGCGGGCGTCGGCCGCGGAAGGGCATTCGCGACCGCAGGACCGCAACCCGCGTCCCGCCCTTTCGCGCGCGCCGCCCGTTCGACACCTTGCGCGCCATGAACGGAGCAACGGCACAGCCATGCGGCTGGGCATACCGGGACCGGCGAAAAACCGCTCCGCCGTGGGTATGCTGACCGCGAAGGCAGGTTCCGTCCCGGACAGCACGGATTGATGCGACCATGGCGATGACGACCGCCGAGAAGATCAACCTGGGCTTTGTCGCGGGCATCGCGATCGTCCTGGTGATCGGCGTCGTTTCGTACCGGGCCATGACACGCTCGGTGACGAACGCGGCCGCGGTCGCCGAGACGCACGAGGTGCTGGCATCGCTGCAGCGGGCACAGGCGCTGCTGCTCGATGCGGAATCGGCGCAGCGCGGCTTCATCATCAGCGGCGACCGGGACTTCCTCGTCCGCTTCGAGAACGCACACGGCAGCATATCGCGTGAGCTCGTGCGCCTGCGTGAGCTTCGCTTCGCCGACAACGAAGGCAGCGGCCGCCTCTCCCGGCTCGGCACGCTCGTCGCA
Source organism: uncultured Gemmatimonadaceae bacterium (assembly GCA_964384585.1). Lineage (GTDB taxonomy): Bacteria > Gemmatimonadota > Gemmatimonadetes > Longimicrobiales > RSA9 > DASTYK01. The sequence continues at coordinate 34,656 of CAYLME010000015.1, read as the reverse complement.
CAGCGCATGGCGATGCTCAGCAGCGGTATCGCAAGCCGCGACGCTGCCGGTGCCGGCGCGGGGGACGCAGCCGACGATCTCGGCCGGGCCGTCATGGACACGGTCCGCATCCTCGCGACGTCGATCGAACGCCGCGAACGCGCCCTGCTCGAGGAACGCAACGAGCAGGCAGAATTGAGTGCACGCAGCGCGCAGGCCGTCGTCGTCGGTGGCGCGTTGTTCGGGCTCCTCCTCGTGGGTCTGTCCGCTCACCTGATCCGGCGCGACATCGGAGAGCGCGAGCGCGTCGAGAGCGCGTTGCGCGAGAGCGAGGCCGTACTCGGGCAGTTCATGGAGAGCCTGCCGATCGGCGCCTACGTGATCGATGCTGCAGGACGAGCCCGCTTCGCCAATACGGCCGCGCGCTCGCTGCTCGGGCGCGGCATCGTGCCGGAGTCGCTGCCCGAGGACATGAACCAGACATACCAGATCTACCGGGCCGGCACGGACTCCCTCTACCCGGCTTCCGAGTTGCCGCTCGTGCAGGCGCTCGCCGGATTCCGCAGCACCGTGGACGACGCGGAAGTCCACCGCGACGGCAGTGTCGTGCCCGTCGCGGTCAGCGCTGCACCGATTTACGACGTGACCGGTCGCGTCGCGTACGCGATCGCAGTGATGAGCGACATCACGGGTCAGCGCAGGTCGGAGGAGGCGCTGCGCACCGCCAAGGAGAGCGCAGAAGCCGCTAACCGGACGAAGAGCGAGTTCCTCGCGCGCATGAGCCACGAGTTGCGCACTCCGCTCAACTCCGTCATCGGCTTCGCGAACATCCTGCTCAAGAACAAGGGTGGCAACCTCAGGCCGCAGGACGTCGTATACCTCGAACGCATCAATGAGAACGGCGCACACCTGCTCTCGCTCATCAACGACGTACTCGACCTGTCCAGGATCGAGGCAGGCCGGATCGAGCTCGAGATCACGACGTTCCCGCTGGGCGAGCTGATCGACGAAGTCCTGCGGCAATGGGACGGACAGGTGCGACCGGGCGTCGAGTTGCGCGCCGAGATGCCGGGAGGCCTCGCCCTGATCGACTCCGACCGCGCACGGCTCAAGCAGGTCCTGATCAACCTGGTCAGCAATGCGCTCAAGTTCACCGAGCGCGGTCATGTCATCGTGCGCGTGGATGCGGAGTCGTTCGCGCCACGCCGCATCGTCGTGAGCGATACCGGCATCGGCATCGAAGCCGATCGGATGGAGGCGATCTTCGAGGTATTCGAACAGGCGGAGAGCTCTACGGCACGACGCTACGGGGGGACCGGTCTCGGGCTGCCGATCTCACGCCGGCTCTGCCACGTGCTCGGCTACACGCTCGACGTCGAAAGCCGTGTCGGCGTTGGCACCGACTTCATCATCGATCTCGCACCACCGCAGCCGCCGCCGCAGGACGACGCACACGACGGAGCGTTCCGCGCATGAGCGGGCGTCGCATCCGTTTCTTCCGGCGCACGGCGCGCGGAATCGGTAATGCGATCGACACACTGCGCGGCGCCGGGCCCGATGCGCCGTACATCGTCGGCTACCGCGGATTCGGTACACCCGACGAGGTCTTCGTGAGCGGCCGCGTTTTGAGCGGCCAGCCAGTCGGACCGGCTGCCGAACAGGACCCATGGTGGCGCAACTTCGCGAACACGTATCGCCGGATGGAAAGCGACGAGATTCCGGGCGCACGCGTGCGCATCCGCCTCGCCGACGCCGCCCGTGAAGCGATCTCCGGCGATCAGGGATACTTCCGTTCCTGGGTCAGCCCCTCGGCGCCGCTCTCGCACGAGCGGCTCTGGCATCCCGTCGGCCTCGATCTGCTCGGCACTGCGGACCCCGTCAGTGTCGCGACCACACACGTGCTGGTCCCCGCGCCAACAGCACGCTTCGGTATCATCAGTGACCTCGATGACACCGTGATCCGCACCGATGCGACCAGCATGCTGCGCATGCTGCGGGGCGTGCTCTTCGCGAACGCACGCACACGCCTTCCCTTCGAGGGCGTCGCCGGCTTCTATCAGGCCCTGCATCGCGGGTCGGGCGCCGCCGCCAACCCGGTTTTCTACGTGTCGAGCAGCCCCTGGAACCTCTACGACATGGTCGCCGAGTTCCTCGAGCACCGACGCATCCCGATGGGACCGCTGTTCCTGCGCGACTGGGGCATCCGCGGCAGCAGCCTGCCGTTCGGGCATCGCTCGCACAAGATCGATGCGATCCGGCAGATCCTCGACACCTACCCCGCCCTGCCCTTCATCCTGCTGGGCGACAGCGGTCAGCAGGATCCGGAGATCTACACCGAGATCGTCGCACACTATCCGCAACGTATCCTCGGCATCTACATCCGCGACGTCACCGGTCACGCCGAGAGACGTACCGCGATCATGGAACTCGCCGACAAGGTGCACGACGCCGGCAGCATCCTCGTCCTCGCCGAGGACACCGTCGCCGCCGCGCGACACGCCGCGTCGATGGGATGGATCACGCCCGAAGCAGTGGAAAGCGTGCGCATCGATCGCTCGCGCGATCACGGCCCGGGCCGCCCGCCGCCGGAGCATGAACCGAAGGTGCTGGAGTAAACATCGGAAACAACTCTTTTCAACCACGGAGAGCACAGAGAGCACGGAGAACGGATCGGAGGGACCAGCAGGCAACATCGAGGAACCACTACACGACGCCTCTCTATCCTGCTACGCGGCATGCGTCAGTGATTTCCGCAGCAGGCATGGCATCAATGCCCCGCGCAAACCTCCGTGTGCTCAGTGCCCTCTGTGGTAGAAGACACCAAAAGGCGGGGCCTATGACTCCCGGACGCGGTCCATGTTGTACTGCAGATACCCCAGCAGGTCCGCTGCCAGCGGCGCTGCGTCCGGATACTCCGAGTCGCCCCACACGAAGCCCTCGTTCAGGCGCACGTTGAAGCGCTCCTGCCCGCTGACGCCGTCGCGACTGCCGTCACGCCAGAGCGACAGCTCGCCGTAGGCGGCCGAGACGTAGAGCGACGCGCCGGCGCCGGTTGCGGCGTCGTCGAGACGCACGGTAAAGCCGGCCACAGGATGCACCAGGCGGCGCTGGCCGCGCACGTGGCCCACCACGTCCACGCTCATCCCCGGGACCTGCTGCGAGAGCGCGCGGAACGCACGCTCGAGTGCGGTTACCCGATGCGCGCCGGACCGATCGATTGTGGCTGTGTCTGTCATGGCGGGCCTCATTGCCCTCTCTGTTCGCGTTGATCTCCAATGATTGTGCCGTGGTCCGTCGGGACACAAGGAAATCGTATACGACTTGCCCGGCCGGCATGGCTCCGGCCGCAAAAGTCGTTGTCACGGAACAGAAAAAGCGATCGGTGCGGCAATGACGGCGGGCGGCAGGCCGAAGGCGTCGACCAGTTCCAGAGCGCGCGGACGGGTCAGCGCGCAGAGGCGATTGACGGTAGCCCGGACGGCCCGGGCCTTGACCGGCTCGAGGTAGCCGGCCTCCAGGAACCAGGCCGCGTCACGCTCGATTGCGGCGAGCGCGAAAAGCGAGCGCACCGGCTCGAGACCGGCCGCGTCGGCCTCGCCTGTGGCTGCCACGAACTGTTCGAGGAGCATGCGCTCGACGTGCGCGCGTGCGAGGTGGATCGCGTGGTCCTGGCACTCGTTGAGGGCGAGGAACGCGTCCATGCCGTCGTCGATGCGGGCCTTGAGCCGGCGCGCGAGCGATGCGAGCAGCCGTTGTTCGCGGTATTCCATCGCGGCGGTTTGCACATCCGGATCGCGCAGGTGTTCTTCGTCGGTGCGTCGCGTGGCGATCGGGTTGCGCAGCGCGACGGCTGCGGCGGCGCGTCCGGCGAGGTAGCGTGCGATGCCGAGCGGCCGCAGCTCGCCGAACTGCGCGCGGTACGAGCCGAGCAGCGAGCGTGCGACGAGCTGGTAGAGCACTGCGTTCGCGCCTTCGAACGTCGTGAACACGTCGGTGTCGGCACGCAGCTGGGGCAGCCGGTTCTCGGCCATGTAACCCTGCCCGCCGCAGATTTCGCGCGCATCCTGGATCGCGGCGACCGCGTGATCCGACGCATACGCCTTCAGTCCCGCGGCGAGCGCTTCCACTTCGCGCGCCGCCTCCTCGTCCTGCATGGCGAACCGGCGTGTCAGATCGTGGAAGCCGAACTCGATCGCGTACGTGGTGGCGAGGCGCGGCAGCAGGCGGCGCTGCACGGAGAGGTAGTCCAGGATCGGCACTTCTGCCGCGCCTTCGGGCCCGAACTGTCGCCGCTGCGCGGCGTAGCGCACGCCGATGGTGAGTGCGGTCTGTGCTGCGCTGGCGGCCGCACCGGCCACGGCGATGCGGCCGGCCACGAGCGTGCCGAGCATGGTGAAGAAGCGACGTCCCGGGCTCGCGATCGGACTCGAGTAGACGCCATCGGCATTCACGCTGCCAAAGCGGTCGAGCAGATTCTCGCGCGGAACGCGCACGCCGTCGAAATACAGGCGTCCGTTGTCGATTCCGTTCAGCCCCTGTTTCTCGCCGCAGTCCTCGATGCGTACGCCCGGCAACGGGTTGCCGGCCTCGTCGCGGATCGGCACGACGAGCGCGTGCACGCCATGTCGTCCGCCCGCGGTCTCGAGCTGCGCGAAGACGGTCGCGATGCGTCCGTGCACCGCGGCATTGCCGATGTAGTCCTTGCGGGCACGCTCATGCGGTGTATCGACGACGAACTCGTCGGTATCGGCGTCATAGCGCGCGGTCGTCTCGATGTCGCGCACGTTCGACCCGTGCGCGGTCTCCGTCATCGCGAAACAGCCAGACAGCTCGAGCGTCAGGGCCTGGCGCAGGTAGCGCTCGTGGTGAGATCGTGTGCCGAGCTGATAGATGCTGCCCGCGAAAAGGCCGAACTGCACGCCATACTTCGTGAACAGGCTGAGATCGTGATTCGCGATCGCACGATAGGCGGCGAACGACGCTTCGAGGTCGTGCTGGCCGCCGAACTCGCGCGGGTAGCCGATCGCCGGAAAGCCCTCGCCGGCCAGCGTGCGGCACCACGCGAGCACGTGTTCGCGACGCTCCGCGGTCGGCGTGCCGGGCTGGATATGTGTGAAGTCCGGCTGCGCGAGTCGCTGCAGCACACGGCTGCGCAGAGCGCGCTGCGATCCGCCGAGCACCTGCGCGATCGCTTCGACGGCGGCGGGCGCGGTCGCGGTACTGAGGGCATCGGCGGCCGGCGACGGCTGTGCGAGCGCGTCGCCCAGGATTGCACGCGCACTCTCGCTGTCCGGCAGGCCGAGCGCCTCCTCCACCGCGCGCACCGCGCGCAGCGTCTGCTCGTCGATGACCACGCCTTCGGCGCGGCCGATCGCGCGCGCGAGTGTGGCGATCGAAAGGTGCTCGCCACGCTCGAGGTGAGACGCGGCGCGCCGTACGTCGAGCAGCAGCGCCTCGAGCACGTCCGGTGTCGGCGGATGTGACGGCTCGAGCCACTGCGCCAGGGCGTCGCCAATGCGCGCGTCCACGCCGGCCTCATCGACGCGCCTGCGCAACAGCGCGGCCTCCTCGGCGGACAGCTCGCCGTCGGCCCACGCGATATAGAGCAGCGGTGCAAACGGCATAAGAGCGCGATCGATGTGATCGCGCCCTTCGCCGCCCGCGTGCTGCGGACTGGTGTGATTCATTTCACTGCGTATGTCACCGGCTCAGCGCAGACGAGTCTCGCGCGCCGCGCCGTAGTAGATGCCATTGAACAGGAGCTTGAACGTGCCGTGCGGCTGCGCACGGAAGGCGATCTCCGGTCCGAACAGGAACAGCTTGCCATCGCCGACCTGCGCCTCGGCAGCGGCCACGCCGTTCTCGAGACGCTCCTGTCCCCACGCCCAGCCGCTGCGCAGCGGTGCAGGCGAATCGAAGTGCATGATCGGTGTGACGCCTTCACCCGTGATGCGGAATGTGGGGCTGTTGGCGTACACCACGATCGCACGCTGGTCCATGCCATGCGCCAGCGGGTGGGTGTTCGTGACCGCGACATCGAGCAGTGACGACGGCACGTAGAACTTCGAGCGTGGCAGCTCCTGTTCCGTGCCATCCACGGTCTCGACGAGCGCATTCGCGACCGGCAGGCCAAGATGCCTGGCGAGCGACGTGGATGAGCCGATGGTCAGGACCGTACCGCCGTTCTCCAGGAAACGCCGCAGCTGCGGCACCGTCTTCTCCACGGTGACGTTGCCGAGCCAGCTCTGGTACTCCGCGGGCACCGTGCTTTCGTCGAAACTGCCAAACCCACGCCCGCCCGCGCCATCCTGCTCCGGGATAAGCCCGTCGACAAAGACGATGACGTCGTACTTCCGGTTCAGGTTGCCGGCGTCGAGCTCCTGCGGGTACACCACCGCGTGCGGCACTTCGAACTGCTCGAAGAGCCAGCGTGTCCAGCCGGACGGCATCGAGCCGCCGTACCGGTCGACGAGCGCAATGCGGGGCTGGCGCAGCTCGAGCGCCGACGACGACGGCGCCTGCTGTGCGCCTGTGAACACGAGGCCCTGGTCGCGCGCTGCGGCCTCGATGATCCGGCGCGCGTTGCCGCGGGCCGGGATCCAGAACGTGCCGACCGGCCATGTCGTGCCACCGACAGTGACTGGCTGCGTCAGCCAGTAGACGCGCTGGTTGCCGGCGAGGAGCCGGCTCACCGCCGTGAACGCGTCGTTCACCTCGTGACTCAGGAACCACCCGGCGCGCGCGTCCTCGACACGACCGGCAACGCGCGGTGCCGCGAGGCCTTCGATGCGCTCGAACGGGCCGTCGAAGCCATCCAGGATGCGGTCGTAGTCGATGCCCATCTGGTACGCGAGCGTCCAACCGGCAACGTCGTACGGCGGTGTCGGTGCACCGCCCGGATACGGGATGTCATCCGGGTGGTCCTGTGGCTCGAACATGTCCATCACGTGCGGACGGAATGACTGCGCGGTCTTGATGACGTAGGAGCCGGCCGGGTACTGCTTGCCGTTCACCGTGAAGTCACTGGTCGCGCGATGCACGATGATGCCGTTCTCGAGCAGTGCGTCCACGAGCTTGCCGGCGGTCTGGAAGTCCGCCTGATTCGAGGGCAGGATGTATCCGCGCGGCTCGCGGTCCTCGGGCCGGCGCAGATGGCGCGCGAAGTCCGCGGGCGTGCCCGTCGGTCCGGAACGGAATCCGCCAGGCTGACCGCCATTGCCACGGCTGCCCAGCGCCTCATCGATCGCGGCGATCTCGCGCGGCCACGTCGTCCAGGTGTCGCGACTGCCCTCCTCGATCGCGTCACGGCCCATCGCATAGATGTTGTACAGGAACTGCTCGCGACGGCGCGATGCGATGTCGAACACGGCGTAGTTCGCGGTCAGTGAGTAATCGACCGAGCTCCGGAAATGCCATGCCTGCGGCTCGATCGGATACGGCAGATCGTTGCTCGCGAGCTGGCGGCGCGAGATCAGCGGGATCTCCATCGGCGTCGGGTTGCCGATCGTCTCCGTCAGCAGGCCGTACATGTTGTGGTAGTACGTGATCGTGCGCAGCCCGCCGTTCCACCACGTCGAGTAGTTCGCGCCCGAGCGATTCGTTACGCCCGGCTTGCCCTCGCCGACGAAGCGCGTCATCATCGCGCCGCCGATCATGTCGAGGCCTGCCGGAATCATCGGGTGCAGATTGTAGTTGAACGGATCGCGGAACGGCGGTGCAAACATCACCGTACCGGCCGGACCGGTCTGGTGATGGTTGTAGACGATCTGCGGGAACCACTCCGTGAACATGACACGGTTCATGTTCTCGGTTTCCGCCTGCGTGGACATGTAGAAGTCGCGGTTGTTGTCGTGCCCCACGTACTTCTGGTAGAGCCGCGGTACCCCGCTCGTCGAGCGATTCTCCGGCACCGGCTCGCGCATGTACCAGTCGGCGACGAGCTCCATGCCGTCGGGATTGGCGTGCACCGCGAGAATGATGAGGTCATCGAGGAAGCGCAGCGTCTCCTCGTCGTCGCGACTCAGCAGATGGTAGACCGTCTCGATCAACTGTGATGCACCGAGCACCTCCGTCGCGTGCAGTCCCCCATCGAACCAGACGACGGCCTTGCCCTCGCGTGCGAGGCCACGCGCCTGCTCGTCGGTCAGGCCTTCCGCACGCGCGAGCCGCGCCGCGATCTGCCGGTAACGATCGAGCTGTGCGTGGTTCGCCGGCGACGTGATGATCGCCATGAGCTGCGGGCGGCCCTCCTCCGTGGTGCCGATCGTGTCGAGCACCATACGGTCGGATTCGCCCGCCAGCTTCTGCCAGTAGGCCTGGAACGCGGTGTAGTCCGGCAGCCAGTAATCGCTGCCGATCGTGTGGCCGAAATGCTGTTCCGGCGTCGTGACCCGGGTCTGCCCCTGCGCGCTGCCGTACGCGAGCAGAAACACGACCGGGAGGGCAACCAGTGTGCGCTGGCAGGCTCTCCGCATAGCCACTCCTGATTGTGGAGGATGTGCATTTGACAGACCGGCCAGGGCCGGCCTCGACAGGCGTAGAGTACGCCGCGGCGTGCGCCCGCGCCAGCGCAGGCTTTTCCCGGACCGGCGTGACGCCTAGTTTCGGCGCGGCTCTTTCCCGGAGGTCCGGTGCTCGAATTCGTTCTCGGTCTGCATTCGGGTGTGCGTTACCTGGTGCTGCTCGCTGCACTCGCAGCAGTGATCGCCGCAGTCATGGCAGGACGGCCCGGCCGGCCCGCCAGCCGAACGCACGACCGCGTCTATACGATCTTCGTAGGTCTGCTCGATCTGCAGGTGGTCGTCGGGATCGTGCTCCTCGTGCTGCGCGGCTTCTATCCGCAGCTCATGGGGCACATCTTCACGATGCTGCTGGCCATCGCAGTCGCCCACGGCTTCGGACTCGCCGCACGCAACAAGGAACGCGAACGCATGCAGCCGGCAACCGGTCTGCGCGTTGCCGGTGTGCTGATCACGATCGTACTCGTGATCGGCGGCATCATGGCGATCGGGCGACCGATCCTGTAGCGCCGTCCTCGGGCGTCTGCGCGTACCCGGCCACCGGGTGCAGAGGCACCTCTGCACCCGCCGCGGAATGCCCCATCGCATGCGCGCTCTCGAGCGCGTCGGCCACGCTGGTCTCGCGGAAGAACGCGCTGATCTGCGCGGCCACCGGCTTCCAGCGCACGTGCGCACCGCACGGATTCGCGTCACTGCACTTCGCCCGCCCCAGCACGCAGCGACGGCCGAGCGTCAACTCGTCGAAGTGGCTGACGATGTCGATCAGCTGCAGCCGTTCGGGCGCGACGGCGAGTCGGAACCCGCCATGCGGCCCGCGCAGCGAAATCAGCACGCCTTCGCGGGCGAGCACGTGCAGGATCTTCGACAGATAGTTCTGCGGAACATCCAGCGCCTCGGCAACGTCGTTCACGCGCACCGGTACCCGCTCGGGCCGCTCCGCGAGATAGAACACCGCGCGCAGAGCGTACTCCGCGGTCTGTGACAGCACAGCGCCTCCCTGATCGTTCGGCTAGACGCCGGCCGTCTCCAGCAGCCCCGATTCCGCCGCCGGCGCATTGCGCACCTGGCGCGTTCCCTTCACTCCGAACTCGCGCAGCTTGCGATACAGCGTGCGCCGGTCGATGCCGAGGATCTCGGCCGTGCGACCGCGGTGGCCCGCCATCTCGTTCAGCACGACAAGGATGTATTCGCGTTCCAGCCGCGCGAGCGACCAGCGCTGCTGCCATGCGTCCTGCACGAGCTCGCGCTCGGGCGCATCGGTGATCGGCTCTTCGACGGCCGTGCGGATCGGGTCCGACATCTCCACCTCCGGGGTTCGCCGGAGGCCGGGAAGCGACAGAAAAATGTCTGTCGCGGGTTGCCCGGCATCCGTCCTGTGTTTATCTTTTCCGTCTTCCTGCAGGGCCAGTAGCTCAGGTGGTTAGAGCGCACGCCTGATAAGCGTGAGGTCGGTAGTTCAACTCTACCCTGGCCCATCGATCGCCCCGTCCGACCGCCCTCGGTCCGGACGGGGCGTTCTGCTTTGCTGCACCACGATGCGTCCGGTTCGCGGCCTCCGCTGTCGGGAAATTCCCCATGCTTGGGACGGATTTTCCCACCATTCGTTCTCGCGCTTCCCGCCCGGAGACGTGGCTTTCGGCGCGAGCGGGCCGGCGGACCGCGCGCCTCGTGCCCATGCGTGGACTCCCCGGTTAGATTCGACTGGACTCGAGCGAAGCGGCCGCAGCTCCGCTTCGCGTGGCTTCGCTCGCTCAGCCTGGCCTGCATCCAGGGGGAGACGAGGCATGCCGTACACCTTCCGTGTCATAGCGCTCGACTATGACGGCACGATCGCGCTGCACGATCGCGTGCATCCGCCGGTACTGGATGCGGTCGCGGATCTGAGGGCGCAGCGGCGGAAGGTCCTGCTGTGCACGGGACGCCGCATCGAGGAGCTGCGCGAGGTGTTCCCGGACGTGGACCGGCATTTCGACGCGATCGTCGCAGAGAACGGCGGCCTGATCGTGATGGCGTCCGAGACGATCTGGTCGGCCGAACCGATCGAACAGGAGCTCGACCAGGCATTGAGCGACGCCGGCATCCCGTTCGAGCGCGGTCATGTCCTGATCGCAACGTACTCGAGTCATGCTGACGAGGTACGCAGCGCGATCGAGGCACTCGGCCTCGAGGCGCAGCTCGTCTACAACCGTGGCGCGCTGATGGTGCTGCCGCCGGGCGTATCGAAGGGGTCGGGACTATTGCACGCGTTTGGACTGCTCGAGGTGTCACGCCACTCCGCAATCGGAATCGGCGATGCCGAGAACGACCATTCGCTGCTGCAGACATGCGAGATTGGCGTCGCCACCGGCAACGCGGTGCACGGCCTGAAAGTGCATGCGGACCTCTGCCTCGAGCAGCCGAACGGTCCGGGCGTCGCAGCGTTCCTGCGAGGCCCTGTGCTGCGGGGCGACCTGAGTATCCAGCCGAGCCGCTGGCAGATCGAGCTGGGACGGGACACCGACGGCACACCGGCGCAGATACCGGGCTCGGGCGTCAACGTGCTGATCGCCGGTGCCAGCTGTTCGGGCAAATCACGCCTCGCCGGCCTGATCGTGGAGCGACTGGTCGCCCGGCAGTATGCCGTGTGCGTGCTGGATGCCGAGGGCGATCATGCGAGCCTCGAGAAGCTCGCGGGCGTGATCGCGATGGGCGGGCAGGATCCGCTGCCCCGGCCCGAGCGTATCGCGGCACTCGTACGCAATCGCTTCAGCAGCATCGTCATCGACCTGTCGATGCTCGCACCCGATGCGAAGCGTGCCTACACCGCCGCTGTGATTCGCGAGCTGCACAGGCTGCGACGCGAGCGTGGTTATCCGCACTGGATCATCGTCGAGGAAGCGGATCAGCTGATTCCTCCGGAGGGTCTGCAGATCGGCCAGGACGAAACGCCGATCGCACACTGCCTGGTGACTCACCGGCCGGCGGTGCTGCCGGAGGCGCTGCTCACCGGCGTGGACGTCGTGCTGGCGCTGCCGGGTGCGGAGCGTTTCGCGCATGTTCCGGCGAACGAGGAGGCCGTTTCCGGCGACGGTGGCGAGCAGCCGTTCTTGCTGCAACCGGGTGAGGCGCTGCTCGCGACGGCCGAAGGCGTGATGAAGTTCGAGGTCGGACCGCGCACGATTCCGCACGTGCGCCATCAGCAGAAGTACCTGCACGCGCAGGTGCCGGCGCATCGCAGGTTCTATTTCGGCCACGGCGACGGCGATCGCCCGAGCGCGGCGAATGTTGCGGAATTCCGCGACGAGATCCGGCGCGCGACGACGAACGTGCTGCGCGAGCATCTCGAGGCTGGCGACTTCTCACGCTGGGTGCTCGAGGTGATCGCGGATGACGAGCTGGGCGCGCGGCTGCGCGGCATCGAGCGGTGGTTCCACAATGACCCCGACGCGGACGTCGAAGCCGCACGCACGGCAGCGATCGCGGCAATCCGCGACCGCTACGTGCAGTGATTCGCGATAGCGGAGGCTGACGACGCTGGCGCGTCGGGCCTGGCGGCACACGCGTGGATGTCGCGTCCGCCGCCAGCGCGATGTGTCAGCGCACGACCAGTACCGGGCAGGTCGCGCCGCGCAGCACGCTGTCCGCGACGCTGCCAAGGAGCAACCGGCCCGCACCGCCGGCACCGCTGCTGCCCATTACGATCAGATCGACGTCGGAGCCACGCTGCGTCGCGATGATGCCAGTTGCAGCATCCGACTCCTGCACGCGGACAGTGAGCGCGTCCTGTGCAAAGGGGACGTCGCGAACCTGCTCCTCCGCCCACGCCTCCGCCTGCTTCAACTGTTCCTGCCGCAGGCGCTTCGAGGCCGCCATTCCGGACACGCTCTCGGCGATGTTCAGGTACACGGGCCGGAAGCCGTGGTAGACGGTGGTATGCGCGCCGAAATCACCAGCCATCTTCGACGCCAGACGAAGCGCTGCCAGCGCGGGCTCCGAATCGTCGAGCGGAACGAGAATGTGCTGCGGTGCGCGGTCCGGCACGTTGCGGGCGAGGAGCACCGGCACAGGCGAGCAGCGCACGAGCGCCTCCGCCGTGCTGCCCAGCGTAGACCAGATGCTGCGCGGCCGCGAGTGCTCGCCCACGACCACCAGATCGGCTGAAATGTCGGTCGCAACCTCGGCGATCACGTTCTCGGGGCGGCCGTCGCGAACCTCGACGCTCACGTTCTTCCAGCCATGCTCCGCGACCAGCGCGTTCAGCCGCTCGAGCGCAGCCGCGCGTTCACGCTCGACGATCTCCTCCCGGTGCGGGAGCGCGCCACGCAGGAAACGCGGCTCTTTCGGCACTTCGAGCACGTGCACCAGTGTGCACTTCGCGTCCGGCGCCAGCCACGAACACGCCCAGGTCACGGCTTCCAGCGATCGCGGGCTGAAGTCCGTACCGGCGACAATGGTGTCGACCGCATGCTTCACGTTCGTTTCGCTCACGACGAATCCCCCTCCCGGGTGCAGCAGGCCACTTGGTCCATCGCGCTCCGTGGCGCAGCGGTGCGCCGGCGCTACAGCAAGGCGAACGCCAGCGTCTGCGGCGAAAGCAGTATCGAAGTACACGATCCCGCGTCAGCGCCTCACTGCAACGCATGTTAACACGCGGGATCGAATAAGGGGAATCAGCCAGCGCCGGACCCGGCGTGGGGACAAGCCCTGCCGGACCTCGCTCCGGGCAACCCCACGCCGTTGATCGGGGTAGTCATGGTCAAAGCGGTCACTCGGCGGCCTCCGTCGGATGACATTTCCTGACATCCGCGTGGGGGTGGACCTGACCATCATCCTCGCTGGCCGGTCCTATCTTGCACCGGCAGCTCCGCAGCACATCGCTCACGCGGAGGAAGGCATGGCAACCGGAACAGCCGCAGGACAGCGGGAGCAGAACGAGCCGGTGTTCCCCAACGCCGCCCGCACGCTGGCATCTCCCCTCGACCCACAGGGAGAGCTGAGCGAAGCGGCTCAGGAAGCGATGCGCTCGCTCGCGGCCAGCTGCGCCAGCGAGATGGGTGCCGCCCATGAAGCACTCGCCGCGCGCGACCATGTGCTGGGCGTGGTTGCGCACGACCTGCGCAGTCCGCTGAACACGATCGTCACCAGCGCCGACCTGTTGCTTCACCTCCCGCTGAGCGAAGAGCAGCGCGCACGCCAGCTCGACGTCATCCTGCGCTCCGCGATGCGCATGGACCGCCTCATCCAGGACCTGCTCGACGTGGCACGGCTGGAAGCCGCGCCGCTCAAGCTCGAGTTGCAGCTCCTGCCGGCCGCGGCCGTGGCACGCGACGCCGTCGAAATGCATGCGACACGCGCGGCCGCCGCCTCGCAGGAGATCAGCTTTACCGCCGATCCGGATCTGCCGCTCATCCGTGGCGACCGGCATCGCCTGCTCCAGGCCCTCTCGAACCTCCTCGATAACGCGCTGCGGTACACACCTCGCGGCGGCTGTATCGACGTTCGTTGCACCCGGACGGACGGTGGCGTGTGCTACACCGTCGCCGACGACGGGCCCGGTGTCGCATCCGAGGATCTGCCGAACCTGTTTGCCGACTTCTGGCAGGGCCGGCATCCGAGCCCAGGCGGTACGGGTCTCGGCCTGACGATCGCCCGCGGCGTGGTCGAGGCACACGGCGGTAGCATCACCGCTGCCAACCGGCCGGAAGGCGGTGCGGTCTTCTCGATCACGATCCCGTTGGCCGGAACACGGCGCGAATCATGAGGCGAGGCCTCGTGCGTGGGATGCAGGGCGTCATCCTCGCGCAGGGTGCCCCTCTCGGCTGGCTGTTGATCCGATGGATGCAGGGCTCACCGCCCGCTGCCGAACTCGCTTCCGCATCCGCGCTGTACCTGTACATGCTGCTCGGCAGTTCCGCCGTCCTGGCGGGCGCGGGCGCACTGATCGGCATTCGTGAGGCCCACCTGCTCTCGCTGAACGACCGGCTGCAGGAACTCTCGATCACCGACGCGCTGACAGGGTTGCGCAACGCGCGCTACTTCCACGCGCGCCTTGACGAGGAAATGGCCGAGCACGCACGCACGGGGAGGCCGCTCGCCGTCGTCGTGATCGACATCGACCACTTCAAGAACGTGAACGACACCTACGGTCACGCCGTCGGTGATGACGTCCTCGCGAACACGGCCACAGCGATCGCGTCCGTGACACGACAGGGCGAGACTGCCGCGCGCCTCGGCGGTGAGGAGTTCGGGCTGCTGCTGCCGGGCAGCACCGGGCCAACCGCGTCCGAAGCCGCCGAGCGCGCACGACGTGCGATCGCGCTCACCGCCACGAGCATCAATGGCGACAGCATCCGCATCACCGCATCTGCCGGCGTCGCAAGCACCGCAGAACTGGGCGACGTGGACGCACAACGTCTTACGCGCGCCGCTGACGATGCGCTGTACGCGGCAAAGGCCGCCGGCCGGAACCGCACGATCGTCGCCGCCCTGGATCCGGTTTTCGTGCAGTTCGACGCCGACGACGCGCCGTTGGTTACGGACGATGTCCCGTCACGCACGGCCACCTGACAGCACGTCATGCAACCGGCGCCGCACCAGGCATCACCAGCACGTATACGCACCGCCGCACGCCGACGTGCCACGACTACGCAATCGGCCCCGCACCATGACGATGCGGGGCCGATGCTGTCCGCTGCCGATCTGCGGCGGTTCAGCTCAGTTGCCGGCGACTTCGATCGGAGCACCCTCCCAGACGCGCGTGAAGCGCGCCTCCACTTCGTCCGCCTCCGCGGAACGGCCCTGTGCACGCAATGCGCGCGCGAGCCCATGCAGCGACCAGCCGTTCTCCGGGAAGTATTCCAGGTCAGCCTCGAACGCACGCTGCGCTTCTGACGGCCTGCCTGCCGCGAGCAGCACCACGCCCAGTTCCTGGCGTACCGGGATCGACCAGTCCGGGGGCTCACCGTAGGTCAATGCGCTCTCCGCGTCGGCCGCTCTGCGCAGGTGTGCCACTGCGCCGTCGTAATCCTTGCGCGCTGCAGCGATGTGGCCGGCGAGCACGTCAGCAGCGATCGCGAGCACGTCACCAGCAACGTTGAACTCCAGACGCTCGTTCACGAGTGCGGGATCCGTCGCTGCGGCACGCACGGCGGCATGATCAGCTTCCGCAGTCGCGATATCACCCGTTGCAGCGGCTGCACGTCCGTGCGCGTAGTGCCACATCGCGCGCGCGTGCTTCAGTTCGGCCGGCGGCGCCGGCTCGGCCAGGATCTCCTGCCATGCGCCGAACCGCACGCGCATCTGCAGCCGGCGCGTCCGGTGATGCTGCATGAACGTCATGCCCGGCGCACCAAGCAGCTCCTCCGGCTGCAGTTCCGGCATCCGGTCCGCTGACTCGATCGCCTGCTCGCGACGGCCGATCATGCTCGCGGCGAACGTGAGGAAATCGTAGTTGTGCGGGTAGTAGCCGGCGACATACACGCCGAACGCCGGGTTTTGATCACGGATGTAGGTTTCGTCCGCGTGTACTGCGTGCTCGTTCGCGGCGATCGCATCACGGTACCGGCCCACGCGAACGTAGATGTGGCCGGGCATATGCACCAGATGACCGGCACCCGGCATCAGGCCCGCCAGCCGCTCCGCGGCAGTCACTGCCCGCTCCGGATCCACGGCCTCCACGGCATGGATGTAGAAATGGTTCGCGCCCGGGTGCATCGGCGCACGCGCGAGCACCGACTCGAGCGCTGCCAGCATATCGCCCGTCTGCGGACGCGCAGCACCGTCGCGCTCCCAGTAGTTCCACGGGCTCAGATCCATGATCGCCTCTGCATAGAGCGTCGCGGCCTCGGCATCGTTCGGGAATGCGTCGACGACGTCCGCCATTGCACGCATGTACGCCGAATCGAGGGCGGCGCGGTCCGCAGGCGGCACCGGAACATAGCGCACTGCCATCGCCTCGATCAGCGCGCGTTCGCTCGGGCTGGCGTGGCTGATGCGCGCCTGCGCTTCGCGTATCGCCGCATACGCAGCAACGCCCGACGCACTGTCCATCGGGAGGTTGATGTTCGGACCGTATGCAGCGGCTACGCCCCACCAGCACATCGCACACTGCTCGTCGAGCTCCGCCGCAGCCTCGAACGCACGGATCGCTTCGGCATGGTTGAATGCATAGTACAGGCGCAGACCCTGGTTGAAGTACTCCTGCGCCTGCGGCGACTGCGTCGTGATCGCGTACGTATGCGTGCCCAGATTGTCATACAGGGGTACTCCGCCCTGTGCATGACCCGCGTGCTGTGCGCTCACGGATACCGCACTGCCGGCGAGCAGGGCTGCGCCGGTGATCATGTATCTCCAGTTCATCATCGCTTCCTGGTAGGGTGGCAAAAACGATAAGCGCCGCCGGGCGCCCGCATCGCGGGCAACACACCAACGGCATCATTGGACTGCAGTAGTGCGTGTTATGTAGTGACAAAGAGGCCCATTCCCAATACCCGAGGGATGGATGCACCCTATCGAGCGACGAGCGGGCAGTGGCCTTCACCGCAGGTTGTATCGACTTCCGGCATGCCGCAAAATGATGCAGTCACGAGCCGTACGTACGGCACCGCTCACGTTTGCCACGGGTCACCGGGCCCGCCTCCGCCTCCGCCGAGGCGCTGAACGAAAAGCGGCACGGCACCGCATCCTCATCGACGCAGTGCCGTGCCCGTTGCTCCGGCTTCCCCCTGTGCGTCAGCGCACGGCCGGAGTTCACCTGACCCCGACAGCCTCCATCGTCGGCGTCCGCCAGGACTCGATCTCGCTCAGGAACAGGAGGGCAAGTGCGCCCAGGTCCGTCATCGCGGTTTCCTCACCGGTGATGAGCCCGCGTACCCGGTCGAGACTGGTGCGGGCGCGCTCATGGGCTCCGTCGGCAGCGAGCGCGGCCTCGAAGGAGGCGGCCGCCGACACCAGGTCGCCGCTGCGCTCCAGCGCGACACCGAGGTTGTTCTGGAACATCGCCGAGCCGGGCTTCAGCTCGACAGCGCGTGCGAGCGGTGCGAGCGCATCCTCGAAGCGGCCGAGCCGGATCAGCTGCAGCGCATAGTTGTTCATCGACCAGGCGTCCTCCGGATCGATCGCGAGCGCCTCACGGTAGGCAGCAAGCGACTCCTCGGCGCGGCCCAACTCGCTCAGCGCGTTCCCCGTCACACGGAGCACCGCCGCCGACTGCGGCTCGAGTGTGCGCGCTGCCTCGAGGTGCGACAGCGCTTCGTCCGCCCTGCCCTGCTCGAGCAGCACACGCCCGAGATTGGTCCGCGCCTTCACGTTCGCGCTGTCCAGCTCGACCGTCCGCTCGAGTGCGCCGATCGCGCGCTCCCGATCGCCCGCTTTCCACGCCGACAGCCCCAGCATGTAATGCCCCCACCCGTTCTGCGGATGCGACGCCGTGTAGACAGCGAACATCTCGCTCGCATCAGCATAGCGACCGGCGTGATAGACGGCCTCGGCATCCGAGTACGTGACATCTGCCGGCACCGTCGGCGCCGCCGGCGTCACGTCGATCGTGCTCACATCGCTCGCCGGCATCGCCGTCACCGGCTGTGCAACCGGTGCCGCCGCCGCCCGCCGCTGCTCCTGCGGCGCCTTCCCGCCGTCACAGGCCACTACGACTCCCGCAAGCGCCAGCGTCGCGACCACAGCGTTCATCCGGTCGAAGTGCATGCTCCGCATCGTGTCCCCCCTGTTCGTGCGCCATCGGCGCAGTTCGCGTTCGTCCTGCGGCAGGGGGAAAGGCAAGCGTTCGACCGTTCTCCGGCAGATGCCGAGATCTGTCGTAAGCGACTGCACCGGTGCGCCTTAGGGCGTTTCTGCCAAAGCGGTCAGGCCGTCATCTGATGCGAGATCGTGTGCGCTCGAACACGATCGGCAGGCGTCAGTGTGTCCGCATGGACACGAGCAGAGTCATTCACTGCAGAGGGCGCGAAGCGCGCAGAGGTACAGAAGAAATCAACCACAGAGGACACAGTGGTCACAGAGCCATGGTACAGAAGAAATCAACCACAGAGGACACAGTGGTCACAGAGCCATGGCAGCTGTTCACGAACGCTGAACACCAAGCCGACGCATGATCTTGAGCAGACTCGCGTGGTCGGCGAGTCCGAGCTCGCGGGCGGTGTTGGTGATGTGCCAGCCATTGCGGTCGAGTGCGTCCACGATGATCTGCCGTTCTGCCTCGGCTCGCTTCGCCTGGAGCGTCGCGGAATCGCTCCCCGCCTGTTCGGCGATCTCCGGTGGTACGTGTTCAGCGCGGATCACGTCATCGGGGGCGGCGATCACGAGGCGTTCGACGATATTCCGCAGTTCGCGCACGTTGTTGCGCCGCCAGTCGCAGGATTGCAGGAGGGCGATGGCTTCACTGTCGATCTGTTTGGTGCGCATGCCGAAGCGTTCGCAGATCGCGTGCAGGAAGTGTTCGACCAGCAGTGGCACATCGCTCAGGCGCTCGCGCAGTGGGGGGACGCGCAGCACGTGCACGTTGAGGCGGTAGTAGAGGTCCTGGCGGAAGCGCTTTGCCGCGACGTCGGCTTCGAGGTCGCGGTGTGTGGCGGCGACGACTCGTGCTTCGACGGGGGTGGTACGCTCGGCGCCGAGTCGGGTGATCTCGCGGGCCTCGAGTGCGCGCAGCAGCTTGGCCTGGCCTGTGGCGGGCAGCTCGCCGATCTCGTCGAGAAAGAGCGTACCCCGGCCGGCCAGCTCGAACGCGCCACGGCGCGCGCGGTCTGCGCCCGTGAATGCGCCCTTCTCGTGTCCGAGCAGTTCGCTCTCGATGAGCGACTCGGGCAGCGCGGCACAGTTGAGCGCGACGAACGGCTCCTTCGGCTGGCTGCCGAAGCGGTGCAGATCGCGTGCGACGAGTTCCTTGCCGGAACCGCTTTCGCCGAGAACCAGGACGGGGCTGGGGATCGGCGCGAGACGGCGGATGTCGTCGTGCAGGCGTCGCATGCCGCTGCTCTCGCCGATCAGCGAGCTGTCGCCTTCCACGCGTGCGCGCAGCCGCTTCACCTCGCCTTCCAGCCGGCCGCGCTCGAGCGCGTTGCGCACCTCCTGCACCACCCGCTGCATCGGCTCGGCCTTGTCGATGAAGCCGTACGCACCAAGCCGTACCGCCTGTATGCAGCGATCGAAGTTACCGGTTCCGGTATACACGATGACCGGCACATCGAAGCCGCGTTCGTGCATCGTGCGCAGTACCTCGAAGCCGTCCATGCCGGGCATTTCGAGGTCGAGGATCATGCAATCCACGTCCTCCTCGACGAGCGCGGCGATCGCCTCGCGGCCACCGGCAGCGGTGCGCGTGCGGTAGCCGCCCAGCCGGCGCAGGTCGTACGCGTACTGCTCGGCCATCGCGGCGACGTCGTCTACGATCAGGATACGCTCGCTCACCCCGCCTCCGGCAGATCGATGCGGAAGGTCGTGCCGCGACCGGGTTCGCTCGTGACGCGGATCCGGCCGCCCATATCGTTAACGAGGCGACGCACGATGGAGAGTCCGAGTCCGGTACCGTGCGGCTTCGTCGTGTGGAAGTCGTCGAAGATGCGGTCGAGCTCGCTGGCCGCAATGCCACTGCCAGTGTCGGCAACGGTGATCACGACCATGCGATCGCTCGAGTTCTCACGCGCGGTCGCGACGGTGACGCCGCCATCACCGCCCCGCAGGCTGTCGAGCGCGTTCACGACCAGGTTCTCGACCACTCTGCGCAGGGACACGGCATCGCCTGCGACGACGGGCGAACCGGGATCGAGCCGGAGCGTGACGCCGGGCGCAGCATCGACGGCGGCGCGGATGACTGCATTGACGTCCACGTGCGCCCGGTCCGCGGCAGGCGTAAGCCGGGCATACGAGCTGGCGAGATTCTCGAGGTAGCCGACGCCGGAATGGAGCGTGGGTGCGCGCTCGGCGAATACCTGCGGCAGATCGGCCGGCGATGCGTGCGCGACTTCGTCGAGGTGACGGATCACGTGGCGAATCGGCAGCAATCCGTTGCGGATGTCGTGATTGACCTGGCGCGCGATGTCACCGACAGTCGCGCGGCGCTCGGCACTGCGCAGCTCGGCAGCGCTCGTGCGCAGGCGCTGCACCATCGCGTCCAGCACGCGCGCAAGTGAGCCGATTTCGTCATAGCGGCGGGTCGCGAAGCTGGTGTCGAGCCGGTCGAGATCGACGCGGCGTGCACGCGCGGCCAGCACCTCGAGCGGCCGGTTCACGCGGGCGGCGAGTAGGCGTGCGATGATGGCGGCGAGCACGACCGCGGCAGCGATCGCGGCCAGCAGCCATGCATCGGTACCGCGCCGGATCGCTGCAAGCGGCGCCGCCGAGTGGTGGATGGCCCAGGTCGCAACCGGCTGCTCCGTGTCCGGGGCGCCGCGGAGCGATGGCGCTGTCGCATCGTCCACGAACGGCGTGCTCAGGCGCTCAACGTACGCGTCCTCGTCCGGGGCGGTGCTGCTCGATGCGAGATCGCCGCCGGGATACGCCAGCGCCACCACGAGCGTGCCCGTGTCGTCCCGGGCGAGGCGCCTCACGAAGCTGCTGTCCACCTCGAGGCCACCCGCAAGCAGAAACGTACGGCCCGCAATCGTGAACGCGCGCACACGGCCGAGGCTCAGGAACGCGCCGGCCGGCCGGTGCGCACTGATGATGAGTGGTCCCGGCCAACCGGCGGCTGCCACGATGCCTGCCGCGCTGCGGCCGTAATCGCTGCGGAAATGCCCCGAACTGAGGACCGTGCCCTCGGCATCGGCGAGCAGCAGATAATCCATCCCGGCACCGGGCATGACACGCGATGCGTAGTCGTGCAGTGCGCGCCCGCCGTCCTGCTGCATCAGCGCCGCCCTGGTCGCAGCATCATCGCCGATCGAAGCGGCCAGCGCGGCAAGGCGGTTATCGATGTCGGCGGCCGTTCGCGCAAGGTCGTCGCGGATCACGGTGACCGCATTGCTTACGCGCGCCTCGTACTGCGCGCCGAGCCGGGTTGCCACCTCGTTGCGTGCTCCGACAGCGAAGACGATCAGTGGCACGGTGGCAGCGACGACGATCGCGAGCAGGATCCGCGTGCGCATGCTCATCGGCGTGCACCGAAGCGGACGGCGCCCGATCCGTCGATGATAATGGAACCCACGCTGTCACGATGAAGGAGATGGTCACGCGCGTCGACGAGCGGTGTCGCGTGCAGACCTGATTGCGCGATGGCAGCATACACCGGATCAGCTTCGACACACTGGTGCAGTGGGACGACGAACATGGCGCGCCCGGCACGCATTTCCTCGAGCAGTGCGGCAGCGTCGAGCGCACGCACGGTGAGCGGACCGTCGACGTCGGCACTGCCGCCGGGACGCCGCGCCTGCAGCCATTCCGGCGTCCGCACGGGCGGCCAGGACAACGCAACGAGGCGCTCGGCGATGCCGCGCGCGATGTCGTCGCCGCGTGAGTAAGCGATGACCGTGCTGGCGCCGCTCGATCGGGACGTGGCCTGCACGCCGGTATCGCACCAGCCGGGCGATGACTGCGTGGCAGCACGTGTGCCGACAGATGCCGCGTCGCGTGCGAGCGCCGCGCGTTCAGCATTCGATGGAGCCGGCATCGCCGCATCGGGCCGGGCGCGTGCAACGAGGGCATATGTCCGCGACCACGGCAGTGGCGTGACCGTGTAAAATTCCAGCAGCCGGGCATACTCGATCGCTGCGGCACTCGATGTCATGAGCACGTCTGCACCGGCATCGAGCGCGCCGCGCGGATCGTTCGCAGAGATGCGCACCAGGTGCAGCGTGTCCGGCGCACCGTCCATCGGTCGACGCAGCACCAGTCGCAGACCGCCGGCGTTGGCTTCAGGTCGATACGCGCCCGTGCCACGCGGCCAGCCTGTGCCGGCCGCCGTGAGCGTCACGGCGAGTGCGGGCTGCGCGAAGAAGTCGGCGTCCTGCGGATCGGTCAGTACCAGGTGCAGGTCGCGCTCGCCGGCCGCGCTGACCGCAGCAAAGGGCGGCGCGTGGCGCGCACGGGTGAGCGCCTCCGCTAAGGTGCGTGCATCGAGCGGCGTACCATCCGAGAAGCTGACGCCCTCACGGAGCCGGAAGTGCCAGGCAGTCCGATCGGGCGACGCCGACCACGAATCCGCGAGGCCGGCTACCGGCACGCCGTCGCATCCGATGCGAACGAGCGTGTCATAGAGTTGTGTGAATACGAGCTGCTCGGCGCTGTTCGCCGGCACCGGAGCATTGCGTGCATCGACACGTTCGAGCACGGCGATGCGGAGTGAAGGTGCGGCAGGCAGGTCAGTGACAACACAATCATCCGCGGTCACGCCGGGCTGCGGCGCGGTGGTCGCGCAGCCTGCCGCGAGCATGACGGCAAGCGCACGTGCAGCACGTGCACTCACCGTCGCAGGCTGGCACCGCGGCGCGCATGTCACCCTTGCATGGCCTCCACGTTGCGCCTTGCCTCCGTCACGATCGCTTCTGCGCGCGCGTCGGCCTCGACAAGGATGCGCTCGGCCGATTCATCCGCCTCCTCACGCAGCTTTGCGGCAGCGGCGCGAGCGGCAATACGTGCGGCAGGATTCGACGCGCGAGCCTCGAGCGAATCGGCGCGCGCATGGCCTTCACTGCGAATCCGCTCGGCGAGCTGGCGGGCTTCCGCACGGATCTCTTCGGCGCGCTGTTCGGCTTCCGCGATGAGCGCCGCTGCACGCGCAGCGGCGGCTGAATCGACGCGTTCCGCGACTGCCTGGCCACGCTCCTCGACCGCCTCGCGCAATGCCTGCTCGACGCCGCCGGTCACGCTCTCGGCCACGTTCGAGAGCCGTGTCTCCACGACCGGGTCATTGATGGTGCCGCCGAGATCGACGCCGAGCGCAATCTGCTGCGCGCTCGAGAGGTCGATCCCGAGCCGGGACGCATCGGCACCGAGACTCGCGAGCACGGGTGCGGCGTTGCTGCCGAGCAGGTCGCGCGGCAGCTCGAGCTGCAGGTCGTAGTCGAGCGAGCGGTCGATGCCATTGGATCCCTGCACGTGCAGCTTGACGCCGCCGATGGCGACGTCGAACGGCTGAACATGCAGCCGGCCGTTGCGGATCTCGAATGACGAGGCGATCGCGTTGAACGCGGGCTGCCGGAGCGAGTTGAGGTGCAGCCTGTCACTGAGCACGGCGAACGCCGGGAACTCCGTGATTACGAGCTGCGTCGTCTCGAACGAGCCGAGGCCGGTGAGCGCTTCGTAGAGCGGCATCATGTCAACACCCATCGCACCGTTCAACCGTACGTCGGCGTTGACCCGTCCCTGCGCATACTCGGCGATCGGAGCGAGCACCCGTACGGTGTTGAAGGAAGCGAACGCGGACGGGATGTCGATCTGCTCGAGCTGGAGCTGCACATCGAAGTTGGGATGGTCGGGCTGCACCGTTTCGTACCAGCCGGTCGCGATGGCCGAGCCGCCCAGCATGTTCATGCGGAAGCCGTCAAGGGTGACACGCTGGTCGCGGACATGCACCGCGCCGCCCGCATTCGTATACTCGACCGGTCCGAACACGAGCCGGTCGGCGCTCGCATCGAGCGTGAAATCGATGCCCGCAGGCACCGGGATCACCTCGCGCTGCTCCTTCTCCGTTCGCCACTCGTTCAGGTCGAAGCGCCGGCTGTGTACGCTGGCGCGTCCGCGCAGGTCCTGAGCGCGCAATGCGAACCCGAGCACGTTGTCCAGCCGGCCGCTGGCATCGATGTCGCTGCTGCCCAGCGTGCCGCGGAACGTCGTCAGCTCAGCATGCTGCGGCGACAACTGCAGCCGCGCCTCCTCGATCCTGATTTCCTGCGGCAGCTCGGCAGTCCGGACCGCAATACCGGTGGCGGTCACCGTACCGCTCGCTGCCACCCGCTCGAACGCACCGGCATCGAGTGCCGAATAGCGCGCCTGCACGGCGACATCGGCGTTGAGAACGCCGGCCAACTGCTCGACGGCAGGCATCTTCACTGTCCCGGCCAGATCCTCGAGGTCGAGCGTACCCGTCGCTCGCAGGTCGAGCTGGGGATCGGAGACCGGCGTGCGTACGGTGAACGACGCATCGATGGGATCGCTGCCGATCACCATATGGAATCGCTCGAGCGCGATTACCGTGCTGTCGGCGTGACCGCCCGGATTCGTGATGGCGAGTGATGCACCGATCTCCCGCGCGGGCAACGGCAGGTCCGGATAGCGGAAACGACCCTCCTCGACCGTCGCGTTCAATGCCAGCGCGGGAAATGCGTCCGGCCCGTAGGCGCCGCGTACGAACCCCTCGACGCGCATCCGCCCCGATGCCTGGAGGGCGGCGAAGTCGTTCGCATACATCGCCGGGATCAGCGAGAGGATGTCGCCGAACGATGTGCCCGGCGTCTGGAACGTGAGGTCCAGCACGAGCTCGTCGTCCGCCGCAGCGACGGAGCCGTTGAACATCAGGACGAGATGGTTGAGACGCAGACCCGCATCCGAGAGCGTGATGCTGTTCGTCGCGCGATCGGCGTCCAGCGTCGTATTCAGCTCGAGTGCGACACCGCTCATGTAGGGCATGCCCGCGAACTCGAGATTCGTGGTGTCGGCGTGCACGCGCGCGTCGATCGAGAAACGCTCGTCGGTGAAGTCGCCGCTCAGCGAATGGTCGATGCCGGCAAGACGCGCGAGCAGCCCGGACTGCCGGTTCTCATAGCGGACGATGCCCTCACTCAGCACGAGCGAACGCAGCTCCAGTGCGAGCGTGCGGGCGTCGTCGTCGGGCGTCTCGGCCCTGCGCGCCATGATGTCCCAGTTCGTGCTGCCATCCTCCAGCACGAGCAGGTGGGCGCGTGGACGGTCCAGTTGCACCGAGCGGACCACGAGTGCGCCGTTGCCGCGCACCGCACGGAGCACGCTGCCCAGGTCGAGGACGACGCCGAGACGGTCCGCGGCGACGAGCGTGTCACCGGCGAACACGTCCTGGCCGACGATCTCCGGACGCTCGAGTCGCAGTGTCGCATGCGGGAAGCCCCGCAGCAGGCTGAGCCGCGCATCCTCCCAGGATACGTCGGCCGTCACATTGCGTGCGATCAGCGTGCGTACCTGCTGCTCGATGCGCCCGCCGAAGAGCAGCGGCAGCGCGAGGAGCAGCAGCAGTACGAAGAGGAACATCGCGGCCGCGGTCGCGGCGATCTTCTGGTGCCGTGTCATTGCACAGGGATTCGGTTCGTCGGGGAGTCAGGGAACGCTCGCGACTTTCGCGCGTCGGGACAAGCCCCGACAGGCTGGCGTGAGCCAGCGGTGCGTTCCGGGTCTGGCGATTTCCGTCGCGTGGTATGACGTTCCCCCGGACTGGTTGACAACATGACCCGCTTCCAGCGAGGCGACATATGATCCGATACCGCACCGCAATTCCGCTCCTGGCTACGGGCCTGGCGTTCGCCGCGGCCTGCGGCACGACCGAGGACGGCGCGAATGCGGCCGAGAACGGTGCGCGCGACGCGGCGACGCAGTGCATTCCGCTGGAGACCGAGCAGCCGAACGCGCCCGATCAGCAGCCCGCGTTCGAGGGTCAGACACGTACGTGCGGCGTTCGTTCCGATGTGGCGTTCGACGTGGTCGTGCTCGCCCGCGGGCTCGAGCATCCGTGGGCCGTCGAGCCGTTGCCGGACGGCAACCTCCTCGTCACGGAGAGGCCCGGCCGTCTGCGTTTCGTTTCCGCGGACGGCACGATGGGTGAGCCGATCAGCGGGCTGCCGGCCGTCGATGCACGCGGACAGGGTGGCCTGCTGGACGTCGCGCTCAGCCCGGGCTTCGAGCAGGACCGGACGATCTTCTGGAGCTACGCAGAGCCGCGCCAGGGCGGCAACGGTACTGCCGTCGCGCGCGGCGTGCTCTCCGCAGACAATCGCAGCGTGGGGCAGGTGCAGGTCATCTTCCGCGTGGTGCCGACCTACGAAGGTCGCGCACACTACGGCTCGCGCCTCGCCTTCGGTCAGGACGGCACGCTGTTCATCACGACCGGGGATCGCTCGGTTGCCGACATGCGCCACCACGCGCAGGAACTGGACAATCACCTCGGCAAGGTCATGCGCATCAACGCGGACGGCAGTGTGCCCGAGGACAATCCGTTCGTGAACCGCGAGGGCGCACAGCCGGAGATCTGGTCGTACGGCCACCGCAACACGCAGGCGCTCGCGTTCGACAACCAGGATCGGCTCTGGCTGATCGAGCACGGCACGCGCGGCGGCGATGAGCTGAACCTCATCCGTCCGGGCGTGAACTACGGCTGGCCGGTACAGGCATACGGCATCGAATACCGCGGCGATCCGATCGACGGGTCATCGCCGGCACCGGAAGGCTTCACGCAGCCGGTGTACTACTGGGATCCCGTCATCGCACCCTCCGGTGCGCAGTGGTACACGGGCAATGCGTTCCCGCGCTGGCAGAACAGCCTGTTCATCGGTGGGCTGGGCAGCACCCGGCTGGTACGCCTGGAGATCGAAGGCGAGCGTGTCACGGGCGAGGAACACCTGCTGGCCGATCGCGAGCAGCGCATCCGCGACGTTCGACAGGGACCCGACGGTGCGCTTTATATCGTCACGGACGAGGACGAGGGCGAACTCTGGAAGTTGGTGCCGCGCGGCTAGTGTCAGTACGCTAGCGTTCGGGGCGGCTTCGGCGATCGCGTGATTCCGCCGGCGCCGCCTCGTCACGCTGCGGTATCCAGACCGCGAACGTCGCACCCTCCGCTGCATCCTCCACAGTCAGGTCGCCATCCAGCTGGCGCGCGAGCGCGCGCGCCGTCGGCAGCCCCAGGCCATGTCCCCTGACGGGCGAGTCCTCGTCCAGGCGGGTGAACTCGTCGAAGATCATCTCGCGATGCTCGACGGGTATGCCGGGGCCGCTGTCCGCCACCTCGACGACGACCCACTCCCCCTCACGCGACGCCGCAGGGTTGTTCACTGTCCGCGTGCGCACAACGATCCGGCCCGGCCCGGGCGTGTACTTCAGAGCGTTCGATACGAGGTTGTCGAGTACCTGGCGCAGCCGGATCGGGTCCGTGTGCGCGATGATCGGCTCATCCGGCATGTCCGCCTCGATCGTGTGCTGCGTGTGCGCAGCCTTCGCACGGTAGTCCTCGATCGCTCTCTGGATGAACTGCTCGAGCTCCAGCTGCTCACGGCGCACGCTCACGCCGGAATCGGCGCGCGCCAGGTCTAGCAGGTCGGCAATGATCGCGAGCGCGCTGTCCACCGACCGTTCGACGCCCTCGACGAGCGGCTTCTGGCCGTCCGTCAGCGGACCCTTGATCTCCATGCCGAGAAGTTCGGCGTAGCCTTTCGCCGCACCGAGCGGATTCTTCACGTCATGCGTGATGCCGCGCAGCAGGCGCGTGCGCGCTTCAGCCAGGCGCTCCGTCTCCTGCAGCGCCTCCGCCGCCTGCGCACGGCGTCGCTCGGCCTCGGCTGCCAGGTTGCGGAACCGGACCTCGATCGCGATCAGCGCACCCGCGGCCAGGAGCGCCAGCAGCCCGAGCATCACCGTGAACAGGAGGCCCGTTCGCTCCGCGGAGGAGATGCTGTTGCGCACCCGGCTCGTGTGGCCTCGGACTGCCTCGTCCACTTCCCACACACTGCGCAGCGTCTGAACGAACAGCTCGCTTTCGCCCTGCAGCAGATCCGGCTGCTCCACCGCGGCCGCGCTCAACACGATGTCCTGGTTCACACGCGCGTGCCACTGCGTAGCCAGTGTCCGCGCCTCGGTGAACTCCCGCTGCACGTCCGGACCGAGCGCGAGCACCATCTCGCCCAGCCGCTCGTGGATCAACCGCTCCTCGGCCAGTGCCTCGCCGTAGATGACCCTGTGCAGGCTGTCGCCGGTCAGGAGCAGCTGGTTCAATGCAGCAATCTCGCGGACGAGATCGAACTGCCACTGCATCACGAGCGTGCGCGCAGGTTCCGACTGCTCGATCTGCTCGCGCAGCGACGTCACGCGTTGCTGCACGACGTGCGGTACGATCACGAGCAGGAGCAGCGTCGTCAGTACGAAGAGGATCGCGATCCGCCACGCCCACGGGCGCTCCATCACAGGTTCATTCTTCATGACGGCAGGGTTGAGCGATCCCGACCTTCACCGGCGTCACCAGACGTCAGATTCTCTCTATGATCGCGCGCAGCAACCCGCGGCTGGCCGCGTCGTGAGCGCCACAGCCGTACGCCGCGCGCAAAGAGCGCAACACCCAGCCAGGCAGTGACGATGGCGGCGGGTATCGCGACCACCCGGGGCCAGAACAACGCGACCGCCGCGAGAGCAAAGAGCACGACGCCGGCAACAGCGACGGTGTCCGCGTCCGGCGGTCCCAGCAGACGCCGGTTCGTGACCGCAGCCGTCACCGTGTTGCTGATACGGAGCGCGCCCGCGGCCGCGCGCCCGGCGCTGCCGGACGTGACGGGCCTGCTTCTCACATGCGCCGTGCGACGCGGACGGGTACGACGCTCACGGAGCAGAATCTCCGTCGCGTTCTCCAGGTCGGTCAGGTACTGACGGCTCATGATCCCCGCAACATCGGAATCCTCGATGATCACGTCCAGCTCGTAGTTGCCGAGCCAGCTCGCGATATTGAGGTTGCTCGTGCCGATGCGTGTCCACTGCTCGTCGGCGACAGCCGTCTTCGCATGGATCATCGGACCGTTCCACTCGAACACGCGCACACCCGCTTCCAGCAGCGGGCGGTAGCCCGCACGCGAGAATGCACGCATGATGGGGATGTCCGTTGTGCCCGGAACGAGCAGGCGTACATCGACCCCGTCGCGCGCCGCCGAACGGAGCGCCTCCACGTGTGAGGGCATGCCCGCGAAATACGCGTCGGTCAGCCACAGCGTGCGGCGTGCGGCCGACGCAAGCAGCTGGTCGAAGCGCAGAAGCGCACCACGATTCGGCTCGGTAGCGACGACGCGCAATGCGACGTCGCCGGCCCGCGCCTGCACCGTCGTGATGCGCTCACCCGCGGGGATCGACTCACCGGTAAGCGACCAGATACCAGCGAACGCGTCCTCGACCTGGGCAACCGCCGGCCCGCGCACTTCGACGCCGGTGTCGCGCCAGGGCGGGATGGCGCGCTCCGGATCGCCGACCCATTCGTCGCCGACACACAGCCCGGTCACGAAGCCGACCTCACCGTCCACGATCAGCGATTTGCGGTGGTCGCGGTGCACCCACGCGAACGGACGCAGCGGCTGGAATGAGTTGAACGAGCGCACCGCGACGTTCGCGTCACGCAGCGTTCGCCAGAACGCCGCCGACGTCTTGCCGATCGCGCCCAGCCAGTCATAGACCACACGCACGACTACACCTTCACGAGACTTCGCGATCAACGCTTCGGCGAACTGCCGGCCACTCGTGTCGTCGCGCAGGATGTAGCTCTCGAAATAGATGTAGCGCTGCGCCGCGGCGATCGCGTCGAGCCAGGCCGGATAGTTCTCCGCCGCGTTGTTGAGCACACGCACGGCGTTGCCCTCGCTGCGGCGCACACCGGCAGCACGCGAGAATGCCTGGTCGATGAAGGACGGCACGACCGGTCGCACTGGCGTTGCGATTTCAGTACTGGCGTTCATCATCCAGTTCGGGAGCCCGGATCAGTGTGTCCTGTCTCTCCGAATAATGCAGCAACGGGCGCGAATCGGGGAGGGTGACCCCGTGCGCTGCAGGCACCGTGTTCACGGCCTGACAGTCGCAACGCACGACACCGGATCGCCGTGGCCGGAACACCGGGCCGGACACAGGGATCCCGCAGGGCGCGGGCGCATATTCGGTGCCGGGGGTCAGTCGTCGACGACGCTCGTGGCCGGGCTCACGTCGCGCATGTACTCGCGCGCACGCACGAGCGCATCCTCGAGTGTGCCGTAGATCGAATCCTCACCGATCTCGTCGAGCAGCGTCGAGCGGCCGAGCGCAATCATCGGCTGCGAATGCACGTCGGAGAGCAGGATCAACGTGCCCGCACGACGTGAGCGATGCACCATCTCGGAAAGCGCGTGCAGTCCCGTGGAGTCGATCGCCGGCACGTTGCGCATGCGCAGGATCAGCACCTTCGGCTTGCCGAGTACCGACTCGACCTGCTCCTTGAACGTCTTCGCTGCGCCGAAGAAGAACGGACCGTTGATTTCGTAGACTTCCACGCCGCGCGGCACCGCGTGACCACGCAGCCCGTTCGGATCCGACTGGTACAGGTCACCATTGTCGCGGAACTCACGTGTCATCACCTGCACGTTCGTGACTTCCGACATCCGCTTCATGAACAGGAACGCCGCGAGCACCATCCCGACCTGGATCGCGACGGAGAGGTCCACCAGAACCGTGAGACCGAACGTCGAGAGCATCACCAGCACGTCGCTCTTCGGTCCGCGGAACTCCGCACGGAACGCGTGGAACTCGCTCATGTGCCACGACACGACGACGAGGATCGCGCCCAGTGCCGCAAAGGGGATGTAGGAAGCCAGCCGGCCGAAGAACAACGTGATCAGCAGCAGCGTGAGCGCATGCACGATGCCCGCAACCGGTGTGCGGCCGCCGTTCCGGACATTCGTCGCGGTACGTGCAATTGCGCCGGTTGCCGGTATGCCGCCGAACAGAGGAGTCACCACGTTCGCGGCGCCCTGTGCGACGAGCTCCATGTTCGAGCGATGCTTGCCGCCGATCATGCCATCGGCAACGACAGCCGAGAGCAGCGACTCGATTGCACCGAGCAGCGCGATCGCCAGCGCGGGACCAACCAGCGCACGCACCGTCGCGTAATTGACCGACGGCATCGACAGCGACGGCAGCGATCCGGAGATCATGCCGAAACGCGAACCGATCGTTTCGACGTCGATCGGCGTGAATCGAACCAGCACCGTCGTCACGACCAGCGCCACGAACGGACCCGGTATGCGAGCGCTCACGCGCGGCCAGTACCGGATGATCAGGAGCGCCAGCACCGCGATGAGGATCGCCGCCGGGTTCACGGTGCCCAGATTCTCGAGGTATGCTGCCCACTTCTCGATGAAGTCCGCCGGGACGTCGCCCATCTCGAGGCCCAGCAGGTCTTTCACCTGGCTCGAGAAGATGATCAGCGCAATGCCACTCGTGAAGCCGATCACGACCGGATACGGGATGAACTTCACCGCATTGCCCAGCCCCGTCAGGCCGAGCGCGATCAGCAGCAGACCCGCCATGATCGTCGCGACCAGCAGACCGTCCACGCCGTACTGCTGCACGATGCCGTAGACGATGACGACGAATGCGCCCGTCGGACCGCCAATCTGTACGCGTGAGCCGCCCAGCGCGCTGATCATGAAACCGGCGATGATCGCCGTCCACAGGCCGCGGTCCGGCGTGACACCACTCGCAATCGCGAACGCGATCGCCAGCGGCAACGCAACGATCCCGACGATGACGCCCGCCGTCAGGTCGGCTGTGAATTGTGCGCGGGTATATGTCCGAAGAGTGGTGACCAGCTTTGGAACGAGCACGTGCCCTCTATCTCGAAACGCCGGCTGCATGCGCGCCGGCGGGCATCATCGCTCGCCGGTTCCGCAGCTATTGACCGGCCGGCCAATGCTGTATACGCTACGAAGGATTGGTCACCGGGTCAATGGAGGCGGCATGCCCGGACAGAAGGCGGCAGAAGCCGAGCGGCGCGCGCAGATCCTCGCTGCGGCATACGAAATCGCGGCGGGCGACGGGCTCGACCGGCTGACGGTACGACGCGTCGCGGCCGAAGCCGGGTTGAGTCATGGCCTGGTGCATTTCCACTTCCGTACGAAAGCGGCATTGCTGCTCGCGCTGCTCGACTGGACGCTCGAGCGCACGCCCGAGTACACGCTCGCGCCGGCAGTGCTGAGGACGGATGCGCCGACCGACCGGCTGCTCGCGCTGCTGCACCAGGAGATCACGCGGCTGACCAGCGATCGCCAGCGGGTGCACCTGTTCTTCGACTTCTGGCTGATCGGAACGCGGCACCCGGGTGTGCGCAGCCGGATGCGCGCCGAGCTCGCGCGCCGGCGCGATGCGTTCCGCCCGATGCTGGAAGAACTGAAGCTCGCCGATCCCGCGCGCTTCCGCGGCATCACGGTGGACGCGATGGCGGCTGCGCTCGTCGCAGTGATCAAGGGTGCGGCCGTTCAGGCGGTCATCGATCCCCGCGCCTTCGACCCCGAGGCATTCCTCGCCGCGATCGACGCGTTGTTGCCCCAACTGGAGTCCGCCGCGTGAGGCGCGGACCTCCGGAAGCGGTCCCTGTGCGGGCGAGCGCGCGATGAACGCGGCCCGCTCTGCCCTTCTCGTCGGGTTCGCACGCGGACTGCAGTCCGCCATCGGCGACCTGCTTCAACGGCACGGGTTCGCCGTCGAGCACGTGCCCGGACCGGAACACGCCGCACTCCAGGTACGCACTTCACCGCCCCACCTGCTCGTCATCACCGGTCGCTGCGGCGTGGATGGCCTGCTCTCGATCATGAACGAGCTCGGCGCGCCACGCGGCACGCGCATCGTGGTCCTGCTGCCCGGACCGGATCCGGTCGCCGAGAAGCAGTACCGCGCCGCCGGCGTGCGCGTGGTGCTGCGCATGCCGGTCGGCGCGGATGACCTGCTGCGCCGCGCAGGCGTCAGTGAGGAACAGGCCTGAGCCCCGTCGGTCGTCGCGGTAGAATCATCTCGTACGAACGTTGGCGCAGCCTGCAGTCCGACGCGTCCCGCGTGGATCAGGATCCGCCCAGCTGCTGCTGCACCGTGCGCGCGTGCGTGAGATGTCCCTCGAACACCGGGCGCGCGTCCACGAGCGTCTGACGCAGCTCCGCATTCGCGGCGTTCGGAATCAGCAGCGAATCGACCGCATCGATCACCGCCTCGTGATACGCGATCTCGTTCTCGATGTACGCCCGGTCGAACTCCGCACCCGACAGTCCATCCAGTCGCGCGCGCGTTGCCTCTGCATCTGACTGCAGCGAACGGCTGACGTCGTTCTCCTCCGGTGTGACGCCCAGTCGGCCGACCAGCTCACCCGCACTCTCGTTCACTGCCGTGTGCACGCCGATCATCGTCTCAGCGAACTGACGGACCTGCGCGTTATTCGACTTCTCCAGCGCCTGCTCGCCGTTGGCGACGTCGATACTGTTCGCCGTCACGACGATCGCCGCGATCTGCGCATCATTCAGCGCAGGAGCCTCCGCCGCCGCACTCGGCGCAGTTCCCACCTCGGCCGCCGGCGACGCTGCCGCATCCGCATCCGCATCCGCATCCGCGCGATCCGCGTCCCCGCACGCCGCCAGCACCACCAGCACTGCAAGTGCACCCGTCCACACACGCTGTCTTCTCATGACAATCCCCTCCAGAGTCCAGTGCGGGCCGCCGCGCCGGATGCGCGGAGGCGCGCTCGACACAGCCTCCCGCGGCGGCCCGCCATGCCAGTCGCCTGGCTGACCGACGCGCGACCACCGCCCTGACAGGGCGGCCGTACTCAGCGTATCGTCCCGGTCCAGATATGTCAAGGAAGTTATTGACATACTGGAATAGGCAGGCCTGCCATACTAGATTTCGGAACCGGACCACGCCCAGACAGGAGTTCGCATGGCAGAACAGGACTGGCGCAAGCGACTGCTGGAATCGACACGCGGGCGAGTGCTCAGCCGCTTGCGGCGTTCCGAGCACACGGTGAATGAGCTTGCGGCTGCGCTGGGGCTGACCGACAACGGCGTCCGGCTCCACCTGGACGCGCTGCAGCGTGACGGTCTCGTCGAGCAGCGTGGCGTGCGCCGCGAAGGCGTCGGCAAGCCGGCCTACGTGTACGGCACTACGCCGTCAGCGGAAACGCTCTTCCCCAAGGCCTACGAGCCGGTCCTGAACGAGCTGCTCCGCGTGCTCGAGACGACGCAGTCACCCGACGAGTTCGAGCGTCTCATCCGCACGACCGGTCGCGGCCTGGCGCCCGCCGCAGGAAACGGTGGCGACCTGCGTGCGCGCGTCGAGCACGCCGCATCCGTCCTGACGCGACTGGGCGGCCTGGCCGAGGTGCGCGAGGAGCCCGACGGCGCGCTCCGCCTGCAGGGCTACAGCTGTCCGCTCGCGGGCGTGACGCGCGACCATCGGAGCGCCTGCCAGCTGGCAGAAGCGCTCGTGCAGGAACTGGTGCAGGCGCCGG
>CAYLME010000014.1:0-36103 GCA_964384585.1 uncultured Gemmatimonadaceae bacterium | reverse complement strand
CCTGTTGCCCGACGACATGAAGGATGCGCTGCTGTATACGCGCGTGTGGGAGACGCCCACGCAGTGGGCACAGTATACCGAGCGACCCCTGGTCCTATGAACTCATTGCGTACCGTCCCGGCGCTCGCACTCGCGGGCATGATGCTGACCGCGTGCGCGCCGGCCGTGCCACGCGAAGAACGTGAGGACGCCCGTCTGTTGCAGGTCGGGCTGCCGCGCGCCCTGCCGGACACGAGTGGGTGGGGCGTCCACGTTCTCGGGCTCGCGCGTGCACGCGACGGTACGCTCTGGGCCGGCACGTTCGGCGAGGGCATCTACGTGCTGCGGCGCGATTCGACGACGTGGACGAACATTCGCGCCGGCGAGGGCAGCATCGCGTGGGACTACGTGAACAGTGTCATGCCGCAGGACAGGAACACGGTGTGGTACGGAACGGTGGGCAACGGCTTCGGTGTCAGCACGGACGGCGGCAGCACGTGGCGCAACTGGACCTACAGCGAGCTCGGTCCGGAATGGCAGTACGTTGCGCTCGAAGGCATTCGCACGATCGGAGACACGGTCTTCATTGCCACCGCCGATGGTGTTCGTATCACCTGGGACGGTGGTACGACATGGCGCTGCGTGATCGCGCGTAACGGTGCGCCCGGCAGCGCGGCGCGCGAGGATCGCGGCTGCACGGAGCGCATTGCCGCGCTGCCGAACGAGTACGTGCTCTCGATCGATGTCGGGTACGAGGGTGAAGTGCGTGTCGGCACCCTTTCGGGCATGGCCATGTCACGGGACGGTGGTGTCACGTGGCAGGATGTCGGGACCGACGCCGGTGTGCCGGCTGCACGCATCCGCGGCATCGCGACGAACGGTGATTCGACGACCTGGTTCATCGATGAAGCCAAGGTCTACGTCGATTCGCTCGACGAGGGCGTGTTCGTGGAGGCCGACGTGCACCTGCCGGGTCTCGCGGGCCTGCCAGGGCCGCCGCGCTCACTGACCGGTTCGCCGCCGCCCATGCTGCCGTCGATCGCGACACCGTTCGGCCTGGTGGCACCCGGCGACTACAACCGCTTCCGCGTCTACTACCTGGCCGCTGCGGAGCGCTACCGGCCGGCCGGCGACGTGTGGGCGGTAACGTGGTGGGGGCCGCCGTTCTGGCCTCTGGGCGCGACGACTGTCGGCGTCGCGCGCGTGCTCGCGGGTGAGTCGCCGGTACCCGCCTTCGTCGATGCGTCGATGGCGTCCGCGCCGACGGCACCGCGCCGTGCCTGGCTGCGCCGACCGATCGCCGATGCGAACGCGAACCCGTACGTGGACCAGACGTATCGCTACGGCTCGACGATGGGCGGCAACTTCCAGCAGCACCAGGGAGTCGAGTTCAACAATCCTGCCGGCACGCCGGTGCATGCGATCGCGGACGGACAGGTCGTCTTCGCCGGTCGGGCGGAAGCCGGTGCCAACGTCGTTGCGATCCGGCACGATACGCGCGAGGGCGAGAACTACGTCTTCTCGACGTACTACCACAACACCGAGCTGCGTGTCGCGACGGGTGCACAGGTGCGGGCGGGCGACGTGATCGCGACGGTCGGAAACACGGGCCGCGCGACGAACGATCACCTGCACCTCGAGGTGCACGTTGCGCCGACGGACGACGTCACGACGATCGTCGATCCGGCGGTGCGTTTCCCGCCGCACACCGCCAACCCCCAGTTGTGGCTCGAGCCGATCGCGGGCACGGGTGTCGTGGCAGGACGCGTGCTGAACGCTGCGGGTGAGCCGGTCGCAGGCGCACGCGTGCACGGCCTTGTCGTCGCATACCCCACCGAAACGCCGTTCTCGTTCGCCGAGACGTACAGCGACCGTGCGCATCCGGATCCTGCATACGGCGAGAACTTCGTGGTGGGCGACGTGCCGGCGGGCACGTACCTCCTCGGCGTGACGATCGATGGCAGCAAGGTGTGGCGCCGCGTGCGTGTCTCGGCGGGACAGGTGAGCTGGGTGGAGTTCCGGCCGTAATCGGCGGGTGCGTATTTCCTGACGAGCTGTCTGCTCGCGTGCTGTTCAGCCGCGGGTGGGCAGCTCGTCCAGCTCGGTGGCTGCCGCCCGCGCGGCATCGACCGCACCGAGATCCCTGAAAAGACGAACGGCTTCCTCGTAGTTGGAGCGGGCATCCGCTTCATCGCGCAGTTCGCGTCGGTAGCGCGCGTACTCGAGATGCGCCCGTGCCTGCACGAGCGGAAACGGGCCGCGCCGCGCCACCGCAACGGCCTGCTCGAAGAACGCGATCGCGCCCGCATCGTGACGCTCGCGGTGCAGGCGCGCGAGACGGATGTAGGCTTCCGCGAGCGCACGGTCCGAGCCGACCGACAGCGCGTACTCCTCGGAACTACGCGCGTACGCTTCTGCGCGCTGGACCTGGCCGCGCTGCATGCAGACCTCTGCCAGGTTCTCGTAGATCATCGCGACGTCGAACTGGCCGGGCGCCTGCTCGAGCGCGTCTGCGAACGCGGTCTCCGCGGCCTCCAGCCGGCCCGCGTGCAGGTGCAGCAGGCCCTGGTTGTTGAACCATACGGCACGGTCCGCCGGGGCGAGGTCGTCCCACACCTCCCGCGCATGGGCGAGCGCCTGGCGTGCGCGCTCCATGTCGCCCTGCTCGCGCGCCGTCATCGACAGGTTGATCCAGAGCTGGCCGCGTTGTGCGGGGAAGTCATCGCCCGCCTGTCGCAGCGCCATGCGGTACTGCTCCTCCGCGCGGCTCCACCGTCCCTGCAGACTGGCAAGGTTGCCAAGTCCGGTCAGTGCCACGACCTGGTGGCTGCCGAGATCGTGGAGCCGGGCCGCGTCGAGCGCGCCGCGGTAATGCTCCTCGGCCATGGCGAGGTCGCCGGCGCGCAGGCGTGTGCGGCCGGCGGAGCGCTGGGCGAGTATGCGTGCCGCAGGGTCGGCACCGACGATGTCGCACAGAGTCATGGCCAGCTCATGGAACGCAATGGCGTCCTGCCAGTGGTCGTCTTCTTCGGCAGCGACTGCAAGTGCGATGATGTCATCGATCGCGCGTGCTCCCTCATCGAGAGCGATCGCCGCCATTGCACGTCGCAGCGTGCGGTGGATGCGGCGCGTCCGCTGCACGGTGTCACGGTAGGACGAACGGATCGCCGAGCTGATCTCCCCGAGCGAGAGCACGCGCTGCTCGTACGTCGCATAACTGGCACTGCCGGTCCACGTCCGGCTCGCGTCCGCGGAGGACGCCGCCAGGATCGCGCGCCGCAACACGGCCAGCTCCGGGAGATCAGGGACCGCCCGGAGAAGCAGCGCAACAGGAAGATCGGCACGTGCCATGGATGCCGTCAGCCGCCAGCGATGGTGATGCCGCTGCGCGCGCGTGTGCCGTAGAACGAGAAGTGACCGACCTGTGCTTCGACGCGACCGTCGGTCGTGATCGTGCTGGCCTGGTCGATCCACGTCTTACCGTTCTGGCTCCACCACGTGATCGGCGCGTCGGCAGCAGCGTCGGTGATGGCGTGCGGCAGCCGGATCGTGACGGGCAGCGCAAACTCCTGGTTGTGCGGCAGGAACTCCGCGTACGCACGATCACCGTGGCCGGGCGGCGGCAACATGATCGCGAAACGAGTCCTGCTGCTCACCGCACCGGCCGGAACCACGATCTCGAAGTCTCCGAGCCGCAGGCTGCCGCCGTTCTCATCGATGAACTCGCTCACCATCTGCCGCCCGGGCTGAGGCGCGCCTGGCAGATACCGCGCAATCGCGCACACGTCGCCCGGCAGGGCCTCGAGCAACAGCGTGTCGCCTGTGTCGCGCGACAGGGGACCGCACGTCTCGGTCGTCAGCGTGTTGCCGCTTCCGTTGGCGTGCGCAGGCGGTCCGGACGCGATGCTGCCCGCGCTGCCGCCTGCAACGATGCCGCGCGCATTCGCGTCGGATGATGCCGCATGCGCAGCCACGCTCGTCAACTCATCGGCATCGCTCGCAGCAGGCGCCGTCGGCACATCGGCGCAGCTCACCGCGGTGGCACATGCCGCGGCCAGGAGCCAGACAGCTCCACTCCTCTTTCGCATCATTGCGTGCTCCAGCTTGGCAGGTGGTGCGGCGTATTTGCCGCAAGTACGGTCATTCGGACAACTGATATGCCTCGAGCTTCCGACGCAGCGTGTTGCGATGGATCCCGAGCAACCGGGCCGCCTGACCGAGGTGGCCGCCCGTCAGGTTCAACGCTTCCTGGATGTGTTGCCGCTCGAGCTCCGCGAGCGGCATGAAC
Organism: uncultured Gemmatimonadaceae bacterium; assembly: GCA_964384585.1. Lineage (GTDB taxonomy): Bacteria > Gemmatimonadota > Gemmatimonadetes > Longimicrobiales > RSA9 > DASTYK01. The sequence continues at coordinate 31,836 of CAYLME010000014.1, read as the reverse complement.
TCGCCCGGCCTCGAGCTTCGCCCGGCCGCTGGCTCGACGATCTCCGGCGGCAGGTGTGAAACGCGAAGGATCGGCACATCCGCAATCGCGAGCGCCCGCGCGAGGACCGCGCGCAACTGCCGGATGTTGCCCGGCCAGTTGTAGCGCTGCAGCACGTCGAGCGCGTCGGCGTCGATGTCCCCCACCGACCCCTTCGCCTCACCCGCGAGCTCGCGCAGCAGGTGTCGTGCGATCAACCGTACGTCGTCACCGCGCTCGCGCAGCGGCGGCACATCGATGCGCATCCCGGCGAACGCATAGTACAACTCGCCACGGAAGCGCTGGCGCAGTACCGCGTCCTGCAGATCGACATCGATCGCCGCGATCACCCTGACGTCCGCGCCCGCGTTCACCGCAGGACGGCCGGGCTGCACGAGCCGCAGCAGCCGGGTCTGGAGCGAGCCGGGCAAGGCGCCGAGCTCCTCCAGATACAGCGTGCCGCCCTGGGCACGTCCGATCCAGCCGAGTTTGCCCGGCTCCGCGCCGGGCGAGCCGCCGAACAGCTCCGCCTCCAGCAGGTGACCCGGAATGGCCGCGAGATTCACCGCGACGAAAGGTCCACCCGCACGCCCACTCCGCTCGTGGATGACGCGGGCGAACAGCTCCTTGCCCGTACCGGCCTCTCCAACGAGCAGCACCGGTACATCGAGCGATGCCGCCCGGGCCACGCCGCGATAGACCTCCAGCATCACCGCGGACTCGCCCACGATCAGCGCGCTCGCGGGCGGCGGACCGGCCGGCTCCGCACCGCTCCCGGCCGTCCGGGCCGCGGCCAGGTCGCGCAGACGATCGGCTCGCAACGGCGGCGCCTGCACGTCCCGGACACCGGCCTCGAGCGCGTTCAGCGTCGCCTCCAGCGTCGGGCGCGCCAGCACGGCCACGACCGGGACGTCCCGGGCAGCGTCCAGCACGTCCCGCCGCACGAACTCACCGCCGTCCAGCACGACGAGGGCCCAATCGGGATTTCCGAGCATCATCCGGCCGCGGGCCGCGTCCGGCACGACCACGACCTCGTGCTCACCGGCCAGCTCGCGCTCCAGCGCCGCATACTCGTCCGGCGCCCGCGTCCCTATCACCAGGATGCTCATAGCGGTGAATAGCTTGCCTCGCGCAGGGGCACGAAATCAAGGGTATCGCGACCACAAGCAGACAGGACGCACCAGAATGGTGCGTTCGTTTCCGCCAGAGGTCGCCGGGAACCGCTTGATCAGGCAGATCGAAGGGGCCAGGGCGGCACCCTGCCAGTTATATCCTGTTGGACACTGTTGTTCTGCCCATGACCCGTCGGCATCTCCTGCCGATCGGGCGCACGCCACCACGCGGCAGGCGCGTCGGCCGGATCCGACAGCCAGGGCTCCGCAGTGCTGTAAGTCATTGCCCTTGAACTACCTTGGCGCACTGACCAACGAAACCCTTGCCGTCGGGCCCGGTGGCCGCACATATTCGCCGCACTCTCCTGCACCATTTTGGTGAATCCGAAGTGGGGTTTCCCGCGCGAGATCGATCTGCACGAGGGAGTGCTGATGCGCATGCGGGGATGGGGTGTCGTGCTGGTGTTCTGGCTGGCGGGGCTGATCCTGGGGAGTCAGGCGTTCGCGGCGTCGCAGGCGCTGCGGCTGCAGCAGGCGGCGGAGCGGCGTGCGGCGCGATCGCTGATCGTGGCGGAGGTGGCGCGCCTGGGTTCGGCCGGGCTGGCGGCGCCGGACTCGGTGCGCCGCGCGGTCGTGCATGACGGCAGCTCGCTGTTGCTGGACGTCGTCCGTGGTCCGGTGGACGAGGCGGGCGGGCAGCAGGTCCGGCTGCGGGTGTTGAGTGCTGCCGGTCGCCGGTTGCAATCGCACGATGTCGGGATCGTGGCCCGGTCTGCGTCACAGAAGAGAACGGCGCACGCGATGGCGGTCGATGCGGCGCCGGTGGGTGGCGCGAGCGTGGCCGGGGGGTCCGCGACGTTGTCGTCCCCGGTGTCTCATCGGCCCCACGGGGGCGCCGTTCCGCATGTTGAGCCTGCCGCCCTGGTCCCATCCGTAACATCCCACTGATCACAGACAATCGGGCGAAGACGCCATGAAGCGAAACCGCGAGGGTTTTACGCTGCTGGAAGTGATGCTGGTCGTGACGATCGGGTCACTGCTGACGATGATCGCGATGCCGTACATCGACGTTGCGGGATCACGCGCGCAGTCGGCGGCGCGCGCGGCGCACATGTCTCTGGTGGCTGCGCAGCAGCGGGCCGTGCTCAGGCAGCATGATGTCGTCGTCGATTTCGATACGGACGATGCGGTGCTGCGCTTCTTCGATGATACCAACCGCAATGGTGTGCAGGACGCGGGCGAGACGTCCTGGGCGCATGCGCTCGAGGAAACGCTGCAGTTCGGCCGTGGTCTGGCGCCGGCGGGTCCGCCTGGCGCGGGCGCAATCACGTTTGCAACGGGTGCGGACGGTGACCCGCGTCTGACGTTCCATCGTTCCGGCAGTGCGAGCTCGGCGGGCGGTTTCTACGTGTCCACGCCGCGCGCGGCTGCGTCCTCCTCCTACATCGATGACGCCTTTGCGATCACGGTTTCGCGGGCGACTGGCCGGGTGCGTCTGCACAGGGCAGGGCGAGCCGGCTGGCAGGAGGCGTTCTGATGAAAGCGCGTGAAGGGTTCACTCTGGTCGAGGCGATCGTTTCGCTGCTCCTGCTCGGCAGCGTGGTACTGGGTCTGTCGGCGGCGACGGCGCGCATGATCGCGGCCTCGACGGAGAGCGCGCGCAACACGATCGCACTGTCGCTCGTGCAGGAGCGGCTGGGCCAGATCGCCGCAGATCCGGATTACGATGACCTGGAAAGCGTTTATGCAGGTGTCGAGGATGGCGAGCTGCAGGGTGTGGAGTACCGCCGCACGACGCTCATCTCGCACGTGCGGCAGGCGCAGACGGGCGGCCGCTTCATCGACATGAAACGCGTCGTGGTCACGGTAGAGGAGAACGGCCGGGAGATCACGCGCATGATCACGGTCGGGGCGCCATGAGGAATGACATCGTTCGGCGCAGCCGGCGCGACGGCTTCACGCTCGTCGAGATGCTCATCGCGCTCACGGTGTTCGGCATAGTGATCACGATCGTGATGTCGTTCCTGGGCTCGACCATGCGAGCATTCGCTGATGGCTCGCGCCGGGTAGACAGTGCGAACACGCTGCTGTTCGTGACGGGTGCGCTGCAGCGCGACCTGCGCACGGTCGGCACGAACGTGCCGGTCGGCCAGCCGTCGCTCGTCTACGCGGGTCGCGACGTCGTCGTCTACAACGCGGACTACGTGAGCAATGTCGGCGATCCGTTCGCCGTCATCCAGGATCCGAATGCACCCGCGGGACAGGTGAGCGCGCTGGCGAAGGCAGTAGCGATCACGATCCCCGGCACGGCCGTCACGTATCCCGACACGAACTACGTGAACAGCCCGGCCGAGACGATCATGTACTACTTCCGTCCGGACTCGAGCACGGCACGGGAAGACGATCTCGTCCTCTTCCGGCGCGTGAACGCGGCGGCCCCCGAGGTGGTCTCGGAGAATATCGTACGCATGCCGGGCCGGCCGCTGCTCGAGTACCTGCGGCTCGTGCCGGACTCGACGGGCACGCGCCTCGGGCAGGTGCCGAACGACTCGCTGCCGCTCTTCCACAGTGCGCCGATTCACCTGAGCGCCGCTGACTCCGGCCGGTTCGCGGTGATCGACAGCATCCGCGGTGTCCGCTTCAACCTGGGCGTTACCAATGGGCGTACGGGCGCGGACGAGCAGGTGCTCCTGCACTCATCGACGGTCTGGCTGCGCAACACGGGGCATACCGTGCAGCGCACGTGCGGCTCGCCGCCCATCTACAACGGCGGTCTGACGGCGACACTGCGTGCCGAGACCGGCAAGTGGGTGATCGACCTGACCTGGAATGCGGCGGTCGACGAGACGGGAGGAGAAGAGGACGTCCTGCGATACGTGATCTGGCGGCGTCTGATCACCGAGCCGGCGAGTCCGGACCCGTATCTCAGTATTCCGGGCGGTGACGCGAGCTATACGTACACGGACCGCGCCGTCGAGCTGGACCAGACCCTCGAGTACACCATCGCTGCGCAGGACTGTACGCCGTCCCTGTCCACGAAGGTGAGCGCAGTCGTCGTCGTACCGTCCACAGCACCGTGAGGCACGTAATGCCAGCCAGAAACCGATCCGGATTCGCACTGCCGCTCACGATACTCGTGATGCTCGCGCTCGCGAGTGTCGCGGCAGCCGCGGCCTACATGACCATGGGCACGACGCTCGTGCGCAGCGGCTACACGCGCGACGAGATGCTCGGCAGGCACGCTGACGAAGCGATCGAGCAGGTGCGCGCGCTGCTGAACGGCATGCCGGCCCTCTACCCGGACACCGGCTACGCAATACTCGAGGAGGATGAGCCGGTGCTCGACGAGGCCGGAAACGAGATACCGGGCCTGACACGCTCACTCTATGTCGGCCCGATCGGCGTGACCAGCGGCCAGTACGGCGTGCATGGCGCCATCATCGCGATCACGCGTGATGCGGGTGGAGGCGTCGCCATCCGGCGCGGTGGCATCGTGCAGGAGAGCTTTTCGAAGTATGCGTACTTCACCAACGACGAAGGTGTCATCGTGTTCGGTGGTGGTGACCAGGTCTACGGTCCCGTCCACTCCAACGACGACATCACCATCCACAACGCTGCCAATGCCGCGACGTTCCACGGGCCGGTCTCGACCGCGGGTACCATCGCCAACCGGCACCGCGCATCGTTCCGCGACGGTTATGCCGAACGCGTACCGCGCATTCCGATGCCGCAGACGGCCGACCTGGACAAGCTGCGCGTACAGGCGCAGGCCGGCGGCACCGCATTCACCACGACGAACATCGCGACGACCGGTCGTGCACGCATGCGTATCGAGTTCATTGCGATCGACTTGAACGGCGATGGCGACGTGACCGACGCGAACGAGGGGTTCATCCGTGTCTACGAGGCAAGCAGCAACAGCTACGCGGACTGGGTGGTCGGCATGCGGGGCATCTCGTCGATCGATACGAACAGTGGCATGCGCGATTCGGAAAACTGTGGCCACTTCCATGCGGATGGCCTGTTCTACGACGCGGATGGCCACGGCACGTCCGGAACGGATCGCTGGTACCAGGCACTGCAGGACAACCACAGCACGCGCTACGCACGCTGTTTCCTGGGTGGCGCTCCGGAACTGACGAGCAGCGGAACGTTCGCGGCGACGGACTCCTACGGTGGCTGGGTCTACCGAGGATCGGCGTCGCTGCATGCCTCGCTCTCAGCGCGCCCCGATCGCGACTACCTCTTCGCGATCACGCGCGAGCTTAATCCGAACTTCAAGGGCGTGATCCACGTGACGGGCGACGTGGCGATCAGCGGTACGGTCCGCGGCAGAGTGACGATCGCTGCCACCGGCGACATCATCATCGCCGACGACCTGCGCTACGCGATCGATCCAGGCGCCGGAACCTGCGAGGACATTGTCGGCATGTTCGCCGGCGGTGACGTGGTCATGGCGAACACCCCATTCACGGCACCCGCCAACGTCAACGGCACGCGTCGCACGTTCGACGACACATCGGACGAGTTCGTTCACGGTTTCGTGCTGACACTGAACGAGTTCAGGGCCGAGGATCACGACACGGGCAGTACGACCGCCGAGCGCTGCGGCACCACCAACTGGGGACGCGGCTGCCTCTTTCTCACGGGCGGTATCATCCAGCGCACGCGCGGCCCGGTCGGTCTGAGCAGCGGTACCGGCTACCTCAAGCGCTACTCGTACGACCCGTGTGGAGCGAGCCAGCCGCCGCCGTACTTCCCGACGACCGGTCGCTTCGCCCGCGGTCCGTACCTCGAGATCGATCCGGTCGGCTTCGACATCGACGACTATTTCGACATGATCACCGCGGGCGGGTGAGTACGCACGTCGTACCATGCGTGCGACCCGGGTGCGCTATGCGTGGTAGCGGCGCCGGCGCACCCACCCGGTCACGAGCAGCAGTGACGATCCAAGTCCCAGCGCGAGGGTGATCATCCCGCCGTCGACCCCGTCGCTGCCGCTACTGATACTGCTGGTCGAATCCGGCTGCGGATCGCGCGTGCGCATGTGCGCGGGCACGGTGTCCGGCCTACCAGGCGCCGGGCGCCCGGCCGCGTCTGGCGGATTGCCGGAGTCGTGGTCGAGTTGTGTCGTGCGTGGGCGGGGCAGCGTCGATCGTACCGGCTGCGCCGTGGCGCTGTCGGCTGCCGTCACGGTCACGGTATCGACGCGAACCGTGTCCGTGCTCACACCGAACCGGATCTCACGAATGAGCCGGGGTGCGCCGACCTCGAGTCGTGTTGCCTGGCCCGCCTGCAGCGTGAAGGACGTGACGTCGCCTGCCTCCTGCCGACCCGTGGCCATCCGTGCCCGCACGGAGTAGTCGCCCGGAGCGAGTGCCGCGAACGTGACGTGACCGCGCGGGTCGGCACTCGCCGTGCGCGTGCGGCCGTGCGTGTCGGTCAACTCGATGATTGCGCCTGGAGCGCCGGGTTCGAGCATGCCGCGCACTCCGTCGCGATCGCGGTCCTCGAAGACGAAGAGCTGAAGCGCAGCTGCACGCACGACCGGCATGTCCACCTTTCCGCGTGCAGCAGTACCCGTCGTCGGCAGCAGCATCAGACCCTGTGCGAGTGAGCCGGCATCGACGCTCAGCTCGCTGCCGGCGCCATGCCTGCTGTGGAACGCGTAGCGTCCCTCACCGTCCGTGAGTGCGAACGTGTTACCGCGTCGCACGCGCACGCCGCGTATGCCCGCCTCGCCAGGATCACGGCGCAGGTTGGCGTTCGCGTCCTCATAGATGATGCCGTGCACATCAGGCCGGCGCCGGACGGGGAGGGGCACGCCAAGGCTGTGGCGCGCGCCGAGTGAGACCCGGACCTCGTCGGATGCGACACGCCACGGCGTGTAATCGACACCGGCGATTACCGCTGTCTGCGGTGTCACGTGCACCGTCGAGGACAGCCACGCATCCATGCTGTTCATCGCCGCATCGCCCAGCCATGTGCCGACACGACCGTCGAGTTCAATGCGGCCCATGCGCGCCGTGGCGCCAGCGTCCATGCGCGTCAGGTCGGTCCCGAACACGCCTTCGCTGTGCGTGAGCCCGGCCCACACGAACGCATCGGCGGTCTGCCAGGACAGCCGCGAGGTGATGTTGCGCAGTGGCGCGTCCGTATCGCGGCTGCTCGAGCGGCCGAGCTCCAGGATACCTTCTGCCGTGAGCGGGCCGACCGGGAGCGTACCGCCGACTGCAACCGACCGCTGTTCGATGTCGCCGGTGAGCAGGCCGCCGCCGCTCGTGCGGCGCAGATAGCCACTCACCTGCGCGCTCGCGCCGCCGTCGTTCCAGCGCAGTGTGAGCGCGCTGCCGTCATGGCGCGAGCTGCTGCCGCTCAGCAGGTCGGCTTCGCTGCGTACGAACCATCCGTTCAATGTGATGCCACGGCCCATGTCGAATGCGCCGGAGACGTACGTCTCGTCCACGGCGGTACCGCTCGTCGCGAGCGAGCCCGGAACGCGGCGGACGTGCGCCTGCACGTCGAGACGTTCGCCATGCCACGCCGAGCCGACATCGAACGCAACGCCCTCGCGCGTGCGTCCAGCGTTGTCACGCAGCGTCATGATGCCGGCTTCTGCGCGCACCGCCAGACCCTGCGCGAGCGCGCCACGGAACGTGAGCGCCGCGAGTCGGGTCCGTTCGGTTTCGTCGATGATACCGGCCGGGCGCGCCATGTCCGAAGCGGAGACGCCGAACGCACCGACGCCGGTCAGAAGCTCGGCGCTCATTCCGAACATGTGGCCCGGCCGCTCGGGTGCATCGAACTGGTGGGGACGCGCAGCGAACACGTTCGCCTGCACGTTGCCCAGCCGCCCGCCCGCATCCACGCCCGTGCCGAACGCGCTGCCGCCGTGCAGCGACGAAGCCGTGAACAGCACGTCGCCAGCGGTGACGCGGTTCTGTCCGTTGCGGATCTCGGCGCGCAGGCTCGGACCGGTCAGGTAGCGATAGAACGCGGGCGGCGTCGTGGCATCGGCGCTGCGTCGCACGCGCAGGCTCGCTTCCGTGCCGCCGCCGAGCGAGCCCTGCATCTCGAGCGCGACCGAGACCGGACTCTCCTCCAGCATGCCGGCATCGATTGCACCGACCGTGACCGTGGCCGGAAGGCGCAGCATGCCGTCCTCTTCGACGTCGCGCTCCGCAACCGTGACAGACAGGTTGCGCGCGGCTTCGCTGCCCTTGCCGTGCGCAGTGACACGCAGGATCTGCGTCTCGCCAAAGGTTGCAGAGGGCGGCACGCGGATGCGCACGCTGTCCCGGGACGAACCACCTGCAGGCACGACGAGCGCCGGCGGCGCATGGATCGTCCACTGCTCGGGCTTCAGGACTGCGAGATGTACCGTGTCGGCGGCGTTGCCGGTGTTGCGCACGACCAGCGACACATGCGCCGTCGTGCCGCGTGCGATGAACGCGCTCGTCGTATCGAGCGAGATCTCGAGTCCGCGTCGCACTCCGACGCGCGTCTCGACGTCTGCGGTCCACGTGCTGCCGTCCGTCCAGCGCACCTCGACACGCGCAACGTGCATCAGCCCGGCGACCGTCTCCTTCGAAACACTGAACGTGAGTGGCACCAGGCCGGCGTCGGCACGCAGGGCAACATCGCCAGACGGTGCGCCATAGATCATGATCTGCTCCGCCGCCTGCACGGTGTACGACGCCGCGGTCGCACCCTCCGGTCGTTCGACCCGCAGCACGGTCGCGACGACGGCGCCGGGCATGGCGTCCGGCGCGGCGACCACAAAGTCTGGCGAGATGCGTGTGCCCGGTTCCTGCGCAGACACAGATGGATGGAACGCGCAGGCGGCCATCAGGAGCAGCAGGGCGATGCGGACCCGCATCACGAGCCCACCGTGACGCGCAGTATCGTGCCGAAGTTGCCGGGCGGATCGGTGTCCCACGAAAGCCGGAAGCGCACCCGCATCTGCACGACCGCGTCGCCACTCCCCGTGAGGATCTGCTGTTGCGTGCTCGTCAGCGGACGCCAGTTGCCGTCCAGCAACTCGATCTGCAGGTCGGACAGCGGCTTGGTGAACCCCTCCGACGAGCCGAGGTCCGGGGTGTCAGCGTTGACGCAGAGCGTCCATACGAGTGGCGTGCCGCGGCGGCTGCTCGTCACGTTCACCGTCACGATGGCAGCGTACTCGATGCCCTGCCGGTCGTAATCGAGGGCCGTGGGCGTCGAGAAACTGATGTTGGCGGGGGCGACGCTCGCCACGCGCCACGCGCCGGCGCCCCTGCACGGCTGCTGTGCCGCCGCATGCGCTGGCAGGGCCGCCCCGATCAGCAGGGCGGCCAGCAGCCAGCGGCGAACGGACGCAGCGCGGGCGGACATGGTCAGCGGACCGTGAAGAGCGCCTGGCCGCCTGCGAGCCAGTCGGCGCCGAAGTCGAGGACCGGAACCGCCAGGTAGTCGCCGGCCGGCAGCGGCGGCAGCAGGGTCGTGAAGCGGCGCGCATGGCCTGGCAGCACACCAAGCGGCCCGACGGCCGCACTCGCGACCGGCGCGCCGGCCAGGTCACGGATCTCGATCGTGCCGCGCAGCTCGACCGGCGCCGCGCCCGTGTTGCTGAAGAGCAGCTCGACCTCGAGCGAATCCGTCTGTGCGGCCGTCACCGCGGCCAGCCCACCGTCGCGCGTCAGCGACGCAGGCGCGTTCAGCACTCGCACACCGATCCGATTGGCGATGCGCACCTGGCCGGAACCCTCGGGCGCGGACTCGATGAAGAGCAGCGACCAGCACGCGTCGGCGCCCGCTTCGATGCGGACCTGGATCTCCTGCCTCTCGCCCGGCTCCAGGAGTGCGTTGTCCGGGAAAAACGAGATCCGGCCGGCGCACGAGCCGCTGACCGCGCCCGGCGCCTGGAAGACGTAGGCGCCGTCCTCGGCCTGGTCATAGTCGCTCAGGTACATCCGCAGCTGCAGCGGGCGCTCGCCCTCGTTCCTGACCTGGACGACGGCGATGTCAGCGTCGTCCTCCGCACCGAGGTGGAGGACGCCGGGCAGCGCAGAGAACTGTGCCCGCGCCGGCATCGCGCCGGCGGCGAGGAGCAGCATCACGATCAGGCAGGACCGACGGGTCATCGACAGCTCCGTGCTGAGTACATGGCCAAGCTACGCGCGTGGGGATGACGTGCCGGTTACGGGGGAATTACAGATTGTTCATCGAGTGGGACAATGCGCGACAACGGCCGGGAGGCTGCCGGAAGAGGGCCTGTGTGTGGCCCTGCCGCGGTGGCAGCGACGAGGCGCGTGGCGGGTTCAGTCCTCGAACGCGTCCGGGTTGTCCGTCAGGGCGAATCCCACGCCCCGGACCGTGACGATGCCGGCCCTGGCGTTCGCGGTGCGCAGCTTCCGGCGCAGCCGCGCGACGTGGACGTCCACGACGTTCGAGCCGGGATCGAAGTTGATGTCCCAGACCTTCTCGAGCAGCTCGGTCCGGCTGAGCGTGGAGTCGGGCGCGAGCAGGAAGCGTTCGAGCAGCGTGAACTCTTTCGGCGTGAGGCGGATCCGGGTGTCGTCCACGAATGCGCGGCGTGTCTTGCGATCGAGCGTCACGCCGGCGTATGCGAGTGTGTCGTCGCGCACGGCGCCGCCACGCCGGACGAGTGCCCGCACGCGTGCCTTCAGCTCATCGAGTACGAACGGCTTGACGAGATAATCGTCGGCGCCGGAGTCGAGGCCGCTCACGATGTCTTCCGTGCGGCTCTTCGACGTGAGCATGAGGATGGGTACATCCTTGCTCTTCCCGCGGATCTCGCGAGCGATTTCGTAGCCCAGCATGTCGGGCAGCACGACGTCGAGGATGAGCGCGTCATACGGCTCGACGAGCGCGAGCATGCGGCCGTGCTGCCCGTCGTGTGCGACGTCCACGACGTGTCCCTCCTCCTGCAGACCGCGGCGCACGAATTCGCAGATCATTGGATCGTCGTCAACGATGAGTATCCGCATGGCGTCGGTTCAGGGGGGACCGTGGGCCCGTGCGCGCGGGACGGCTCCCGCACTTGCGGCACGACGGTCGGACGGGTTCAATAGGGACGCAGGAACATACAGCAACCGTCCTGCGTAGCCAACAACGACATGTATCTCCTGCTGACAGACATCCTGACGTGTCCGCGCTGCGGACCGCAGTTCGGCCTGATCCTGCTCGCCGACCGGATCGAGGACAGGCGCGTCCTGAGTGGCCGGCTCGGCTGTTCGAACTGTCGCGAGCAGTACGCCGTCGAGGAGGGTTTCGGTGTGCTCGGCCGCGGCTGGGCCACGGGCGCGCCCGCGCCCGATGATGAGGCGGTCATGCGTATGGCAGCGCTGCTCGGCGTCACTGAAGGACCCGGCTTCGTTCTGCTCGTCGGCGACGCGGCCGCGCGCGCGACCGCACTCGCCGACATGGTGCCGAACCTGGAAGTGATTGCAGCGAGCGACAGCGGCAGGGAGTGGGATGAGCGCGCGGGGGTGAGTCGCATCGGTATCGGCGGCACACTGCCGTTCCCGGCCCGCGCACTGCGTGGCATCGTACTGTCGGGACGCGCCGCCGATGCACTGCTCGAGCAGGCGGCACACGCACTCGGCGTGCTGGCGCGACTCGTGCTCGAAGATGCACCAGCGAACGCTGCGCAGCGCCTGGAGTCCGCGGGCCTGAAGGTCCTTGCGCAGCAGGGCAGCACGGTGGTTGCCGTGCGCGGCTGACGCGCATTGCTCGCCTGCGTGGGCCCGTCTATCTTACGCGGGTACGGTCTTACGGCCGCCCCTGATCCCACCGGAAGATCAAGCGACGCATGGGATTCTGGAAGAAGCTCTTCAGCAACGACGTCCAGGAAGTCGACTACTACGCCGAAGGCCTCGAGCTGATGGGCGTCGGCAAGTATCACGATGCTCTGACGTCGTTCCGTCTCGCGCTGCGCGCATTGCCGCAGGATCCGGCGATCCTGCAGCAGATGGCAATGGCGTACACGCGCATCGGCATGACGGACCAGGCGGCAAGGACGTACCGGCAGGTGCTCGAGCAGAAGCCGCGCTCGGCCGGCGCCCACTACGGACTCGCCTTCCTGCTGCTGCGCGACGGCCAGAGCGAAGAGGCCGTCGCGCACCTCGAGCATTTCCTCGCCGCACCGCCGGACGGACCGGAGGCGCAGCGCCACGTCGATCACGCCCGCAGCACGCTGGCCGAACTGCGCGGCGAGGTCGCGGCCGATCCGGACGTGCCGCCCGAGCTGACGCCCGGCGGGGACGCGACATGAGCGACGTCGCCGTCTCGCTGCGCTGGCGCGGCAGCGGCCTCGTCATGGATGCGACGACGCCGGAAGCACTCCGGGTCTCGCTCGACAGCAAGCGTATCGAGGGGGCATCACCGCCACAGCTCCTGCTGATTGCGCTCGCCGGCTGTACGTCCATCGACATCATCGACATCGCCGCGAAGATGCGCGTCGACATGGCCAGTCTCGAGGTCGAGATCGAGGGCGACCGTGCCCCCGAGCCGCCGCGCCGCTACACGGCGATCCGTGCGACTTACCGGGTTGGCGGCGTCGATGCGGCGGACCAGGACAAGGTCAGGCGCGCGCTCGCGCTCTCGGAAGACAAGTACTGCAGCGTCCGGCATTCGCTCGCGACGGACATCGAGTTCAGCAGCACGCTGGAGTTCTCTTGAGCAGCGCAATCCCGGCATCGACCACGCCGCAGGAGCCTCTGCGCTACGCGGCACTGCCGGCAGACCTGCCGAAGGGCACGCTGACCCGTCTGTTCTTCGAAGCGATCGATCACGACAAGCCGGACGCGCTGCTGCGACGCGAGCGCGGCAGCTGGCAGCCGGTCTCGCACCGCGAAGTGCTCGATGAGGTGCGCACACTCACGCATGCGCTGCAGTCGCGTCTGGGTGTGCAGCGCGGTGACCGCGTCGCGCTGCTGTCGGAGAATCGTGCCGAATGGCTGCTCGCGGATTTCGCGATCCTGTGTGCGGGTGCGCTGACGGTACCCCTCTACGCGACGCTGCCCGCGAACCAGCTCGCGGTGATCCTGCGCGACTGCGGTGCGACCATCGTGTTCGTGTCGAACGCCGAGCAGCTCACGAAGGTGCGTGAGCTGCAGCGGGAGCACGGCCAGGTCGAGCACATCATCGTGATGGAGGATTCCGCGGCGGAAGGCGATGCGCTCGGCTGGCGTGAGATGCTCGACGACGTGCGCGAGAGCAGGCCGGACGACACAGCCTTCCGTGAGGAAGCACTGCGCGCGAAGCCGGATGACGTCGCGACGCTGATCTACACATCTGGCACGACCGGCACGCCCAAGGGCGTCATGCTCACGCATGACAACCTCTGGTCGAACGTCTACGGCAGCTTCACGTCGTTCCTGATGATCGGCAAAGAGGACGTCGACCTGAGCTTCCTGCCACTCTCGCACTCGTTCCAGCGCATGGTCGACTACGGCATGTTCTGGGTCGGAGCGACGATCGCGCACGTTGGCAGCTTCGACGATGTCTCGCGTGCGCTCGTGGAGGTGCGCCCGACCGTGGCAGCGGCTGCGCCCCGCGTCTACGAGAAGTTGTATGCGCGCATCCTGAGCGCGGAAGGCGCAAAACGCCGGCTCGTGCTGTGGGCGCGTGGTCTCGCGCTCGAGGTCGGTCAGGCGCGGCTCGAGGGCCGCAGCATCGGGCCCGTGACAAAGCTGCAGTTCGCCATCGCCGACCGCCTCGTGTTCCGCAAGGTGCGCGAGGCACTCGGCGGTCGCATCCGCTTCTTCATCTCGGGATCCGCACCGCTCTCGCCCCAGGTCGCGTACTTCTTCTCGGGCGCGGGCGTCACGATCCTCGAGGGATACGGCCTCACGGAAACGTCGCCGGTCACCAACGTGAACCGGCCCGACAGCATACGCATCGGCACGGTCGGGCCGCCTGTACCCGCGACGGAGATCCGCATCGCCGACGACGGCGAGATCCTGGTGCGCGGCCGACAGGTCATGAAGGGCTACTGGAACAACCCGGAGGCAACGCGCGAAGCGATCGACGACGAGGGCTGGTTCCACACCGGCGACATCGGTACCCTCGATCCCGACGGGATGCTGCGCATCACCGATCGCAAGAAGGAGCTGCTCGTTACCGCGGGTGGCAAGAACGTCGCGCCACAGCCGATCCAGAATGCTGCGAAGACGAGCGGCTTCGTGGCCGAGGCACTGATGATCGGCGATCGCCGGCCCTACCCGATTCTGCTGGTCGTGCCCAACTTCGACCGGCTCGAGGGCTGGGCGCGGCAACACGGCCTCAGTTTCACCTCGCGCGAACAGCTGGTCCGCCTGCCCGAGGTGCGCGCGAAGCTCGAAGAGGACGTCGGCAAGCGGCTGACCGAGTTCGCACGCTACGAGACGCCGAAGAAGGTGCTGCCGATCGAGCGCGAGCTGACGATCGAGCGCGGCGAAGTCACGCCATCGTTCAAGGTGCGGCGACGGGTGGTCGAACAGAATTTCGCCGACCGCATCGAGGCGATGTACGCCGAGCCGGCGCCTGCGGAGCGCGCGCAGTCCGCGGCGCGCACATGACCAGCGCGCGCGTTGTGCTCGTTACGGCGCCGGACATGGTGACGGCCGAGCGCCTCGCCGAGCGGCTCGTGGACGAGCGGCTCGCGGCATGTGCGAACATCATCCCCGGGATCGTGTCGATCTACCGGTGGGACGAGCAGGTCCAGCGCGATGACGAGATCCTCATCGTGCTGAAGACGGAGCAGGCTCGCATCGAGGAGGTGCGCGAGCGCGTCGTCACACTGCATCCGTATGATGTACCCGAAGTCGTGGTGCTGCCGATCACGGATGGCCATGCCCCGTACCTGGAATGGCTGACGCGCAGCACGACTCGTTGAGGAGAACAGGACGTCATGGGGGATATGCAGTCTGGTGAGCCGCCCTCTACCGCAGAAGCGGGGGACGGTTCGTCGATGTCGCAGGAACCGGAGGAGCAGGTGACGCAGGTGGAGCACCCATCCGCAAGCATGTCAGCGGGTGAAGAGAATGGGCCGGCAGATCTGCCGGCTGCGGCTGTGGCCAGTGCGACCGATGAAGTGGAGCAGGTGCCACGCGCGCTGGCGGATGCACGTGAGCGTGCGGCGGCAGGCGACGTTGCAGGCGCCATCGACGCGTACCGTGGCTACATCCTGAACGCATCCGACACGGCGCACGCGCGCATCGAGCTTGCGCGGCTGTACGAATCGAAGAGCGAGTGGCAGCTGGCGCTCGAGCAGTACGAGGCGGCGCGCGAGGAGCTGGACCTGCTCGAGGCGACGCTGGGCGCGGCGTCGTCGCTGGCTGCACTCGGCAGGTTCGAGGCAGCGGAGCGCGAGCTGCGTCGTGCCGCGCGCTCGCATCCGTCGAATGCTCAGGTGTTCGCAACGTCCGGCACGATCGCGTTTCGTCGCGGCCAGTACGATGAGGCGGCGGAAGCGCTCAGGCGCGCGATCGATCTCGATCCCGACGACGGCTACTCGTACTTCTATCGCGGTGAGGCGTTGAATCAGCTGGGTCGCGTGGACGAGGCACTCGAGATGCTCGAGCGTGCGACGCAGATGCTGCCGAACCTGGGCCGTGCGTGGTACGTGATGGGCATCGTGTTCGACAAGAAGGGCAGGCCACAGGAAGCGGCCGCGATGTACCGCAAGGCGCGCGAGGTCGCGGCGGCGTGATTCGTGTGGTGCATGCTCCGCTCGAGGATGCGGAAACCGCTGCCGTGCTGTGGCCGGTGACCGCCGAATGGGATGCGGTCACCGCGCCCATGCGCCGCTTCGAGCTTGCGGCGGGACCGGAGCCCGCGGAGCAGGCACGCCGACTCGGCGAGCTGCCCGTGGGCTCAGCCGTGATTACGGGCGCCGGCAACCTGCGTGCGCAGTTCATCGTGCACGCGATCGTACGCTCGATGGACGAGCCGGTCACTGCGCCGGGCGTGCGGCGTGCGCTGCAGAACGGTCTGCGTCGCCTCGCGGAATGGGCGATCGACAGCGTGGCGATGCCGCCGCTCGGCACCGGCGCGGGCAACCTCGACGCTGAGGAATCTGCGCACATGATGGTCGAGGTGCTCAGCGAGCACATGCGCGATGCGACGCATCCATCCGCCGTAGAGATCCGCGTCGACTCGGCGTACGAGCGCGAAGCCTTCGCGCACGCAGTCGCCATGCACGGCGGCGCCTCCCCGGCCACCGACGCACCCTGACGTCCCGGATGCGTCGTCTTCCGACATCTCGACATCTCATTGCTGCCGGCATCCTTGCCGGCTGGGTGCTGGCACTCGGCTGGCACGTGCGCCGCGAGTATTTCCGTCCGCCCGAGCTGGAACTCGCGTTCGGCGCACGAGGCCTTGCGCCCGGCACGCACTTCTATGTGGTGCGCATGGACGGCAACGCGATCGGCTACTCGAGTGCGCGTTTCGACACACTGCCGGACGGTTACCGCTTCGAGGACCAGACCCTGCTCGAGATACCCGCACTCGGTGAGGTGCAGCGCGCGAGCACACGCTCACGCGTGGATCTCGACGAGGTGCTCACGCTGCGCAATTTCGAGTTCTCGCTCAGCTCGCGTATCGGCTCGTTCCGCGCGCAGGGCACGCTGGGCGCGGACTCCGTACTCGACGTGCGCATCGACGCCGGCGGTGATCAGCAGCACAGCCGGCTGGAGGTGCCGCGCGACGTGCTGCTCGATGCTGCCGTGCCGCTGCGCCTGGCCGCCGCCGGCATGCTCCAGGTCGGCCGGGAGTTCACGGTGAGCGTGTTCGACCCCTCGGCGATGGATCAACGCCGCGTGGCGATGCGTGTTGCCGCGGCAGACACGTTCATCGTCATCGACAGCGTACGCTACGAACCCGGCACGCGTACGTTTACGCCGACGGTGTACGACACGGTGCCGGCGTGGCGCCTCGATCAGCAGATTGCCGGCGCCACGGTCGAAACGTGGGTTGACGAGGATGGCCAGGTCGTGCGCGCGACGAGCCCGCTCGGCTTCGAGATCGAGCGTACGGTGTTCGAGCTGGCACGTACGGAGTTCGACGAGGCGCGCAGCCGCCCCGGCCGCAGTGCCGGATATGGCAGCGTGATAGAGAGCACGGCGATCGCGAGCAATGCAGACCTGACCGACGTCGAGTTCGCGCCGAGCCTGTCCGTACGCCTGCGCAACGTCGAGCTCGAAGGGTTCGATCTGTCAGGCGGCCGCCAGCAGCTGCGCGGGGATACGCTGATCATCACGCGCGAGCGCGCGCTGCGCGCAACGTATGCGCTGCCCTATGCCGGCGGCGGCGAACCGGCGGGTGAGCTGGCCGCGTCACCGCTCATCCAGAAGGACGATCCCGCAATCGTGCGCACGGCGCGCGAAGTCACACGCGGCACGAGCGACCCGGCGGAGGCGACGCGCCTGCTCAATGACTGGGTATATCGCACGCTCGACAAGCAGATCACGTTGAGCGTGCCCAGCGCGCGGCAGGTGCTCGACGCCCGCGAAGGCGACTGCAACGAGCATACTGTGCTGTACGTCGCACTGGCGCGTGCGATCGGGCTGCCGGCGCGCACGGCCGTTGGTGTGGTACACGTGGACGGTCGCTTCTACTACCACGCGTGGCCGGAAGTATGGCTGGGTGAGGAGTGGTACGCCGTGGATCCGACGCTCGGACAGGTGCCGGCAGACGCCAGCCATCTGCGGTTCCTGATCGGCGGGCTCGCGCGCCAGATCGAGCTCGTCCGACTCATCGGCAGGCTTCAGCTCGAGGTGGTATGATCCGGCTGCAGGGCGTTACCAAGCGATACGGCGAGTTCACCGCAGTCCATCCGCTGGACCTGCACGTCGAGACCGGTGAGCTGTTCGGCTTTCTCGGGCCCAACGGTGCCGGCAAGACGACGACGATCCGCATGCTGGCCGGCGTGCTGCGGCCGAGCGCCGGCACCATCGAGATCGGCGGCGTTGACATGCTGCGCGAGCCGGTCCGTGCGAAGCAGATGATCGGCTACATCCCTGACCGGCCGAGCATCTACGAGAAGCTGACGGGCGCGGAATTCCTGCGGTTCGTGAGCGGCCTGTGGGGTCGCGAAGGTCGAGAGGCGGAGCGGCGGGCGCGCGACCTTCTGCGGCTCTTCGACCTGGAGCAATGGCAGGACACGCTGATCGAGAGCTACAGCCACGGCATGCGGCAGAAGCTGCTGATCAGCTCCGCACTCGTCCACTCGCCCAGCACCATCATCGTGGACGAGCCGATGGTCGGCCTCGACCCGAAGGGCGCCCGCCAGATCAAGGATCTGCTGCGCAACTTCGCGGCGCAGGGCGGCACCGTGTTCCTGTCGACGCACACGCTCGAAGTTGCAGAAGCGCTGTGCGACCGGATCGCGATCCTGCACCAGGGCGAGATCCGGGCGCTCGGCACGATGGCGGAGCTGCGGCAACAGGCGGAATCCGGTGCCGCGGGTCTCGAGGAGATCTTCCTCCGGCTGACGGGCGACGAGGACGTGACTGCCGTGCTCGCTGCGCTCCGCGACGAGCCCGAGACGGTATGAGCACGGCGGCAGGCGCGCGGACACGGCCGGAGCGCCCCTTCCGCGAGGCCGGTGTGCTCGATCTGCTCGGGCCCAAGTGGATCACGCAGCGGCGCCGGCTCTCGCAGGGCTCGAGCGTCGCGCGTACCGCGCTGCTCACCCTGGTCGCCACCATCTTCTGGGTCGTGCTGTTCGCGCTCATGTACCGCATGCTGCGCTACTTCCAGAGCAGCGGCGTGGGCGACGTACTGGCTCTCAAGCTGCTGTCACTGCTGCTGCTTGCGTTCCTGTCGATCCTGCTGCTGTCGAACATCATCACTGCACTGAGCTCGTTCTTCCTTGCGCGCGACCTCGAGCTGATCGCATCCGCGCCGGTCGATGCCGTGCGCGTCTACCGTGCGCGGCTCGCCGAGACGCTGGTCCAGGCATCGTGGATGATGGCGATCGTGCTCGTGCCGGTAATCACCGCGTACGGCGTGATCTATGAGGGTGGGCTGCTGTATGCGGTGACGGCCGCCGTTGCATTACTGGCGTTTCTGGTCCTGCCCGCCGTGGTCGGTTCGGCACTCACGCTGGTGCTGGTGAACGTCTTTCCTGCCCGCCGCGCGCGCGACCTGCTCGCTCTCGTGGCGCTGCTGGGCGCGGGCGCGCTCGTCGCGCTGGTGCGGCTGCTGCAGCCGGAACAGCTCGCGAGCCCGGAAGGCTTCCGCGACCTCGTCGATTTCATCCAGGTGCTGCAGACACCGCAGTCGGTGTGGCTGCCGAGCGACTGGGCTGCACAGGCGATCCTCGCACCGCTCGGCGTGCTGCCACGTGGCCACGACTTCTTCCCGCTCGTGCTGCTGGTGCTGACCGCCGCGTCGTTCGTCGTGCTCGGTGCAATGCTGCACGTAAGGCTGTACCCGGAAGGGCTGAGTCGGGCGCAGGAGGGTGCGTCGCAGAAGGCAGGACCGCACGTCCGCCGGCGCGCAGTGCTCGAGCCCGTGCTGGGTGGTCTGCCGGTGACGGCGCGCAGCCTCGTCGCCAAGGACATACGGACGTTCTTCCGCGACACGACGCAGTGGTCGCAACTGGTCCTGCTCGTCGTCCTGGTCGTCGTGTACATCTACAACATCCGTGTGCTGCCGCTGTACTCCGGCGAGCAGGTCGGCTTCTTCCTGACGAACGTCATCTCGTTCCTGAATCTCGGTCTCGCGGGGTTCGTGCTTGCAGCCATCGCGGCGCGCTTCATCTTTCCCGCGGTGAGCCTCGAGGGGCGCACGCTCTGGCTGCTGCGGTCCGCACCACTCGACATGCGCACGCTGCTGTGGAGCAAGTACTGGGTCGGTGTGCTGCCGCTGCTGGTGCTTGCGCTCGCGCTCACGTTCGGCACGAACGTGATCCTGCGCGTCGATCCGTTCATGATGGTGCTGTCGCTCGCAACGATCACGCTCGTCACGTTCGGCATCGCATCGCTCGCGCTCGGCTTCGGCGCGCTCTTCCCCAAGTTCGACACCGACAATGCCGCGGAAGTATCCACGGGCTTCGGCGGCCTGGTGTTCATGATGGTCGCTGTCGCGTTTCTCGGCATCATGGTGATGCTCGAGGCATGGCCCGTCTATACCGTGCTGCGCGCCCATGCGCTCGGGCGTCCCATCAGCAGCGGCATGTACACAGCGCTCGTGCTCGGGCTGGGCGCCGCGCTGCTGCTCGCGCTGATCGTGATCGTGGTGCCGCTGCGAGTCGCGCGCGCGCGCGTGCAGGAGCTCGACCGGTGAGCATGGAGAACGACCCGCGGCGCAGTCGCGACCAGGATGACCTGGAGCTTGCGCTCCAGGCGGCACGTGCGGCGGCGGACGTCGTGCGCAGCTACATCGGTCGTTCGCTGGGTGTGCGCCACAAGTCCCCCGACCAGCCACTCACCGAGGCGGACCTCGCCGCGGATGCACTGCTGCGCGAGCGGCTGCGCGGTGCGCGGCCGGAGTACGGCTGGCTCTCCGAGGAGACAGCCGACTCGCCCGAGCGCATGGAGCGGAACGCCGTGTGGATCGTCGATCCCATCGATGGCACGCGCTCGTTCATCGCGGGCAGGCCCGAGTTCAGCATCTCCGTCGGCCTGGCCGTCGACGGCGTGCCGCGCGTCGGCGTGATCGTGAACCCCGCCACGCGCGAGATCTTTCACGCCGTGCGCGGGCAGGGCGCGTTCTGGCGCGACGAGCTGGGCGACGAGCCGCGCCCGCTGCGCGCCGAGCCGAGGCCCGGTGCGGAACTGGTCGCTTCGCGCTCCGACGTGAAAGCGCCGTGGCTGCAGGCGATCAGCGGCGGCTGGACGCTGCGTCCGATCGGCAGTACCGCCTACAAACTGGCGCTGGTGGCCGCAGGCCGCGCTGCGGGGTACATAACCCGAGGCAGGCGCAGCGAATGGGATGTGTGCGCAGGGGTGCTCCTGGTCGAGGAGGCCGGAGGCCGCATCACGGATGCGACCGGTGCGGCGATCCCGTTCAACCGGCGTGATACCGACATCGACGGCGTGATCGCTGCATCAGCGCGTCTGCACGGACAATTGCTGGCCAACGGCGGGAAGCACGGCAGGAGCAGAGCATGACGATATTCATCATCGGTTCGGTGATCGCGCTGGTGGCAGGCGTCTGGGTCGGCCTGGGCCATCCGGGCATCAAGGGCCGCGAGGACCGCATCGTGGAGACCGGCCGCGCGCACCGACTGGAGCGCAAGCCGCTCAACTGGCTGCGCCCGGAAAAGCGCGACCGCGATCGGCACAGGCGCCGCTGATGTCGCCGTCCTCCATGCGATGCACGAGCCCGGCATCATGACAGGAAGGAGCAGCTGATGCGCGCCGGAATCGTGCTGCTCGCGGGTGTCGCATGCGTCTGTGTCGGGATGGCCGCAGCGATCACTGGGGTTGCCACGCCCTCGCTGTTCCCGGCAGGAACGTGGCTGATCCTGCTCGGTCTGATCGCATGCGCTGCAGCGGGGGTTATGCGGGTGGCGGAGTCCGTCGCAGGAGAAAACGAGGTTCACGATCGCTGAGCCCAGCCCGATCATCGCGCCGAGCACATAACCCAGCCGGACGATGACCTGCAGTTCCCGCTCCGTCACTCCCTTGATCAGATCCTCGACCATCCTGGTCGGGAACTCCAGGATCTTCTTCTCGACCTTCGCGGCGA
This sequence comes from uncultured Gemmatimonadaceae bacterium, assembly GCA_964384585.1. Classification (GTDB taxonomy): domain Bacteria; phylum Gemmatimonadota; class Gemmatimonadetes; order Longimicrobiales; family RSA9; genus DASTYK01. Next base: position 10,024 of record CAYLME010000014.1, on the reverse strand, counting down.
TGTCGATGCGCTGCGCGACGGGCGGCACCTGGCGCTGTACCCAGTCCCAGAGCGGCTCGGCCATGGCGCGCTCGACACGGGCGGGCACGTCCGGACCGAGATGGTCGCTCAGGCGGCCGATCGGCCTGGACAGCACGTTGTCGATCAGGCGCTCGACCGCGTCCGCATAGATCTCCTTCGCGCGGTCGCTGCGCGCCGCACGTGCGACGACGTCTGCGACGCGGTCCGTCGGCACGTGGCGCATCACGTCGCCCCAGGTACGTCGCTCGGCGCTGGTCAGCGTGGCGCGCAGCTTCTCGACCAGGAAGCCGCGCGTCTGCGGATCGCGCGCGAGCTGGAGCACCCATCCTTCCACGGTATCGCGCACGTCGCGCACGGACGGGTCCTCGGCGTTGCCGAGCACGTCGGTCACCGGCCTGCGCAGGAAGTCGACGATCGCGTCGTTCACGCCGCGCGCCATGGCATCGCGCACGTCATCGTCCTGCAGCATCTCCGCGATCTTGGAAGCGCCTTCCTCCTCGATCGCCTGAAGGACCCTGTCGATCGTATCGGGCGTGATGATGAGTGCGGCGACCAGCCGCTGGTGGAACTTCAGGTCACGCATGAAGCGATCGAGCAGCTCGTGCACGATCGTCTCGACCCGTGCGCGCGCGGCCGGCTCCTCCATCAGCCCACCGAGCCGCTCGAGCGCGATGGGCATGTAGCCGCTGATCGCGCGCTCGAGCGCAGATACCAGCCCCTGTGGCAGCAGCTCCTGGAACGTGCGACCGGGTTTCAGCAGCCGTTGCGTGCCGCGGTCGAGGTAGTCCTCGATGGCCGCCTCGAAGCCCGGTGCCTCGACTGCATCCGCGATCCAGCCTTGCGCGGATTCCGCGAGTGCATCCTCGCGTTCCGGCGTGAGTACGTCACCGATCGGCCGGTCACGTACCTCGCGTCCGAGCGCGTCCGCCCAGCGTACCGTTGCGGAGTGGAAGTCGTCGGACGCGAGCCAGCCGTCCAGTCGCAGGAGCCCGTGCGCGCCCGCGTGTTGCAGCAGGTCGCGCAGCTCCTGCAGCACCTCCGGTGTCAGGATCTCCTGCAGCGAGCCGCGCTGCTCATTGAACACCGACTGGATGAATGCAGTCAGCCGTTCATCGAATGCGGCGCGGAAGCCGGGTTCCTGCAGACTGCGTGAGAGGTCCTCGGGCGTGAGCAGCTTCGCGCCGACGGTGTGCCCCATCGCACTTGCGAGTCGCGCCTTGTTCTTCGGGATGGCGCCCTGCAGCAGCCGGATCTCGCGGCCGAAGAGCCGCGGCGGCTCGTGCGGGTTGAAGAGCATCCAGACGGCCACGGAGTTCGTGACGCCGCCCGCAATCGCGCCGAACGCAATCGTGATCAGCGTGCGCGCCAGATCGGGATCCAATCGGTACCACTCCTGCGTGAGCCGCGCGGGATGCGCGACGGTCAGACTGCTCTTACGTCGTGCCGGTCAGACCGGTTGCGTGCGCGTCGCGATACTCAGCCCGGCCCTGATGCCTACTTTCGCTTCGTTGCCGGCTTCCTGCTCTGCTTCGGGGCAGCACGCTTCTTCTTCTGCGCGGCCGGTACCTGATTCGCCGGGGCTGCGACGGTCACGCTCGCTCGCCTGCCGTTGCTGTCGAACAACGCGAGCGAAACGACTTCTTCCATCTGGCGCACGAAGTGGAACCGGATGCTCTGGCGTACATCGTCCGGTACGTCGCGCAGGTCGCGTTCGTTGTTCGCCGGCAGGATCACATCCTCGATGCCCGCACGGTGTGCCGCGAGGACTTTCTCCTTGACACCGCCGATCTCCAGCACCTTCCCCCGCAAGGTGACCTCACCGCTCATTGCGATATCGTGGCGCACCGGACGGTTCGAGAGTGAGGACGCGACCGCCAGCGTCACTGCGATGCCGGCGGACGGTCCATCCTTCGGGATTGCGCCGACGGGGAAGTGTACGTGCACGTCCGACTCGCGGAACGTTTCCTCGCTGATACCGAGGATCGCGCCGCGGCTGCGCACGTAGGAATACGCCGCGTTCACCGACTCGCGCATCACGTCGCCGAGCAGACCCGTAATGATGAGCCGGCCGCTGCCAGGCATGCGCAGGGCCTCGATGAACATCAGTTCGCCCCCGGCCGCGGTCCATGCGAGACCCGTCACCACGCCGACCTCGGGGCTGCTCTCGGCCGGCGTTGCGGTGTAGCGCGGCAACCCCAGAATGCTCTCGATCCGGTCGGCCTCGAACTTCCACTTCTTCCTGTCGCCCTGCGCCTTCGCGCGAGCACGCGTACGCAACAGCGTCTGCAACGAGCGGATCATGGTGCCCAGGCCGGAGTCGCGGGCATAGCCATAGGCCAGGTAATCGATCGCGTCGTCGGGGAATACGAGGTCGTCCTCGGTCAGGCCGTGCTCGCTCACCAGCCGCGGCAGCAGCTTGCGGCGCGCAATCTCCGCCTTGTCCTCCGGCGTGTAGCCCGCAATGCGGATCTCGACCATCAGCTCGCGCAGGTCGCGCGGGACGCGGTAGAAGTCCGATGCCGTCGCGACGAAAAGCACACTGGAAAGGTCGAACGGCATACCGATGTAGTGATCCACGAACATCGAGCGGTTGGGCCACTCGAGTGTCTCTTCGAGCGCCTCGATCGGATCGCCATCGACCTTGCCGAGCCCGATCTCATCCATCTGCTCGAGATGGAACAGCGGATCGCGCACGCCGACGTCACGGAGTGCCGAGATGATCTTGCCCGGCTCGGCGCCGGCACGCGCGCGGCGCGAACCCACGATCTGCGATTCACCGCGGCCGCCCAGCTCCAGGCTGGCGAGCGGCCGGCCGAGACCTTCGGCGACAGCGCGCACGAGCGAGTTCTTGCCTACGTACGGCGGACCGACGATGCACGGGATCGGACCGACGAGGTCACCGCGCAGTCGTGCCACCGCGAGCTGGTCGAGCAGCCGTTCCTTCGTCTCCTCGAGACCGAGGAGCGCGTCATCCAGTGCGTGCTGCACGCGCGCCAGGTCGATCTCGCCAGGAGCTGCGGCAGCGCTCGCGCGCCACGGCAGATGCACGAGCCAGTCGACATACGTGCGGATCTCGTTCGCATCCGGACCTGTCGGCGTCGTGCGCAGCCGCTCGATCTCCGTGCGTGCCTCTGCGGTGACACGCGCGGGCAGGTCCGCCGCTTCGATGCGACGCATGAAGTCGATCACCTCGCGCTCTACCGGATCGACCTCGCCCAGCTCCGATTGCAGCATCTTGATGCGGCGTCGCAATGCCTGCGCACGGTCCGCGGGCGTCTGCGCTTCCGGCTGCTCGCCGCGCTCGGCGGCCTCCGCCTCCGCAGTGCGTGCTGCCTGCTGCTCCTGCTGCAGCTTGCGCACGCGGTCGAGCTGGTAGTCGAGCTCGCCGTACGTGTACTGCAGGCGCTCGCGCACGTCGAGCAGCTGAAGGACCTGATCCTTGTCGGCGACGGTGAAATTGGTGAGTGTCGCGACGAGGTCAGCGAAGCGGCCGGGGTCGGCCAGGTTCATGCGCAGGATGCGCGGCACCTCGCGTGGCACGCGTTCGACCTCGGCCGCCAGCGGCTCGAGTACCGTCAGAATGCGCGCGATCAGGTCCTGCGCTGCCTCATCGGCCGCGGGCGTTTCGGACGCGGACTCGACGTGCGCCGTGTAGTAGCCGTTCGCTTCGACGACGTCGCTCAGCACGATGCGCTCGATGCCCTGCACCGTTGCCTGAACGGTGCCGCCCGGCATGTTGAGGCGGTCGGACACGCGCACGCGCACACCGACCTTCTCGAGCGACTTCGGATCGAAAGGATCGTCGGGCTCGCCCGGCGCGACCACGAATGCTGCGATCAGAGTCGATTCCGGATGGGCACTGAGCATCTCGAGCGTGGACGGGATGCCGATCTGGACGCCGATGACGCCGAACGGGTAGACGACCGTGGACCGGAGAGGAAGGACGGGCAGCCGGTCGGCGGAAGGGATTACCTGCTTCGTGCGTCGCGTCGGCATTTCACTCCTGTCGGGGTGTCGCGTCGCGCGCATCCGGCGGGCGCCGCGTCATGGTGCCGGTATCGTTCGCTGTCGCGCCGCTGCAGTGTGCTGCACCATCGAGTCCAGCCCATCGAAGAAGCGGAACAAGTGCTTGGCCGTGCGGTGCGGTGACAGCCTGGTCTCGCCCCATGCCGCGGCCTCCGCATCGACACGGGTCTGCGCGTTCCTGTCGAGACCGATACGGAGAATGACACGGTCGGTGGCAGCCGGCCAGCGTCGGTGTGCCTCTGCAGTGATGATGCCGTCATGATCGTCCGACGTGATCACGCGCCATCCCTTGAGTGCGCCATCGCTGAGTGCGAGGGCGGCCTGCCACACGTCTTCGAACGGTATCGGATACGTTCGTCCGCGCAGGCGCCCATCCTCGTGGGTGGGCGCCGTCCGCACGTCGACGCGGGGCAGGCCTCGCGGAGTCATCCGCCGATCAGTTCGTAGGTGATGGTGACCGATGCGCCGACCTCGAGCTCGCCACCCTGCATGGGCGTCGAAGCGACGGCCATGTCCATCGCCATCCCACGGTACTGCGGCATCGGCGCCGGCGGCGCATAGCCGCCACCAACCTGGATGTTGAGCGGCTGGCCGAGCTGCTGGCCCGCAGCCTGCGCCGCGGCCGCCGCCTGCGCCCGGGCCTTCGCCACCGCCTGCTGCAGCGCCTCGTTGTAGGCGGCGTCGGAATCGCGCAGCACGAACGACGTCCCGTCGATCCGGTTCGCGCCGGCGTTCAGTGCGGCATCGATCACGCCGCCAGTCCGCTGCACGTCATCGACCTCGACGCGCACCATGTTGATCGCGCGGTACCCGACGATGCGCGGCTCCCACTCCTCGGCACGCGGCTCACGCGGCGGCTGCGCGTACACGGGCTGCAGGTCATAGCTGACCGTGCGGATCCGTGCCTCGGGCACGCCGGCGCGACGCACTGCGTCGATGACACGCGTCATACGCTCGGCATTCTGGCGCGCTGCTTCCTGGGCGTTCTGTGCCTGGCTCTCCACGGCCAGCATCAGTACCGCCCGATCCGGTGCACGCTGTACGCTCGCATAGGCGTTCACGGTCAGCGAGCGCGGCGGCCGCTCCTGCCGCTCCTGCGCCGCGACGAAGGCGGGCATGGACAGCAGCAGCAGGGCAGCGAGTGTGGTCTTGCGCATAACAGGCTCCTCCTGGCGGCGCTCGGCGCCGCTCCATCTCGCGTTTCAAGGTATCCCGCGCCCGCGTTCGCCGCGAGCGGGTTTCGAGGCCGGCCGGCGTCCTGCTATGTTCCGCGCCGTACCGGACCGGCTGGTCGCCCGGCGTCGCAAGAACCGGACGCCGTCCGGCCTCTGCTATCCATGACGTACGAGCCGCCCGAACTTGCACATCGATCCGTTCCCGAGTGGAGGAATAGCGTGAAAGTCATCATCCCGCTGGCCGGCAAGGGCACCCGCCTGCGGCCGCACACCCACGTCACGCCCAAGCCGCTGCTCCGGGTCGGCGGCAAGCCCGTGATGAGCTACATCCTCGATGACCTGCAGAAGCTCGGCGTCACCGAGATCGTATTCATCACCGGGCACCTGAAGGAGAAGATCGAGGAATACGTCCACGCCGAGTATCCCGGCTTCACTGCCCATTTCGTTGAGCAGGAGGTGCAGGACGGGACCGCGGGCGCCGTGCGGCTCGCACGCCCCTACGTGGACGAGGACGTCCTCATCATCTTCGTGGACACGCTCTTCGACGCGGACCTCTCGCTCGTGAAGCGCCTGCCGGAGGACCTGGCCGGCGTGATCTGGGCGAAGGAAGTCGAGGACTACCAGCGATTCGGCGTGATCGTCACGGACAGTGACGGCAACATGAAGCGCATCGTCGAGAAGCCGAGGGATCCGATCTCGAAGCTCGCCAACATCGGGCTCTACTACATTCGCGACTACAAGCTCCTGTTCGACGGTATCGACGACGCCTGCGGCGGCCCGCGCGGCGCCGGCCGCGAGTACTACCTGACCGACGCGTTCCAGTACATGATCGACCACGGCGCGAAGATCCGCGTCGAGCCAGTCGAAGGCTGGTACGACGCCGGCCAGGTCGACACCATCCTCGAGACCAACCGCCATCTCCTCGAAAACGGCGGTCGCGCGCTGAATCCGCAGGGCGGTACCAACGTGCGCGTCCACAAACCCGTGCGCGTCGCCGAGGGCGTACACCTCGAGAACGTCGAGATCGGCCCGAACGTCACCATCGAGACCGGCTGCACACTGCGGAACACGAAGGTCAGCGATTCGATCATCGGTGCGAACACGACGATCGAGGACACGACGCTGCAGCGCTCGATCGTGGGCGACCAGGTGCGGATACGGGCGTTCAGTGGTGAGGCGAACGTGGGGGATCATTCCGAGCTGGTGGGCGGCTCGTAGGTCCGTCTTCTCCCACGGAGCGCACGGAGAGCACTGAGCACGGACTGGAGGGCTTGTCGCGCCGGGGCTGTTCAACGGCAGGGCGGTAGCGTCAGGCTGTTGCGCCGACGACAGTGAGCAGCAGCCGCTCCAGCCCCTCCGCGCCGCCCTCGTCGCTGTACCACTCTCCCAGCGTATGCATGCCGCCGGACTCGCCGCCGGCGCCGATGGCGATGCCCGGGATGCCGAGTGAGATCGGAACGTTTGCGTCCGTCGAGGATGCGATCATCTCGGGGCGCTCGCCGATCATGCGGGTGGCGGCGCGCGCGGCGCGCACGAGCGGATGGTCGGCGGACGTCACGCCGGCAGGGCGGCTCCCGATGCACTGCAATTCCACCTGGAGCCCGTGGCGGCCGACGCGGGCCGCGCGCGTCTCCTCGGTCATCACGGTATGTATCGCTTCGTCCAGGCGACGCAGCACGGCCGGCTCCTCGCTGCGGGCGTCGATCTCCGCCCATGCCTCCGCTGGTATCGCGTTGATACTCGTACCGCCATGCATGCGCGCGACGGTGAGCGTGGTGCGCGGGCGTGACGGCAGCGGCATGGATGCGAGACGGGCCATGGCGGCAGCGAGTGCGTGCACCGGGTTCGGCATGCCGTAGTCGGCCCACGAATGGCCGCCGGCGCCTCGCACTGTCACCCGCGTCCGGATCGCGCCCACGGCACGGTGCACGATGCGGCGCAGCCCGGTGCCGTCCACGGCGATGACTGCGTAGGCGTCGCGGAGCGGCCCGTCTTCGCGGAACAGGTGCTTCATGCCGCGCAGGTCGCCGGCCGCCTCTTCTCCCACGGTGCCGACGAACGCAACCGTCCGTGACAGCTGGAGTCCGGTCTCGGCGAAGACACGTGCGAGCGCGAGCACGGCGGCGAGGCCGCGCACGTTGTCGGAAATGCCGGGTGCGTAGATGCGGCCGTCGCGCTGCTGCGGAGCCAGCCGGGTGTCCGCGGCGAACACGGTATCGAGATGAGCGGCAACGACCACCGCGCCGTCGAGTGGGCCGCGCGCAGCGACCACGTTGTGCAGCTCGTCGCGTACGGGCGCGTAACCGGCTTCCTCGAGCCGCGCTGCGAACCAGGCAGCGCGCACGGATTCGCCGAACGGCGGCGCCGGCACCTCGACCAGCGCCAGCATCTCGTCCACGACTGCCGCCGCACGGCAACGCAGCATTTCGCGTGCGCACGCGACCGATTCCCGCGCCGCGAGGTCCTGCAGGTTGACTGTTCGGTTCGCCATTCGTTGACAATGCAGAGGCGCGCTGGCCATGTTGGCCGCAGACCACCGCCGGAGGTTGCAGTGCACGAGCAGCAACTGATCCACGACTGGAACATCGCCGGCGACGCCGTCGATTACCGCACGCTCGGGCCCGTCGAACTCGACGATGAAACACTGCGCGACGGACTGCAGTGTCCGTCCGTGCAGGATCCGCCCATCGACGCGAAGATCGAACTCCTTCACCTGATGGCCGCGCTGGGCATCCATACCGCCGACATCGGTCTGCCCGGTGCCGGCCCGCGCGCGGTCGCGGACGTCACGGCACTCGCGCGCGAGATCGCCAGCGCGCGTCTGCCGATTACCGCAAACTGTGCCGCACGCACGGTCCGCGCCGACATCGAACCCATCGCGCGCATCACCCAGCAGACCGGCGTGCCGATCGAAGCGTGTACGTTTATCGGTTCGTCGCCAATTCGCCAGTACGCCGAGGACTGGACGCTCGACCGCATGCTGCGTGCGACCGAGGACGCGGTCCGCTTCGCGGTCGGCGAGGGGCTGCAGGTCATGTACGTAACGGAGGATACGACGCGCGCGCGACCCGACGTCCTGAAGCAGCTCTACACCACGGCGATCAACGCCGGCGCCCGTCGCATCTGCCTTGCCGACACCGTCGGCCACGCGACACCGCAGGGCGTGCGCCAGCTCGTGCGCTTCGTGCGTCGCGAGATCGTCGAGCCCGCAGCCAGCGATATCCGCATCGACTGGCATGGACACCGCGACCGCGGATTCGGGATCGCCAACACGTTCGCTGCGATCGAGGAGGGCGTCCACCGTGTCCATGGGACCGGTCTCGGCATCGGTGAGCGCGTCGGCAACACCGAGATGGACCTGTTGCTCGTCAATCTCAAGCTGCTCGGCATGCACGACCACGATCTCAGCCGCCTCGGTGAGTACGTGGACGCCGTATCACGTGCCACCGGTGTCCCGATCCCGGTCAGCTACCCGGTGTTCGGCGCGGACGCATTCCGCACCGGTACCGGCGTGCACGCGGCCGCCATCATCAAGGCGCGCATGAAAGGTGAGGACTGGCTCGCCGATCGCGTGTACTCGAGCGTACCGGCCGCCGATTTCGGACGAAGGCAGATCATCGAGATCAGTCACGTGAGCGGCATGTCGAACGTCCGCTTCTGGCTCGCTGAACATGGCTTCGACGCCAGCGACGACGAGCTTTGCAACCACGTCTTCGAACTGGCCAAGCAGACCGATCACGTTCTCACCGAGCAGGAGATCCGCAGCTGGTGCGCGGATCACCTCGCACGTTCAGCGAAGGCCACCTCATGAGCACTTCCTGGGCTTTCCTCGCCGATCCGGAGACCTACGGCTGGGACGACCTGGTCCGCGAAGGACGCGCAGTCTGGGACGGGGTCAGGAATGCGAGCGCTCAGCGTAACCTGCAGCGCTGCGAGAAGAACGATCAGGTGCTCATCTACCACACCGCGCCCGACAAGGCCGCAGTCGGCATCGCACGCGTGGTGCGTACCGCCTACCCGGATCCGAAGAACGAGAAGCTCGTCGTCGTCGATGTCGAACCGGTGCGCGCCCTCGGCAACCGCGTCACGCTCGCCGCGATGAAGGCGGACGACGTACTGAAAGAGATGTCGTTCGTGAGGATGCCGCGCGTCGCCGTGCAACCGATCACCGCCGCGCAATGGAAGCGAATCGAGAAGCTCGGCGGGTAGGTCACCGCCGAGAGCGCACCTTCATTCGGTCGGCAGGCCAGGTCGAGGTTCAGCCCTGTCCTTCAGCTTCCGCGCACGCAGATCCTCGATGATCCTCGGCAGATCACGGATACTGATCGGCTTCTGAAGGAACGCATCAGCGCCTGACTCACGCCACGGCACGTCGTGCTCGTCCACACAGCTGAACAGCACGACAACCGTATCGCTGAACTGCGGGTCCTTGCGCAGCTCAGTGGAAACGTCGTGGCCCAGCTGCCCAGGCATCATCACGTCCAGCAGCACGATGTCCGGCGCAAACTCCCGCGCCCTCGTAAGTGCTTCCGAGCCGTCGAGCGCATGCGCGACTTCGTATCCTGTAAACGCCAGCATCAGCGTGAGCATCTCTGCGGTCAGCGGCTCGTCGTCCGCGACCAGTATGCGCCTTGGCATGCGCACCTCCTTGCACACCGACCAAGGGTTTCCCCACGCGTAATGCTGCAGACACTGTGCCCGCAGCGCTCTAACTGCTTGTTTTGGCGCAATTTGGCCTAGAGACTAAACCAGTTTTCAGGGCAGGAGCGAACTGGCTATCGAAAAGTAGATGAGCAGGCCTG
>CAYLME010000013.1:0-37026 GCA_964384585.1 uncultured Gemmatimonadaceae bacterium | reverse complement strand
CCGCCTTCGCCCCCACGGGCCTCCCCTCCCCACCGCACATCGCCTTGATCTCGCGATACGCCCCCACGAACCACGCCTCCTCCCCCCCCCAGACCAGCCGAACCCCCCCCCCCGCCTCCAGCCCGCAGTGCCCCCACCCAGCGCCCCCCCCGCGCCGCCACCCGGCGCGCCCCGCGCGCGTCCCCCCCGCCCCCACCCGCCGGTCAACAGAATCCAGCCCCGAACGAAATCACTCCCGCACCGGCTCCGGCGTCTCGACTCCCGCGTTGTAGTGCCGGAACACCTCGCGTGCGACGCGCGCCACGAGCAGATGCGGCTCCGCGTCCACGCGATACGACGTATCGACATTCTCGCGCGTCATCACGCAGATCGCGATCGGCGCAGCGGGCGTGTACATGATCCCGCAGTCGTTGCGAGCCTCGTTCACCTGACCGCTCTTGTGCGCCACGGGCACGTTCGACGGCAGCCAGCGCACGAGCATCGTACCGTCCTGGTTTGCGCGCAGCATGTCGAGCGCGAGCGAGTCCATTGCGGGCGAGACTGCGCGGCCCTCGTGCAGCAGCGCGAAGAGCTGTGTCATTTCGTCCGGCACCGCGACGCCGAGTCCGTACTTCACGGACGAGTCCGGCGCGATCGACGTCTGCCGCCGGAACGTCTTCGAGTGGACCTTGCTCTGCGGCAGTCCGAGCGCCTCTGTCTTCGCTCCGACGGTCGCGATGTCGAGCTTGTCGAGCAGCAGGTTCGTCGCGGTGTTGTCCGACAGCACGATCATCAGCCACGCCAGGTCCTCGAGCGTGGGCATCAGCCCTGATCCCATGTGCTTGAGAACACCGGAACCTCCGACGCGGTCACGCATCGTGAGTCCGACCTTCTCGTCCAGCCGCATGCGCCCCGCGTTCACCTCGTCCAGCAGCGTGACCAGGATGGGCACCTTGATCAGCGATGCGGACGAGAACTTCTCGTGTCCCCTGAGTGACACCACGTCACCATTCGCGAGGTTGCGCACACTGATGCCGACCACGCCGCGGTATCCCTGCACAGCCTGCTCGAGTGCGCGACGCAGCACCGCAGTATCCGCAGCAGCGACGGAAGCCGTGACACTGGTCGCAGGCGAAGCAGCGCCGTACGCACCTGTCCCGGCCGCAGCCGCGCACCCCACCAGCGGCCCGACCGCCAGCGCAGCCAGGCCCGCACCACACGCAAACATCCGCATCACCCCGCGCATCGAACCCTCCGGCGAAAGAACCTCAGCCATCCTCAGTCAACCCTCAGCGACGCTGAACGACCCGCACCCGGCCACAGCGCCAGCCGCCAGCAAACCTCGAAGCCCTCGCTCGCATCACGACGCGTTCTCAGTTTCCGCGTAGATACTTCTCGAGAAACTCCGCCGTAGCCTTGTTGACGATCATCCAGTTCGCATGTCGCAGGAAATGATGCGTGTCGTCCGGTATGATCAGCTCCTCGAACGGCACTCCCTGCAGCTCGAGCCGGCGCGCGAGATCGACGGTCTCGCTGAAGCGCACGTTGCGGTCGTCGTCGCCGTGGATCAGCAGCACGGGTGAAGTCCAGGTGTCCATGTACGCGATCGGCGAGGAGCGCCACCCGATCTGTGCTGCCTGGTCGCGGTCGGTGGGTTCGTAGCGATTCGACGGACCGGTGAACCTGTCCGCGAAGTTGTGCACGCCGTGGATGTCCACGCCTGCCGCGAACATGTCGGAATCGCGTGCGAGCGCCATCGCCGTCAGGTATCCGCCGTACGAGCCGCCCCAGACGCCAATCCGCTCGGAGTCGACCTGCGGCAGTGAGCGCAGGTACTCGCCCGCAGCAACGATGTCGCGATACTCCGCTGCGCCCTGGGCTCCCGCATTCGGTGGCCGGTGGAAGTCGAAGCCGTAGCCGATCCCCAGCCGGTAGTTGACGGAGAGCGCGACGAACCCGCGATCGGCGAAGTACTGCTGCGCGGCGTACGAGTTCGCGTAGTAATCGGAGTAGTGCCAGCCGGCCAGCATCTGCCGCGGCGGTCCTCCATGAATGAAGATGACGGCGGGCTTCTGCGCGGGCCCACCTTCCTTCTCGAACACCTGTGCGTACACGGTGACGCCGTCGTCGGCCTTGAACGTCACACTGCGCGGAATGACGAGCGAGCGCGTCGGGAAGTCGGCCGGTATGCGATCCTCCGCGATCAGCCGCACCTCGCCGCCGTTCGCGGGCATGACCGCGGGCAGTGGCGGCCGCTGCGCCGTTGCACTGATGAGCGCGATCGTCGAACCGTCACCGGTCACGACCGGCGTCCATTCGAGGCCGGTGCCGGGCGTCAGCACCTGCGGTGCACTGCGATCGACCGGTGCCTTGACGATGTGGCGGCGATCGATGTCGCCTGGCGTGTCGCCGGCATTGCCCGCGAACACGACGTAACGACCGTCGGGCGACAGCGAGATGTATTCGGCCTGATAGTCGCCGGGCGTGAGCAGCAGCGGTGCACCGCCACGTACTGCGTCCACCGAGTAGAGATGCGGCCAGCCGTCGTGGTAGGAGAGGAAGACGATGCGGTTGCCTGCGGCCCAGTGCAGGTTCGTACCGCCCTGCGTCGACGGCGGCGAGCCCTCGAGCGTTTCCGGTGCGCGCCAGACGTCGCGCGACTCGCCCGTGCGCGTGTCGGCGACACGGATGCTCCAGGGCTGGTGACGCCGCTCCAGGATCGGCTGTGGCGGGCCGCCCGTTCCGCCACGTCGCACGAACGCGAGCGACATCCCGTCCGGCGACCAGCGCGGCGATCCGTCACGGTGCGTGCTCGGCGAGATCCACGTGATCGGCGTGACGCTGTCCTGGTAGATGCCGATCAGCGAATGCGTGCCGCGGTTCGACACGAACGCGATGCGCCTGCCGTCGGGTGCGAACTCGATGCTGCCGTTCACGCCGCGCGCGAAAAACAGCTGCTTCGCCGGCGCAGAGCCGTCGATCGGCACCGTCCAGATCTGGCGATTCCGCTCGAAGAGAACCGCATCGCCGGACGGCGCGATCACCGGGCCGTCGCCGCCCTCCGTGAGTACGCGCGGCGCACCACCGTCGAACGGCACTGACCACAACTCGATCTTCGGCTGTACCGGCATCGATGCGGCGTTCACTGCCGAAAGGCCCCAGGTATCCTGGTCCCAGTTCGCATCGTCGCCGCCCCGGCGGTAGACAACCCAGCGACCGTCCGGCGACAGCTGCACGCGCGTGAGCACCTGGCCGTCATCCGCGTCGTACGACGTCAGCTTGCGCGCACGCCACGCCGGTGCTTCCGCAACGTAGATATTGCGCCGCCCCTCTTCGTTGAACGCCCACGCAATTCGTGCGACGTTTCCTGCAGCAGCCAGCTCGTTCGGGAACGGATAGCTTCTCACCTGCTCCATCGTGAACGACGACTGTGCGGCCGCGGGCAGTGCGACGAACATGACCGCGATCAGAGAGAGCAACGTGCGCTTCATCGCCATGATCCTTCAGGGTTGTGGAGGGGAACCACCCGAGAACGTGCGACGTGGAGAGGTGCCACGCAAGCCATTGCAGCGTCTGCGCGGTGACGGCGGAACGGTCGCACTGCCGTCGCGAATGTGGTTGCGGGACGCCCGCGACCTGCCGGGCCGCCAGACCAGTAATCGCGCGCATCAGTGCAGGCCAACGGCCGGGCGCGCACAGGATCGCGCACCCGTCAGCCGCCTGCGTGTTGTTCCCGGGGTCAGCTGACGCGCTGGCCGGCCACGTAATCCCGCAGAACGCCCGCTTCGAGCTCGAGGTCGTCCAGCCGATGCTTCACGATGTCGCCGACGGAGACAATGCCGCTCAGGCGGTCCCCATCCATGACGATGAAATGGCGGAGCCGCTCGCCGGTCATGCGCGCCATCAGCGTGCGTACGTCGTCGTCCACGTTGCACGCAGGTGCGCGCCGCATGATGCGCGACAACGGAACCGAGCGGATGTCGCCGTACTCGTGACCGAGCAGTTCGACGATGTCGCGTTCACTGACGATTCCTGCAACCCTGTCGCCATTCATGACCGGCAGTGCACCGATACGGTGCTCCATCATCAGGCGTACCGCTGCATCGACCCGCGCGTCCGAATCGATCGTGATCACGGGCGAGCGGCCTCGCCCCAGCAGCTCTCTGACTCGCATCTGGACCCCTTCCTGCGGCTTCATGTGAAGGCAGTACTGCGGTGCAATCCGTATACCCGACGCCACCCGGAAAAGTGCTGTGCAGCAGCGCTGCCGGGATCGTCGCACGGGACACTGGAAATCCCCGCGTCAGGATGGCAGATTCGGGTGCCCCCGGTAACGACTTTCCGATGAAGGAAGCGATGCGCATCGTCGATCTGACCATGCTGCGCGTGCCGGAGGCAGCACGCCTGCTGGTAGACAGCTATGCCGAGCACTGGCCGCAGGCCTGGCCGTCCTACGAGGATGCCGTGCGGCGAGTCGAGGTCGCTCTCGCCGGTGACAGCGTCAATCGCGTCGCGCTGAACGCGGCGGATGAGCTCGTCGGCTGGATCGGCGGTGAGCCCGCCTATCACGGCCGCGTCTGGGAGATCCACCCCCTCGCGGTGCGCGCCGACCACCGGGGTCAGGGCGTCGGCTCGATGCTCGTCGATGACCTCGAAGCGATCGCCGCCGCACGCGGCGGGCTCACGCTCCGGGTCGCCACCGACGATCCGTCCGGCATCGGAAGGGATGAGGGCGAGTTGTACCCGGACCCGGTGTTCGCGCTCGCCGCGGCCACGAGCCGGCTGCGCGGGCACCCGTTCGACTTCTACCACCGGCTCGGCTTCGTTCCGACCGGTGTCGTACCGGATGCGCACGGTCGCGGCAGGCCGGACCTGCTGCTCGCGAGGCGCATCCGCAAGGCGCGCCGGGAAACCAGGCGCTCCTCGCGCCCGTAAGGGATTTCACGGACAAATCCTTACAGGAGGCGAAATTGGGCAAGCACGTCAGGATACTCGGATGGCTGCACATCGCGCTCGGCGTGATCGATCTGCTGATCGGCATGGCGGCATTCGGCGTTCTCTCGGGCATCGGCGTGCTGTCAGGCGACCTCCACGCGTTCGGTACGATGTCCCTGATCGGCAGCTTCGCGGGCGCATTCATGCTCGTGATGGCGTTGCCGAACCTGATCTGCGGCCTCGGGCTGCTGCGCAACTGGGGTGGCTGGGTCATCGTGCTGGCCGTCATTCTCGGCCTGTTCAACCTGACGCATTTCCCGATCGGCACCGCGATCGCGCTCTACACGTTCTGGATCGCCTGGAAGCTCTACGACGCGCAGGCCGATCGCGTCTGAGGTCAATGAAGCAGCGCTACCCTTTCCACGCGTCGCTATTCCTCGCCCTCGCCGCAGCAGCATGCGGCGGGGGCGAGCCCGTGACGGTAGCGCATATCGGTGAGCCGCTGCCGGGCCTCAGGGCCGAACAGCGCGCGCGCTTCGATGAAGGGATGGTCCTGTTCAACCGCGTCTTCACCGAGGCGGACGGCCTCGGTCCACTCTTCAACGACAACCAGTGCAGCGCCTGCCATACTTCGCCGGCAACGGGTGGGACCGGTGACCAGTTCGTCACGCGCATGAGCCGCACGCTGCCGGACGGTACATGTGATCCGCTCATTGCTGAGGGCGGCGAGAACGTCCGGCTCCGTGCGACGCCTGCACTGCTCGCACTCGGTGTGACGCGTCAGCCCGCGCCCTCGAACGCCACCGACACGGTCCACTTCAACGTGCCGTTCGTGTTCGGGATGGGCCTGATCGAAACGATTCCCGAAGCGACCATCCTGTCGCGCGCCGATCCGGACGACGCCGACGGCGACGGCATCTCCGGCCGCGCCGGCCAGAGTCACGACGGTCGTTTCGCTCGCTTCGGTCGCCTGGCCGATCAGGCTACACTGCGCGAGTTCATCGAGCATGCCGCACTCATGGAGATGGGCATGACGACGCCCGCACGCCCGCACGACGCGATCGCGGACGCGCTGCTGCCGACACGAGGCGCATCGACCGAGCCCGATTTCAGCGAACACGACGTCGCACTGCTGCTCGACTTCATGCGCTTCCTCGCGCCGCCGCCGCGGCGACTCCCGGACGACGCGACAGAGCGCGCGCGGATCGACCGCGGCGAGGCACTGTTCGCTCAGGTCGGCTGCACGTCCTGCCACGTACCGACCATGCGTACCGGCCGCAGTCGCAACCCCGCACTCGATCGTCGCATCATCGCCCTCTATTCGGACCTGCTGCTGCACGACATGGGTCCCGACCTGGCCGGCGCATGCACGCCGGCTGCGACGCGCACGGAACGTCGCACCGAGCCGCTCATGGGACTCGGCAGCCGCAGCACCTACCTGCACGACAGCCGCACCAACGACCTGACCGAGGCCATCCTGATGCACGGCGGCGAGGCCACTCTCGTCCGCGAACGATTCCGCGCCCTCGACGAGCTCGACCGTCACGCCCTGATCCGCTTTCTGCAGAGTCTGTAGAGGAACCATTAGCAGCGACGGATCCTGCAACACCACTCGGACCTGATCCACAGACATCGCATCCACGACATAACCCACTGCCCTCCGCACCGTTCTCTGTGCCCTTCGTGTCCTCCGTGGTTGAACAGCAGTTTCCGAACACGACGAAGGGCGCGACGATCGCTCGCCGCGCCCTTCACGATTCACTGCACTCCAATCGCTAGTTCAGGTTCGGGTTCCCCACGAACTCCGCGATCGGCAGCGGGAAGCACTCGAGATCGCCGTACTGACCGAGCACGGACGTGTTCGGGTGCGGCCCCGTCGGGAACTGGCTGTCCGGATCATTGATGCCCTGCGCCTTCCAGCGACGGAGGTCACCGAGACGGAACCCGCCGAGGAACAGGTCGCGCATGCGCTGCTCGCGCAGCTCCGTCATCAGTGCGTCACCGCTCAGGTTGACGGGCGCCTGGTTGCCGACGGCGCGGCGCGAGTTGACGAAATCGAGCGTCGAACCTTCCGGTCCTGTGCCCGTCGGACCCGCAGCCTCGTAGTAGTTGTGCATCGCATCGAGGTACGAGCCGAGGCGGATGTCCGTGTCCGGGTTGAACACGACTGGCTTGACCGCATCGGTCTGCAGTGTGCCCGTATAGTCCTCGTAGGACAGCGGCTGATACGGCGTATACAGGATCGTGCGGGCATCATGGCCCGTGCGCGGATTCGGATTGAACTGCACGCGCGGGTCCGTCTGTGCCTCGATCGGGATCACTTCACCGTATGTGCCCCACGCCTTGAGCAGGCGCGGGTGCACGCCGATCGTGTGGTTCGCACCCGTGACGTTATCGTCCAGGGTGTTCTCCAGCGCGCTCTCCTTGTACTCGACCCACCAGATGAAGTCGGCCGGTACATCGGCCGCTGCGCTCATCACCAGCGCCTGGTCGCCTGCGGCCGTGGCGGCGCGTGCGAGTCCCGTGCGGGCGAGGTTCAGGACATCGTCCGCGCCGGCAGCCTGCGCGATCGGGATCGCCGCCTGGAACTTCGCGATCGCAATGTCGGCAAGCTGCGCCGGCGTGTACCTCTCCGCACCCACGTTGATCGTAGCCTCGCACATGATCTCGGCCATGAGCGTGTAGGAGTAGCCGCTGTACGCGAGCACGAGCGCCATGCGGCGATCCGACTGCGGGTTCTCGAGCAGGTTGTCGAGCCGCGTCGTCACACTGTCCGCCATGAAGCGTGCGCGGCTGAGTGCACGGAACATGTCGTTGGCCGGACCCGCGTCGTACGCGAGCCGACGCGCACCCAGCTCCTGCGTGGTCGGCCAGTTGATGCCTGACACCTGGTCATCGGTCGGGTGGCTGCCCGCCCAGATGATCGGATCATCATACTCCGCAGCGAAGCGGCCGATGACGCTGTTCGTGAGGACGTCCACGAGCGTTGCATCATCGAGCGCATCCTCCGGGATGGCATCGGGGTTGTTGACCTCCATCAGCTCGTCCACCTGGCTGCAGGCGCTGACCGCAATGGCCACACCTGCGGCGAGGATCAGACGGCCGCGGCGTATTGCACGAAGTTGAAACATGATTGCGTCCCTCCTTGATCGCCGCGGTTAGAAGTTCACGCTGAATGACAGCAGCCAGCGCCGCTGCATCGGGATCGAGCCGTAGTCGGACGTGCCGAAGTTCGCGTCACCCGTGAATGCGACTTCGGGGTCTGCGCTGCCCTCGTACTTCGTCCACATCCAGAGATTGCGGCCCGCGAGCGTGACCGCGGCGCGGTCCAGGCCTGCCCGCTCCACCCAGGACGTCGGTAGGGTGTACGTTGCCGACAGCTCGCGCAGCTTCATGAAGTCAGCCGGCATGATGTAGCGCTTCGTCTGCTGACTGCGCAGCAGCCCGAGCTCGTACTGGCCCCACGTGGCGTACTCGGGGTGGCTCGGATCCAGGCGCGGATCGTTGCGCTCCCTCGAGTTCTGGTCGGTACGCGTACGCACCGAACAGATCGCGCACCACTGGTAGTGACCACCCTGATAGTCGAGGAATGCGTAGAGCTGCAGGTTGTCGAACAGCTCCAGCGTGTTCGTCAGGCCGAGCAGCCGCGTCGGGAACGGCGAGCCGACGAACTCCTCCTCACAGCTCGCGCGCTGGTCGGGTGCCCAGCTCGCACAGGGCTGCAGCAGTGCGACGCCGCCCGAACCCAGGATCGGGTTGCCGTTCGCATCACGCTGCACGTCGGTCGACCAGTATCCGCCCAGCGGATAGCCCTCGCGATGCCGCTGCACGGAGAGGAAGTCGCCGAACCGGTCTTCGTGCATGATCGGGTTGCCGTTCGCGTCCGTGCCGAACGTGATCAGCTTGTTGTGCGCGGTACTGAACGAGACGATCGCATCCCACCGCACGTTGTTGCGCGCGATCGGCGTTGCGTTGATGGCGAGCTCGATGCCGCGATTGTTGATCTCGCCAACGTTGACGAGGTGCGTGCCGGTCCAGCCGCTGGACGGCGGGTCGTCGACCGACAGCAGCGCATCCTTTGTCGTCTTGTTGTAGAACGTGAAGTCGAGGCCGACGCGACCGTTCAGCAGCGATGCATCGAACCCGAGCTCGATCTCGTCGCCGGTCTCCGCCTTCAGGTCGGGGTTACCATAGTCGTCCGGCGTCACGAAGTTGACCGCCTGGTCGCCGACCACGGCGACCGACGCACCGTACGTACGATCCGCCGAGAACGGCGCGGGCGAGTTGCCCGCACGGCCCCACGCGGCGCGCAGCTTCAGGTCATCGACGAACGACAGCCCGGTCGGAAAGAAGCTCTCCTCGGACACGACCCACGCTACCGACGCCTTCGGATACGCAACCAGCTCGAACTCACGGCCGAACGCGGAGTTGTCGTCCACGCGCACGGCACCGGTCAGGAACAGCCGATTCTTGAACCCGACCTGCTCCTGTACGTAGAAGCCGAGCGACGTCTGCTCCGAGAACGCCTGGTCCGCATCGCGCAGCGCAGCGTTGCCGATCAGGTTCAGCGAGTTCGCAACGAAGCCCCAGCCCTGGACGTCGTAGCCATCGAATGTCCGCTTGGTGAGCTGCATGCCCAGGCTGGACGCCGATGTCCAGTCGCTATTGATATCGAAGCTCGCCGTGGAGCCGATATCCGCTGTCCACAGCCAGACCTTGTCCGTACCGATGAAGGCCATGCCGCCGGCGTTGTTGCCCGTGTAGAGACGGCCGCCGGTCTGGTCGATGTCGTTGCCATTGATGTTCTGCGACTCACGACGGTCGAGCCCGAACGTCGCCTTGTTCTGCAGCCACGACCACGGGATGTACTGCGCCGTGACACCCATCGTGAACCGCTCCTGCTCGATGCGACGGCGGTACTTGTTGCTGAACTCCGGATGCATGTTCTTGAAGCCCGGCAGGTACTGGCCCGCCAGACCGCCCGCCTCGCCGCGATACGAGTTGCGCAGGATGCTGTTCGACGAGTTGTCCGACTGCGGCAGCGCCTGGTCCTGCTGCACGTAGCCGACGTTCACATTGAAGTTCAGCTTGTCCGAGGGTACGAAACCGAAGTTCGCGCGCGCGCCCAGGCGATTGCTGTAGTTGTTGTAGAACGTGCCTTCCTGGTCGCTCTTCTCACCCGACAGGTAGAAGTTGTACGAATCGCCACCACCGCGCACCGATACGTTCATGTTCTCGGTCGTACCCGTGCGCAGCGGAGTCGCATTGCAGGGCGCCTGCGCCGGGAACAGGCAGGGATAGTCCTCCGTGTAGCCGCGCTGCTGGTACTGGTGCAGTACACCGGCTGACCGGCGCGAGGGGTCGAGCGGCCGGTCGATCAGCAGGCGCTCCTCCAGCGGCTCGCTACCCGTGAAGACGCCGCAGCCCGGATTGGCCGTCAGGTTCGCCATGCGGGCATCCGTGCACAGCCAGTAGTTCGTGATCTGGTCCGCGGCCCAGTCCGTCTGGCCATACTCGAAGTTGGCCGTCCACTGAAGACCCTCGGCCTTGCGACCCTTCTTCGTCACGATCTGGATCACGCCCGACGCCGCCTCCGCACCGTACAGCGTCGCCGCCGCCGGGCCCTTGATCACCTCGATCGACTCGATGTCGTTCGGGTTGAAGGCGTCGAGCAGGTTGATCGGCTGTGAAGTGTTGCCCTCCGTGCGGGACTGGCCCGACTGCACACGCACGCCGTCAACGAACACGACGGGCTCGTTGCCCGCATTCAGTGACCCCGAGCCGCGGATCCGCATGCGCGAGCCGCCGCCCACCACACCGGTGGACTGCACGAGCGTGACACCCGGCGCACGCCCCTGCAGGAGCTGGCGGGCATCCGTCATCGGCATGGCTTCCGCAATCGCCCCGGCATCCACCGTGGCGATGCTGTTGCCCAGCGTTCGCTTCGCCTGCCCGGTACCGGCCGTGCCGGTCACGACGATCTGGTCCAGGCCGATCGCCGACTGCGAGAGCGACAGGTTGACCGTCACCGACGCGCCCGCCTCGACCGTGACACGGGCCGACTGGTTGGCATAGCCGATCATCTGCGCCTGCACCACCCGCTCGCCGGCGGGCACGTTCAGGATCAGGTACATCCCGTCATCACCCGCAAGGCCGCCCAGGGTCGTTCCGGTGATCACGACCTGGGCACCCACCAGCGGCTGTTGCGTCGCGGCGTCGACGACGCGTCCCGTGACTGTTCCGGTGTTCTGGGCAGACGCAGGCAACGCAGGCATGAGCACGAGGCCCAGCAACGCTGCAGCGAGTCCCAGACGCCAGACGCGGTTTGGAGCCATCGTCCTTCTCCTCCTGGTGGCTATCAGACCGGGACGGCCGCGTGCCATCCCGCGTGTGCACCCACGGGCGCGCTCGGCGCCCGGGTGGACTCCCTTGAAAGCTTCCGTTTGGAGATCGGCCGCTCTGCGCCGATGCCTGCCCGCGCACTTCGCGCGGACACTGTTTGTTCAGTGAATGGCTATGACCCAGCTGATGCCGGTGAGCGGCTGCGTCGCCGCCCATGCCACGTCCCGGGCGCATTGCGCGAGCGCCAGGGGCCGAGTTCCACATTGTATGCAGGTTGGGACATCCTATCTCGTACAACGTGCCACCGTCAAGCACCCTGACACCCCGGACTGCAGAACCGGGCGCGGCCATGGTGAGGCGGGTCGAGCGTGTGACGAGCCGCAGGAGAGCGGGGATTTCCTGCTCGCTATCACTCGGGCGTTGCCTGGGACAGCCGACGCCCGGGCGGCCCCTGCGGGGTTGCGGCGTCTGATGTGGATGTGCATGGTGTCGCAACGCCCCAACCTGACAACGACCGGACCAATTGCCCGGCGTGACGGCAGATTGCCTCGCCTGGGTCACCGGCCAGGGCTGGCTGAGTCACTCCGAGCGGCACGCTGAGCGCCTGCTGCCTGGCAGTGCATGTACGAGTCGTTGTCTCCCATCAGAACAAGAGGTGCCAATGCTATCCCCTGGTTCATCGCGTTTCGGGTCGCTTCTGCTGCTGCTCGCGGCGTTCGCCGCGCCGGCGGCGGGACAGACAAGTCAGGCCTACGTCATCAACGGCACGGTGGTCGACGAGGCGACGCAGCGCCCGCTGGCCTCGGTCTCGGTGACTGTGTCGGGCACACAATTCGGCACGCTTTCGGACCAGTCCGGACGTTTCTCGCTGCAGGCGCGCCTGACGCCGGGCACCTACACGCTCAGCTACTCCCTGATCGGCCGTGGTGGCGCAACACAGGACGTGACGCTCGGCAGTGAGCGTACGGTGGAGGTGCCGCAGGTCGCACTGCGAGAGAGTGCAGTGACGCTGGAAGGCATCGTCGTCACGGGTACGGGCGCGCCCACGCAGCGGCGAGCCCTGGGCAACTCGGTCGCGGTGGTCGGCGGGCCGGAGCTCACGCAGTCGAAGGCGGTCACGATCGATGCGGCACTGGCCGGCAAGATTCCCGGTGCACAGATCACCGCGAACAGTGGCACACCCGGTGGTGGCGTGTCGGTCCGCCTGCGTGGGACCAGCTCGATCACGGGCGGCGCGGAACCGCTGTACATCATCGACGGCGTGATCGTCGATAACGGTTCCGCCCAGCAGATCGACTTCGGCTACCGGTCGAACCCGTCGAACCGCCTGTCGGACCTCAACCCGAACGACATCGAGCGGATCGAAGTGCTGAAGGGTGCTGCGGCCGCGGCGCTCTACGGTTCACGCGCCAACAACGGCGTGGTGCAGATCTTCACGAAGCGCGGTGCGGCCGGGCGGCCGATCATCACGGCGGAGACGCGCGCCACGTACGGCCAGCTCGCCACTGAGCTGCCATGGAACATGGCACCGACGGATCTCGACGGTGTGACGCCGGTCGAGCGTTTCAATCACGAGGACCTGATTTTCCGCGATTCGTGGGGCAGCGACACCTACGTCTCGGTATCGGGAGGCGCGGATGACACGCGCTACTTCCTGTCCGGCGGCTACACGGTGGACAACGGCATCATGATCGGCTCGAACAACGAGCGTACCAGTGTCCGGTTGAACATCGAGCAGGGGCTGTGGGACTGGCTGACACTGGCGGGCGGCGCGAATTACACGCGCTCGAACAGTGATCTCGTGATCAACGGCGAACAGGGTCGCGGCGGCCTGCTGACGGCCATCGTATTCACGCCGACCACGGTGGACTTCTCGGAGCGCGATCCGGCCACCGGCGAGTTCGTGGTCCGCGCGACCACGTTCCCGAACCCGCTGGAAGTCGCCGAGAACTGGCTGACTCCGCAGAACGTGAGCCGGTTCGTCGGCTCGTTCCAGGCGCGCGCGAACCCGATCACGGACCTGACGCTCGAGTATCGGCTGGGCTACGACACGTACGAC
Organism: uncultured Gemmatimonadaceae bacterium; assembly: GCA_964384585.1. GTDB lineage: Bacteria > Gemmatimonadota > Gemmatimonadetes > Longimicrobiales > RSA9 > DASTYK01. Next base: position 23,711 of record CAYLME010000013.1, on the reverse strand, counting down.
ATGCAGACGCGGCTGTTCATCCCGCGCGGCACACCGGCGCAGCCGCTGGGCGAGTCGAACGACGTCGCGCGGTCGCAGTACCTCATCAACAACGACGTGATCGCGAACTACCGTTTCGGCATGGGTGAGAGTGTAGATCTCACGACGTCGGTAGGGCTGAACCACACCTACACGCACGAGGAGACCGTGAACGCCCTCGTGACCGACCTGCCGCTGTTCGTCGACCTGGCACGTGGCGCGAACCAGTTCGTCTCGCAGAACCGCTTCGAGACGGCGACGATCGGCTACTTCGCGCAGCAGCAGATCGGCTTCGACAACCGGCTCTTCCTCACGGGGGCACTCCGCTTCGATGCCTCCTCGACGTTCGGCGAGGACGAGCGCTGGCAGCTCTATCCCAAGCTGAGCGGTTCGTGGGTGATGTCGGAGGAGTCGTTCTTCGCTGACGGTGCACTCGGCGACCTGTTCTCGAGTTTCCGGCTGCGTGGTGCGTATGGGCATGCCGGCAACCAGCCGCCGGTCGGTGCGGCCTACTCCCGGTTCCCGCGCTATGCGAACACGGTCAACATCGACCGCACAGGTCTCACACACCTCGGCAATCCGGGCAATGCGGCGCTGAAGCCGGAGCGGCAGCGTGAGTGGGAGGCCGGTTTCGACGCATCACTGCTCGAAGACCGCGTCGGCATCGAGTTCACCTACTACGACCAGCACATCGAGGATCTGCTGCTTTCGCGGGTGTTCGCGCCGAGCACGGGCTACACGTCCGTTCTCGACAATGTCGGCGAGATGACGAACAAGGGCCTCGAGCTGCAGCTGAGGGGCGTCATCATGGACGGCGAGGGCTTCGGCTGGAACACGACCGTGAACTTCTCGCGCAACCGCAACGAGGTCGTGACCCTTGCGGGAGGCGATTTCACGGCTGGCTATCTGAACCGCGTGGCAGTGGGCAAGCCGCTCGGCATCTTCTATGGCTCGGGCTACGAGCGCGACGCGAGCGGCAACATCGTCTACGATGATGTCGGCCCCGTCCGCGCAGCGGCGGCTCAGTTCATCGGCGACCCCAACCCCGACTGGCAGGGCTCGCTGCTGAACGATTTCCGCGTGGGCAGCAAGCTCCGACTGAGCTTCCTGCTCGACGGGATGTTCGGCCATGACATGTGGAACCAGACCGTTCGCATCATGGACCTCTTTGCAGCCGGTCCACTGGCGGAACAGGTCTCCACGGGAGAGATCACGCAGGCCACACGCGCGCGCATCCAGGGCATGTTCGAGCCGTATGTCGAGGACGCCTCGTTCGTGAAGCTGCGGCAGCTGACGCTGACATACGACGTGAGCGACTGGGTTTCCGGCATGGGTCTCAGCAATGCGTCGGTCGAGGTTGGCGGGCGCAACCTGTACACCTGGACCGATTACCGGGGCTACGATCCGGAGATCAACATGTTCGGCACGAACACGGTGGAGCGTGGTGTGGACTTCGCCGTCTATCCGACTCCGCGCCAGTTCACCTTCGGCGTGCGGATGAGCTACTGATATGAGGAACTCAATGATGAATATGCGACGCGCGCTGAACGCGCTCACGCTCGGCCTTGCGCTGACGGCTGCAGCGTGTGACCTGGACCTCGTAGACCCGAACTTCCCGTCCGCCGACGTGGTGCTCAACAACCCGGCGGGCGTGAAATCGCTCGGCATCGGGCTGCAGGCGGAATACAGCAACCAGCACGGCTACGTGGTCACGAGCACGGGTCTGCTCGCCGACGAGATCGGCGCCGGCACGGCTGCCTTCGCCAACTATCAGAAGGCCGACGCCGGCGAGGTGCTGGATCTACCGACGACCGGCATCACGAATGATCCGTGGAGTGGCATGTACCGCGTGATCACGCTTTCCAACGAGCTGCTGGCGGCCATCCCGAATGTGGATTTCCAGCCAGGCACCGCCTCGGGCATGACGGCGCTCGCGAAGTTCTACCAGGGCCTGGCGATCGGGAACCTGGCGATGTTCTATGAGCAGTTCCCGATCGAGACGGGACTGACGAATCCACAGGCGACCTTCGTTACGCGCGACGTCGGCCTGGCGAGGGCGTTGCAGCTGCTCAACGAGGCACGCGACGGGTTGCTCGCAACGCCGGCATCCGCTGAGTTCAATGGCGACGTCCTGGCGGACGGCTTCGACCTCGAGAACAGCATCGACGCGATGATCGCCCGCTTCGCGCTGATGGCCGGCGACATGACGCAGGCAAGTACAGCCGCGCAGCGTGTCGAGCCACTGGCAACGTCGGAGTACCGGTTCTCGAGCGCCGATGGCAATCCGATCTTCAACATCATGTACCGCTCGGGTAACGCGTGGCAGATGCGTCCCGAGCAGTCGTTCCGGCTGGAAGCCGAGACGGGCGATGAGCGGGTCGGCTACTGGGTCATCGCTGCGAACGTGCCTGGCTACGTCGCACCGATGGACTCGCTCGCGAGTTACAGCCCGACGGCCAACCCGCCGATTCCGGTATACACGTACGACGAGATCCGACTGATCCAGGCCGAGGTGCTGGCGCGCAACATTCAGCTTGCGCCGGCGATCGATCTCATCAACGAGGTGCGTACACAGTGCGCCCCGCCCGGAACCGAACCTTCGGATCCGATGCCGTGCCTGGCGCCGATCACGATCGTAACGCACTCGACGCAGGCGGCCGTCCTCGACGAGATCCTGCTGCAGCGTCGCTACGAGCTGTTCCTGTTCGGCCTGCGCTACGAAGACCTGCGCCGGTTCGGTGAGCCGCTCAAGTACGAGTGGCTGCCGATCCCGACGAGCGAGTGTCAGCTCAACCCTAACGCACCGACCGGTGCGCTCTGGCGCTGCGAGGGCTGACATGACGGACGAGGCCCGGGCGAACGCCCGGGCCTCCTTCGTCCCGATCGCTGACGATCGTCTGACGCGGCGCCGTATGCGATTGCGCTCGTCGCGTGCGGGAAGGCCCGGTTCCGGCCGGTGAGCACGCTCGCATGGATCATCATCAGCGGCGTCGCGATGGCGCTCATCGCGCTGACCGGCAGTATCACACTGCTACTGCGCGAGGCGACGCTGCAGCGCATCCTGCTGCCGCTCGTCGCATTCGCCGCGGGCACTCTGCTGGGCGGCGCTCTGCTGCACATGCTGCCCGAGGCGCTGTCGCGCACCAGCGACCAGACCGCCGTCCTGCTCTCGCTCCTGGCGGGGTTCTCGACGTTCTTCGCACTCGAGCAGTTCCTGCACTGGCACCACGGTCACGATCGCACGCGGGAGGAGCAGCCGCTGACCTGGCTCATCCTCATCGGTGACGGCCTGCACAACCTGCTGGGCGGCCTGGCGGTGGGCACGGCCTTCGTCACGGACGTGCGGCTCGGTGTAACCACCTGGCTGATCGCAGCGGCCCACGAGGTGCCGCAGGAGCTGGGCGACTTCGCCGTGCTGGTGCACGGCGGATGGCCGAAACGCCGCGCTCTCCTCTTCAACGTGCTCTCCGCACTCACGTTTCTCGGCGGGTCGCTCATCGCATGGGCGGCATCATTCACCTTCGACGTGTTGCTGCTGCTGCCGTTCGCCGCCGGCAACTTCCTGTACATCGCGGCATCGGACCTCATCCCCGAGGTCAAGACGGATCACGGGCTGCGTGGCAATGCGATCAATTTTACCGCCATGATCGGCGGTATCCTGCTGCTCTACGCGCTACGTATCCTGATCGGCGGCTAGCGGCGCCCGGGCCCGGTTCTCCCTTCTCTTGGCGCAACTTGCGACAATGCCCGGCCAGTAGCGCGGCCGCGTACTGCCACATGGCGCCACGAGGCGCTATGCTTCATGCCGTCCACTACCATCAGACCGGAGTTCGAACGATGCGGATCAAACTGGCGCTCGCGGCCGCGTGCTGTGTGCTGGCGACTCCCGCTGCGGGCCAGCAGCCCGCTGCCGATCACGCCGAAGGCAAGGCCGTCTTCGACATGGTGTGCGCGATGTGCCACTCCGTTACGCCGCCGGCGAAGATCGCGCCGCCCATCTCGCACGCGGCTGGTTTCTATGCGCAGCGCTACGCTGACGCCGATTCGGCGGTGTCCGCGATGGTCGCATACCTGAAGGAGCCCGACGCGGAGAAGTCGCTGCTGCCGGCACATGCGGTCGAACGCTACGGCCTGATGCAGTCACAGGGTCACCTGAGCGACGCGCAGCTTCGTGCAGTCGCGCGCTACGTGCTCACGCTCTCGGACATGGAGCACATGCGCATGCACCGGCAGGGCAACGAGCAGGGCCACAACTGAACGCCTGACGACGCCGTCAGACACGGATCGTCGTCGCCGCACCTCCCGTCACGCATGACTCCGATGTCCTGAATACGAACGCCGCTCCGTCCTTCGAGGGACGGAGCGGCGGAATCCGGCCGCGTTCGCGGCCGATCGTATGCTGCCGTCTCGAACTACTGCGCGTTTGCCAGGGCGCGCACCGCACTCGCCATTGCACCTACGCGCGCGGCATCGGCTGCACCTGCCGCGTCTGCATCGAGGGCGCCTGCCAGTCGCGCGAGCTGCTGGCGCCGTGCCGCGCCGCTCGCGCGCTCCGCAGCGTCCACGGCTGCAGCGATCTCGCGCGTGCGCGCCGCGGGCAGACCGTTGCCCCGCACGAGCTGGTCGAGGTATGAGCGCACGACCGGGAATGCGGCCGGCCACGAGAGCTGTGGCTGCGCCTGCGGGTTGTACTCCTCCATGATCACGAGCTTCGCCGCATCGATCTCGTTCTGCGAGATGTACTCGCTCGGCGTCAGCTCGAGCACGTCGAGGCCGCGCGCCATCTCGGACGAGTAGATGTAGCCGTTGTACCAGTACGCGCCCCACGAACCGCCGATGATCAGCTCGCTGTCGCTGATCGGTCCGCGATCGAACCATGCGATCTCGACCGGGTTCCGCGGATCGGTGAAGTCGATCACGTTGACGCCGCCCTGATACCAGCCCTGGACCATGATGTCGCGGCCGGGGACGGGGATCAGCCCGCCATTGTGCGAGACGCAGTTCTCCGTGTCGGTCTGCGCAGCCAGCATCTTCACGTAGCCGTGCTGTGTCATGCGGCCGTCATCGATCGTCAGGATCGTGTTGCCACCGAGGCGCGCCGGATCGCCGACGCGACAGCGCGGCTGCGTGCCGCCGCCCCACTCGTCGGTGAACACCACGGTGCGCGCGTCATTACTGAAGACGGCCGTGTGCCAGAGCGAGAAGTTGAGGTCGGACCTGGCATCCAGCCGGACCGGCTTCTCGGGGTTCGACGCATCGAGCAGGATGCCGAAGCTGCCGCAGGAGCCCGCAACGAGATCGAACGCAGGATACGACGTCAGGTCGTGGCAGCCACGCGGGCCCTGCGAGAAGCGACCGGTGACGGTATCGCTAATGGCAACGCCGCCGCGGCCGGGTGCGCGCGGCAGTCCTTCGAACACGCGCGTGTAGGCGACCACGGCCGACTGCTCGGGCGCATCGAGCGGCACACGGATGATGTCCACGCGATACTGCGCGGTGTTCGGATTCTCATCGACCGTGCCGTCCGAGCAGTCCGGCATCTCTGCCGAATCACGCACGCCCGAGGAGCCGCCGACGTAGATGTAGATCGTGCGTGCGTCGTTCGGATCCGGCACGATCGTGTGTGTGTGCGAGCCGCGGCAGGTCTGCACGTTCTTGATCAGCCGCGGGCTGGCCGGGTCGCTCACGTCGAAGATGCGCACGCCACGCATGCGGTCGGCACCGTCCTCCACGCCCTGGATCCCGCAGTCGCTGCGGGAGCGCGGCGACTCCGCGGAGATGAACAGCAGGTTGCCGTAGATCGACGGATCGCCCTGGTCCGTCGCGCACATCACTGCGCTCAGCAATGCCGGCTTCGCAGGATCGCTGATGTCCCACGTCGAGAACCCGCTGAAGTTGCCCTGGTAGAGGACATCGCCGCGGAACGCGAGGTCCGAGTTGACGTATGTCAGGCCGCGCGTCGAATCGAACATCTCCGGCTTGGGCGTCCATGACACGAGCCGCATGTGCTCCGCGGAAATGCCCGCGCTGTTGCCGGGGCCGGCGCGCAGGCCGACACGCGGATCGTCCATCGTAGCCACCGTGTCCTGCTGCGCGGCCACCGGCACCGCCGCCATCACTGCCACAGCCATTGCTGCGATCGCGCGGACCGCCCGCGTGCGTTCCGGATGAACTCTCATCGGCTTACTTCCCTCCCCTGGAGTCGAGCATGTTCAGCATGCCCTGCATGACGTAGATCTCGTCGCGCTGGTCTGCGTCGACGTCCGTCGCGAATCGGAAAATGTCCGGGTCCTGTCCCGCACCGCGTGCGACGAACAGCTCCTCGACCATCACCAGCGCCCCCTCGTGGTGCCGGATCATGAATTCGAGGAACAGGCGCTCGAACTCGAGACCGCGTGCGGCGTCGAGACGGGCCATCTCCTCGTGCGTCAGCATTCCCGGCATGTCCATGTCGTGCATGTCGGCGGGATCCGGCACGGCCTGGCCGCGCTCACGCAGCCACTGCTGCATGAAACCGATCTCGTCCTGCTGCGAGATGTCGATCTTCTCCGCGAGCTGCCGCAGCGCCGTACCCGCACCATGCGTGGGCACCATGTCCGTCATCGTCACGGCCTGCGCGTGGTGTCCGATCATGTGCTGCATGAACTGCACGTCGGCGACTGTGTAGCCGGGGCCTGCCGTGGCGGGGATGACATGGCCACCCTGTGCGCCGTGCGTCGCCGCATGGTGCGCGGCGTGCGCGGGATCGGCCATGTGCGCAGCATGCGTGGCTGCATCGTGGCCATGCGCGGCCGTGTCCTGGCCGGCATGCGACGTGTGCGCCGCCGCCTGCGCCGTGCCATGCGCGTGCTCGTCCCCCGCATCACCCACCCGGGTCGCGCTGCTGCACGCAGCTCCGGCCATGGCGATGATTGCGAGCGGAACGAAACGGTGCGTCCGAACGATCATGCGTGTCACTCCAGTTCTGCAGACTATCGCGTCAGCCGGTACATCAGCACTGCAGCCCGTTTCGCTGCGCGCTCAATCGAATTCAGGTTGACCGTCTCGTTCACCGTGTGCGAGCCACTGCCTTCCGGACCGAGACCGTCGATGCCCGCCTCGATCATGGATGCGACGAACGAGATATCCGCGGCACCGCGCTGGCCCGGATCGAACGGCTGGAGCGGCCCCGTGCCGAGCGCTTCGCTCACACTGCTCAGCTGCGCGAGCAGCGCATGATTCGCGTCGGTCGGCGGCATCGATGGGTAGCCGTCGCCGAACGTGATGCGCGACGTGGTGCCCGGCAGCGGCCGCGCAACGATGTCACGCATCTTCTGCCGCGTCCGCTCGAGCTGCTCATCGGTGATCGTGCGGATGTCACCGGTGATCACGACGGTGGGCGGAACCACGTTCGTCTTGCCGAATGCGCTGCCGCGCGCCGTCTCGTCATCCCAGGTCGCTTCGGTCCCGCCCACGATCGTCGCCGCGTTGAACGTCAGGTACTCCTCGCCGCGGATCTCGGAATAGAAGTCCTCGAGAATCCGACCGGCTTCGTAGATCGCACCGGCACCGATGCCCTCGGAGAAGACGCCCGAGGAATGCGCGGTGCGCGCCTCGATGTCCACGCGCCAGTCCGTCGAGCTGCGGCGTGCGATCACGCCGTAGCCGGCCGTGCCGCCCTCGAAACCCAGCGCGATGTCAGCGGCCGCGCCGGCCTCGATGAGCGCGCGGCGCGCTTCCTCGAGCGGCTCGCCCGGCCGCTCCTCGTCGCCGGTCATGACGACCGTGATCGAGGTGCCGTCGAGCGCGCCGGCAGCGTGCATCGCCTCGAGCGCCGACCAGATGACGATGTCGCCGCCCTTCATGTCGGCGGCGCCCGGGCCCTTCGCGATGCTGTCGTTCACGAGCGTCCATGCCTGGAACGGGCTGTCCTCCTCGAAGACCGTGTCCAGGTGGCCGATCAGCAGGAGGTGCCTGCCGCGCGTGCCCGTGCGTGTCGCGACGAGGTGGCCGCCGCGGTTCGGCACCGCGGCCTGGACGTAGCGGACATCGAAGCCGAGCGCCTCAAAGCGCGGGGCAAGGACGTCGTATACACGACGCTGCCCGGCTGCGTTCAGCGTGCCGCTGTTGATGTTGACGATCTGCTCGAGGAGCGAGATGGCCTGCCGCTGGTTGGCGGCGACCGCCTGGACGATGCGACTCTCCGTGGCGTCCAGCTGCTGGGCGCTTAGCGGCAGTACTGCCGCGACCACGGCGACGAGGGCCGCGGTGAGCGTGCGGAGCGGATGCATGGGCAATGCAGGTCCGGGGTGAATTTTCCGGTTTCGGCCTGCATCATACTGCGAAAGACGGGATTCAGCGAGTCGCGGGCGGCTTCACAGGGCCATCGAGAACCCGTCCGTGATGTCGTCGCGCCGCGCGGCCCGCCGGTCCATGCCGATTCCCGCGCGCGTTTCCTCCACGGCCCAGCGCACGACCGGCAGCAGGTCACGATCGTTCGCGTGCAGGGCTCGCTGCCGCTGCGCCGCACTGCCGCGGGTCAGGATCGTGCCGATCCCCTCCAGTGCATCCGCATCCCCGAGCGACTCCGCTATGGGTGTGACCAGCTCCAGCAGCTCGTGGAGCGATGCGCGTAGCGACATGCGGGCACCCGGCCGATCGGGGGCGACGAGCTCCGCGTCGAGGCCGTCGCGCGCGGCCGTCCACTCGTTCTCGCGCACGACCACGTCGTGCAACGGATCTGCCAGGACATCCGAGGGGTCCGGCAGCACGTTCTCCGCCGCTGCGATCACGAGCGCCCGTGAGAGTACGGCGATCGCGACCGCGTCACCGATGCTCGGACAGACGTCGCAGACCCGCAGCTCGAGCGTGGGATAGCGCGGGCTCGGTCGCACACTCCAGTAGACCGTGCGCTCGTCGGGGATCATGCCGCTGCGGATCAGCGTGTCCATGAACTGCTGGTGCTGCTCCGCCGACGCGAAACAGGGCGGTGCCCCGCTCAGCGGATAGCGCCGCCACATCATCGTGCGGATCGACGCGAAGCCGGTGTCCTCGCCGGCATGGAACGGAGAACTGGCCGCGAGCGCGAGCAGGTGCGGCGTCCAGGCACGCACGCGGTTCATCAGCGTCACGCGGTCGTAGCGGTCCGGCACCGCGACATGCACGTGCATGCCGCAGATGTGATCCAGCCGCACGATGTGACGGAATCGCTCGTACAGCATGAGCGAGCGCTCCGACTGCGCGAGCTCGTGGCCCTTCCAGCCGCTGATCGGGTGCGTGCCGAGCGCGAGCAGGTCGAGATCGACGGCTGCGGCCGCCGCGGCCGCCTGAAAGCGGCGCTCGCGCAGGCGCTCCATCAGTTCCGCGCCGTCACGCACGACCGGCGTGCCGATCTCCACCAGCGTCTCCTGCGCCTCACCGACCACCGCACCGCTGCGGTCCGTCTCGAGGACGACCGCGCCTTCGCTGCGAAGCTCGCCCGTGGCAGGGTCCACGAGCAGGTACTCTTCCTCGACACCAAGGGTGAACCGCTCTCGCATCGTGCTCGCTGGTAAGGATCCAGTGCCGGCACGACGTGCCGGCCTCTGCTGCATACAGGCAAACACCGCACCGCAATCCGCCACGATGGCGAACTCCTTGCTTGTGGCGGACCCCCGTGGAGTCCGAGCACCCGACGGCTGGAGACGATGGCGCGCGGAGAATTGCAGCAACTGGCATACGAAGGCGGGCATTATGCCCTGCCCGGCGGCGGCACGCTCGTGCTCGATCCCGCACTGCCCTTTCTGCTCGTCTACCGCGAGCCGCGCGACCGGAAAGATGCGGGCACTGCCAGGCTGATCGCCGGGGAAGCGTCGTGGCTCCTGGTGCGGGACGAGGACGACGCAGAAACGCGCGAGCTGGTGCGCCGCATCGCACAGGACGGCTCGACCGAGCACGGCGCCTTCGTCGTAATCGAGGTCTGGGCCGCCGATGATCCGCGCGCGCGCCGTTTCACGGTGCGCGCACCGGCGAAGCCCGCGCCGGAGACGACCGCGCGGCTGGTACGCGCGCTCGAGGACGTGGCGGCACTGCGACCCGGTCTCGATGTCGTGATGCGGACCAGTGACGAGCGTCATCCGCCGGGGCGGCCACAGCTGTTCAGTGTCAGCGAGACGTGGCAGCAGGAGGTCCTGCTGCTCGGAATAGAGGTGCCACCCGTATTCCGCAATCCCGCGTCGGGCGCAATCTACCCGCGTTTCCTGCGACAGATGCAGCGCGCGTTCTCACAGGCGCTGCGCCGGTCGATCTACGAGTTCGTTCGTGTACAGACGAGCGCAGACGTCACGCATCACCTCGGACTCGGCGCTCGCACGCTGCCGGACGTCGCGTGGAGCATCGACCGCGCCCTCTGCACGATCGAGCGGTCCTTCGACGTGCTGCTCCTCACCTCACCGGTGAACGAGTCCGAGGCACACGCACGGTTCGAGGCGGACGGGTTCGACCGCGATCCGCAGTTCAACTACCGGCTGTTGCCGATGGATCCCGACCTGCTCAAGCGCAAGCTCTTCGCGCTCGAGATGGAGAAGATCGATGATCCTGCGATCGCGGACCTCTATCAGGACAAGCGCACCGAGCTGGACACGCTGCTGACCATGCTCGGCGAGCGCGGCTCTGCCGATTTCCGCTTCAGCAGCCAGCGACTGTATGGCACCGTTTCCGATGCACTGCTGGACGCGGCGCGCGACCTGCTCGCGAGCGTGCCGCGTGCGCGACGTCGCATCGGTCGAACCGTGGATGCGCGCGCATTCCGCGACCGCGCCCTCGCTGAGCTCGATCACTACAGGACGTTGTATCCCGCGCTCACGACCACCGCAGAGATCCGGCCGGACATCAGCGGCCTCATGGTCTCGCGCGGCAACCTGCTGATCGGCGACGACCTGCGGCTCGATCCCGACCGGGTCGAAGCGCTGCTGCATCACGAGGTCGGCACCCATGTGCTCACGTACGTGAACGGCAGCGCGCAGCCGCTCGAACAGCTTTCCCTGGGGCTGGCGGGCTATGACGAACTGCAGGAGGGACTGGCTGTACTGTCCGAATTCCTGGCTGGCGGGCTCGACCGCACCCGCATGCGACTCCTCGCCGCACGCGTCGTCGCGGCCAGGTCCGTCGAGGACGGCGCCAGCTTCGTCGACACGTTCCGCATACTGCGCGACGAGTACGGCTACAGCCCCGGCGGCGCCTGGCACATCACGCTGCGCGTGCACCAGTCCGGCGGCTTCACACGCGACTTCATCTACCTGCGCGGACTCATCGAACTGCTCGCGCTGCTGCGCAAGGGCGTGCCGCTCGAGTCGCTCTACATCGGCAAGATCGCGCAGAAACACGTCCCGATCATCCGTGAGCTGCGCTATCGCCGCATTCTGCGCGATCCGCCGCTCATACCACGCGTGCTGGACGACAGTGCCGCCCGCGAACGACTCGCATCCGTACAGCGCGGCATCACCCCTACGGAGATGATATGCCCCGAGACCGACTGAAGATCGGGATCGTCGTGAACGACGTCGATACCGAGGTGCCGCCCGCTGCGACCACCGTCATCGCGCGCGCAGCGGCGCGCGCAGGACACACCGTGTACATGATCAGCGTCGGCGAACTGACGTACCATTCGGACGGCAGAGTCTCCGCGGTCGGCCGCAAGGCGCCGCGTGACGGCGCCGACAGCCAGGAAGCGTTCCTGCAGGCGATCCAGGGACCGGACAGGCCACGGACCACGATCGAGACCGGCGACCTCGACGTGCTCTACCTGCGATACAATCCGCTCGAGCAGCCGATCGACCGGCCGTGGGAAGTGGACGCCGGAATCGTCTTCGGACAGATGGCGGTACTGCACGGCGTCATCGTGCTGAGCCATCCGTACACGTTGTCATACGCGATCAACAAGATGTACCTCGAGCAGTTTCCCGAGTCAGTGCGACCGCGCTCGATCATCACGCGCAGCTACGACGAGGTGAAACGCTTCTACGAGGAACAGAAGAAGCGCATCGTGCTGAAACCGCTGCGCGGCTACGGCGGCCAGGACGTCTACCTGCTCGGCCGCGACGACACGAACATGAAACAGATCGTGGAATCGATCTCGCGCACGAGCTATATCATCGCGCAGGAATACCTGCCCGCTGCAAAGGACGGCGACATCCGCCTGTTCCTCTTCAACGGCAAGCCCCTCATCGTGGACGGCAAGTACGCAGCGATCCGCCGCATCGGCGCCGAAGGCGACTTCCGCAGCAACATGAGCGCGGGCGGCAAACCCGCGAAGGCCGAGATCACGCCGCGCATCCTGGAGATTGCCGAAGCCGTACGGCCGCGACTCGTGGCCGATGGCATCTTCGACGCCGGGATCGACATCGTCGGCGACAAGCTGGTCGAGATCAACGTGATCAGCTCCGGCGGATTGAACGCCGCCGGCAGGATCGAAGGCGTGGACTTCGGTCCCGCCGTGGTCGAGCTGATCGAGCGGAAGGCCGCCCACCGGAGAAAGTACGGGCAACAGCTGCGGAATCGGGCGCTCGCGGTGATGGACTAGCGCCCTGGCCGGTCAGCACCCGGCGTCCTCCCTCGACCGCGGCCCGCCCGCATCCGTTGTAGGGATTTCTACCACGGCGTCTACTGCTTTCCTGCTCTTGACGCTGTGCCCCCCGCCTGCCAGCTTGTTTGAGAACGATTCTCAAACTCCGGTCTCATGGGTAACCTCGTACGCCGCGTTGCGGCACAGCTTCGATGGAATCGGGACCGCGCCACCGCCACAGTGGACGCGGACGCGCTGACGCTGCGGGAAGTGCCGCTGCGCCAGATGGTCGAGCTGGTCAGCATCGACCTGCCGCTGGACGAGGTCGAGCCGCTGCTGGAGCGTGGAATCCTGCCAGGCTGTCGGATGTGTCCGGTCCGCCAGTCGCCCTCGGGCGATCCGATCCTCCTGGTCGATGGCCTGTTGATCGCGGTACGCCGCGAGACGGCGGGCTGTCTCTGCGTGAAGCTCACCGCTGACGCCTGAGCGCCATCATGCCGGGCACAGCAGAGCGCCGCTCCGACGCTGACAGGGCAGCAGGGGCGGCAAAAAGTCCTTCGGCCGGCCGTTCGCCGCTGGTGGCCCTGATCGGGCCACCCAACTCCGGAAAATCCACGCTGTTCAACCGTCTCACGGGTCTGCGCCAGAAGGTGGCGAACTACCCGGGGGTGACGGTCGAGAAGAAGCTGGGCGAGGTCCATTTGCGAGATCGTCGCTCGGTCACGCTGGTCGATCTGCCGGGTCTGCATGGCTTCTCTGCGAAGTCGCTGGACGAGCGCGTCACGCGTGATGCGCTGGAGGGCCGGCTACCGGGGCTGCCGAGGCCGGACGCCGTCATCCTGATCGTGGACTCCACGCGCCTCGAGTCACAGCTCATGCTGGTCGAGCCCGTACTCGAGGCAGGCCTGCCGACGCTGCTCGTCCTGAACATGGCGGACGAGCTGGAGGCGGGCGGTGGGCGGCTGGACGAGAAGGAGCTGGCCGAGGAGCTGGGGCTCGACGTCGTGTACGCATCCGCACGTGCCGGCACCGGCGTTGATCGCGTGCGTGCGTACCTCGAGCGCGTCGAGGTGCGGACATCGGATGCGACAGGCGCCCCTGACGGCGCAAATCCGCCGGCACCCGCTCCGGGCAGCGACGTCGCGGCACCCTCTTCGAATGGCGACGGCGCGCCGGGCGACACCGCAGGGCATGCACCGGCGCGCTCACCCAGGCGCATCGACCTGCCGGTCGTGGACGTCTTCGTCACGCGACGCGGTCGTGTCCGCCTGGCCACCGGGCGGTCGGGCTACGTCGCGCCGTCCAGCCCGAAGCTGACGGAACGGCTCGATGCCGTCCTGCTGCATCGTATCGCGGGGCCGCTGGTCTTCACGGTGATGGTCGCGCTCGTCTTCCAGGCGATCTTTGCATGGGCGACACCGTTGATGGATGGTGTCGAGGCGCTGGTCGCGACGTCGGGGGAGTGGGCGCGCGCGCTGATGCCGGACACGTGGCTGCGTTCGCTGTTGATCGACGGTGTGTGGATGGGTGTCGGCAGCGTGATCGTGTTCCTGCCGCAGATCCTGATCCTGTTCTTCTTCCTCGGGCTGCTCGAGGATTCCGGGTACATGGCGCGCGCTGCGGTGATCGCGGATCGCTCGATGCACCGCGTGGGACTGCAGGGGCGCGCGTTTCTGCCGCTCCTGTCCGGCTTCGCGTGCGCGGTGCCCGCAATCATGGCCGCACGCACGATCCCCGACGAGCGTGACCGGCTCGCGACGATCTTCGTCGTGCCGTTCATGACATGCTCGGCGCGACTGCCCGTGTACGCGATGCTGATCGCGGCGTTCATCCCGGAGCAGCCGCTGCTCGGTCCGTTCCTGGGCACGCGTGCGGCCGTGCTGCTCGGTCTCTACGTGCTCGGTGCCACTGCGGCCGTACTCACCGCGTTCGTTCTCAAGGGCACGCTGCTGCGCGGACGGGCCGCCCATTTCGTGATGGAGCTGCCGCCGTACCGCATTCCGACGCTGCGCTCGATCATGCTCCGGCTGATCGACCGCAGCCGCGTCTTCCTGCTGCGCATCGGCCGCATCATTCTGGGTGTCACGATCGCGCTCTGGGTGCTGATGCAGGTGCCGCGCGTGGGCGGTGAGGCGCCGCCGCTGGAGCAGAGCGCGCTCGGCGTGGCCGGGCAGGTGATCGAGCCCGCAATCGAGCCGCTCGGCTTCGACTGGAAGATCGGTGTCGGCCTGATCTCTTCGCTTGCCGCACGCGAGGTGATCGTCGGCACGCTCGGCACGATCTACGGCGTCGAGAATGCCGACGAAGGCTCGATCGAGATCCAGGATTCGCTGAAGCAGGATCTCGACTTCGGCGGCGCACTTGCACTGCTCGTCTTCTTCGCGTTCGCCCTGCAGTGCATGTCCACGATCGCAGCCGTCAAACGCGAAACCGGCGGCTGGAAATGGCCGGCACTGCAGTTCAGCTACATGCTCGTACTGGCGTATGTCAGTGCGTATGCCGTGAACGCGATCTTCTAGCTCAGCCAACAACCGGCGTTCACCCCTGAGTCGCGGAGCGAGAACTGCGGCCGTGTGGGTTCACGGCGCCGCGGGCTTCTGCTGGCGCATCGTCAACAGGCCGCGCCGGATGAATGATCCCGGCGCGGCCTGCTCCGATCTGCCGATACACTACCCGCCATCGACGGTGTCGCCGCCGCTCACTTGCGGATGTGGAACTTCGCGGAGCATACCTCCTGGAAGGTGAACCCGTCGAGTTCGCCGCGCACACAGATCGTATAGCCGCCGGGCTTCCTGATCGTGAGGCCGTCGATCGTGACGGTGCCATCGATCTCGTTGGTGTAGCCGCTCGTGTTACCGATCAGCACGGCGCCGGCAGGTATACCGCGGTTCTTCTCGATGTACATATTCACACGGACACGCTCCATCGGTGTGCCACCGCCCGACAGCCCGCGAACCACGATCGGGCCGATCGATGTGCCGGCCTTCACGACTTCCGCGGGCCCGCTCACCATCTCGATACGCCCACCGACGTCCGCCGCGACAGGCGCGAACCGGCTGAAGTCCAGCGCCGAACCGCCTACGACCGGTGTGCGGATATCCGAGAACATTGCGAGCCAGCGCGCCGGGAGAACCGAGCGGGTCACTGCGATGACGCTACCCAGCAGCGATGCCTGCAGCGCTCCGCCGGTCGGCGGACAGAACGTCGGCACGTACGTGGTCAGCAGCGTGTTCTCCCGCTGCATGCGCGGCTGCGTGGACTGGCCCGTGGCGTGATCGTGCGGCAACGCGACTTCCGATGCGAAGCAGGCGGCGAAGTGCACGATATTGTCACCGACGAACGGCCCGTTCCGTGGCCAGCGCTTGACGTCGTACTGGAGCGCGCCGAAGCCGGGCTCGAGCAGTGTCAGCGGATCGTCGACGACCGGAGCCCCGTAGAGCAGCACGAGGGGAGTGCCGCCGTTTGCCGCGGTCCACGACCAGCCACCGGTCAACTCGACACCGAACAGGGCCGTGTTCTGGCGGCCGTCGAAGTCCACGAAGGGCATGACGCCACGTGCGACAGCCGGCCCGTCCATGTCACCGGTGTAGACGCGGAAGATTCCTGCCGACGCTGACAGCGCGCTGGCCAGGTCGATCCCGGGCAGCGCCGTACTCGTGCATCCCGCGTCCGTCGTGCACGCGAGCAGTTCATTCGCCAGGCGAGAGCCGATGGCCGCATCACCGCCGCGACCTGCGTCCACGATCCATTCCATGCCCTGCAGCAGCGTGGTCGACAGCTGCGTGCGCAGCTTTGTGTCTTCGTTTACGCAGGCTGCCGCCAGCGCCTTCATCACCTTCTCGGCATCCGTGCGTTCCGGCTTCGGGAACCAGCTCTTCACGTCGACGCTCATGCCACTCACCAGGTCGCATGCGCCGCCGCCGCTCCCGCCGCCGCCCTGGTATGTTCGGCTGGTCACGATCGGCTCGGGACCGATCGGCATCGTTGCATCATCGGTGCAGGACACCACCAGGATGGCTGCGATTGCTGCGGCCAGGGAACGGCGAATGCGGTTCATGGGTCTCCGAATGAAAAAAGTCAATTCAGCCCGACGAGTGCCCGGAAGCGGGGCTCATCGAGCAGTGCCTGGTGATACCACGGTAGAGCACGCCGCGCCGCGTCCGCCCGCAATCCCTCGAGTGCCTGCGGGTTCGCGCTCAGGTAGAGCTCGAGCTGACGAATGGCCTCGCCGGGATCGCCGAGTGCCGTCCATGTGATGGACTCGAGGTGCGGCAGATCGCGCAGCGGATCGATATCAGCGGATGCCCGCGCTGCATAGACGACTGCACGAGCGGAATCGGCCATCCCCGCGTGCGCGAGCGCAATCGAGATGTACATCATCCCGCGGCGTCGGTTGACCTCGCGCACCTGCGGCGGGCTCGCGTCCGTGAACTCGTCCAGCACATGCCAGGCATCGCCCAGGCCGCGCTCCATACCCGGCAATGCCAGCAGCATCAGCCGGCATTGTGAAAACCGGAAATCATCGGGAAAACGCCGCGCGCCCTCGTTGCAGTAGCGTCCGGCTTCCACCGCGTCCTGCAGCCCCCACGACGCGGTGAAGATGCGCCACAGCGTGAGGTGCACGTTCTCGAGGAACGGATCACTCGCGTAGGCCTGCAGCGCATTCAGCTTCGCTTCTGCCAGCTCGCCCTTCCTGATCAGCAGGTGACTGAGCGAGTTCTGCGCCGATGCGCGCGTGCCGCCAGACGCGGCGATCGCAGCACGGAAGTCGCGCTCTGCGCCGTGAAAGAGCTCGTCCGCTTCGGCTGGTGTCCCCGCCAGGTTCAGGAGGTAGCGCCAGTACCGGAGCGTTGCGCTCAGCTCCAGCGCATCGGCATCGTCGGGATGCGCCGCACGCACGCGCTGCGCGTGCGCCAGCCCGCGGTCGATCCATTCCTCGTTGTGGGCACGGTCCATCCCGCCCAGCCGCGACTGCGCGTACGCCACCCAGCCGCGGCGCAGAACGGGCAACCTCCACGCCGCATCCTCGACTTCGGCAAGCGCCAGGAGCGAGTCCGCCGACGTGAGCATCCGCTCCGCGCCGTGCAGATCGCCCGCTGCGACCAACTGCGCAGCGTCGTCCTGCTCCCGCTCCGCCCGCTGCACGAGCTCCCATGCATGCACAGACGACGTCGCGCCTCGCAGCGACCGCGCGCCCAGCTCCCGCCCGATGGCGCGACGCAGGAAGACCGCAACCGTATCGGCAAGCTCGTCCTGCAGTGCGAAGATCTCGGTGCGCGGCCGGTCCAGTCGACGACGCGCAAGCTGCTCGCCGCGTGCTCCACTCGTCAGCGCGACGTCCACGCGCACACGGTCACCCGCGACGGAGACCGTGCCGCTGACCAGTGAGCCGACCTCGAGCGTGCGCGCCACACTGTCCGGTGACGCCGGCGTATGACGGAACAGCTGTGCTCCGTTCCGCGATACGACGTGCAGTCCATT
Source organism: uncultured Gemmatimonadaceae bacterium (assembly GCA_964384585.1). Lineage (GTDB taxonomy): Bacteria > Gemmatimonadota > Gemmatimonadetes > Longimicrobiales > RSA9 > DASTYK01. The sequence goes on along the minus strand of CAYLME010000013.1, from coordinate 5,692 downwards.
CACGGCACTCAGCTCATCGATCAGCGCCTCGGTCAGACCGGACGCCAGGAACTCCGCGTCGTCACCGCCGCGCGGCTCCATGTACAGCACCGCTACGCGTGCTGCGTCCTCGGTCGCCGCGAGTGCCGCAGCCGGGCCCGGACTCTCACCGACGCCCATCCTCGTGACGAAACCCGTGGTGACCAGCGCGAAGATCGCAACCGCTGCGAGCAGCCAGCGCTCGATCGGCGGAATCTCCTGCCGCCCCTTCGCACCGTGGAACCACGACACGACGAGCGCCCCCGGCAAACCGCAGATCACGAGCGTCAGTACCACGCGGTACGCGACGGCCGGCAGCATTTCGTTGCCCACCAGCTGATCGATGAGCTCCAGTACCGCCCAGGAACCCGCCCCATATGCAACGAGATAGCGGAATACGCGCCGCTCGATCAGATCGCGCAGGAATTGCACGCTTCGTCCTGATGTTCGTGATAACGTTCAGAATGCGATAATCGGCCGGCAGCCGATAACCGCCTGCACGATAGCCGCACGGTTCATCCGCTGACAGAATGCGCTGGCAATGCGTCGAATATGATGCGCGTCTGCATCATACGGTGGCATCTCACCAGCCACGTTGACGCATTTTCCGCACATAATACGGCTATCAGCGGCCATCGCTGTCGTGAACCGGGACTAATGCCGCATGGGGGATGCCGGACGGCCTGGGCAGGCAGGCACGGCTGCACGCGGAGTCGCTGGTCCCCCGGCGACGCGGGTACTCGGGGGTCAAACCTCCGGCGACGCGGGGCTACTCGGAGTGGGTCAACCTCCGGCCACGCTCGGTTACCCGGGGGAGGTCAACCCCCGGCAACGCGCGCCATCATCGCGCGCACGTGATCGAGCTCGTCGTCGTTCACGGTGTGACCCATCCCCGGGTAGATCCGCTTCGTTACGCTGGCACCCATGCCCGTGAACACGCGCTCCGTCTCATCGACACGTTCCACGGGAATGTGGAAGTCGGGGTCCGCGCTGCCGAGGAAGACGGGCGTTCCGTCCAGCGAGCCACTGTACTCACGCGGTGTGCCGTCGGGACCGATGAGGCCACCGGTCAGTGCGGCGATCCCGCCGTAGCGACGCGGATTGCGCGCGGTGAACTCCGATGTGAGGCATGCGCCCTGTGAGAAGCCGAGCAACATGAGCCGCTCCGGAGGCGTCCCCGCGCCGAGCACGTGCTCCACTACGCGCGCGAGGAATGCGAGTGCAGAGCTCAGGAACGGCTCGTTCTGCTCGATCGGCGCGAGGAAGCTCTGCGGGTACCAGGTGTTGCCGGCCGCCTGCGGTGCGAAGTAGGCGAAGCCGTCATGGTCGAGCGCTGCGGCCAGCTGGAGGATGCTTTCCGCAGTCGCGCCGCGACCGTGGCTGAGGATCATCACCCCACGCGCATCCGCGATGTCCCTGCCTGCAGAGAGGACGGGCTGGCCGCGATGCGGATCTGCCACCGCGGTACGCGGTTCTGTCACGGCGCCCTGGATGCGCTGCGGAGTGCTGTGCCGGTAGGCCGATGGGTGTCGGCGCGCCGCCTGGATACGGACTGGTCATCGAACTCGAGCGCGAGCGCCGCCAGTCCCTCACGCAGCGGCTGGCCGTTCATCGCGCGGCCATGGCCGGTCACGAGCACCTCGGGCCCGAGCAGCGACAGCCGCTCGACCGATTCGCGCACCGCTGTCCGATCCTGTGAATTCCACATGGGCGGACCATGCAACTCGGGCGGCTGATCCGCAACCGTATACGCCGACTCGTGCGACGTCGTGATGACGGCGTCGCCCGCGATGAGCGTACGATCCTCCTCGCGCCACAGCGAGACATGGCCCCGCGTGTGACCGGGTGTATGCACCCAGTGCCATCCGGGCATCGGCGGAACCGAGCCATCGGGAGGCAGGATCAGCAGGCGCGCGCTCACGTCCACCGGTTCGTTCAGACGCAAGCGCGTGAGCGCAGACGGCCGCCCACCTGCGAACTCTTCATCCGGCGACGCGCAGGATGCCCGCCCGTCCAGGCAGGGCAGCTCGCGTTCATGCGCGTAAATGGGAACGTCCCACAACTCGGCCAGCGTCTCGAGCGCACCCACATGATCGAAGTGTGCATGCGTCAGCACGATCGCTTCCGGACGTGCGTTGCGGCCAAAGCGTGCGTCGGCCGTCGCCACGATCACGGACGCAGTCCCGCGCGCGCCTGCGTCGATCAGCACCCAGCGATTCGAGCCCGGCACGCCCCAGTACACCACGTTGGCAAGCCCGACCCGCTGGTACGCGAGATCGTCGAGCACCTCGTGAATCGCTGCGCGCTGCCCGCCCGCGCCGCCGTCGTCACTGCCTGGACCAACTGGAATCTGCTGCATGATGCTCTCTCCACCGGATGTCACGACTGAAATGGGCAAAACGTGTACCCATTCGCGGAACGTCCGTCCATGGTATGCACACACAGGGCATCGTCCCCACAGTGCGTCGGGCGAATCCGCACTGTACGCTCCGTGTACTGCGTGCTACGTTTGGCACTGTTGGTGCCACCCTGTGGACGGAGCGTGCGTGTGATCCGGTTCGGTGTGTCGATGGACGAGGACCTGCTCGAGCGGTTCGACGAGTGGATCGAGCGCAGCGGCCAGGTGAACCGGTCGGAGGCGGTACGCGATCTCGTGCGTACGCGGCTGGTCGAAGCGACGACGGCGAACGATCGGGCGCGCGGCTTCGGTGTTCTCACGCTCGTATACGATCACCATCAGCGCGAGCTGCAGGATCGGCTGATCGCGGTGCAGCATGATCACGGTGATTCGATCATCAGCACGACGCATGTGCACATCGATCATCACAACTGTCTGGAAGTCATCCTGCTGCGCGGCAAGGTCGGTGCGATGCGGCGGATGAGCGACCTGCTCGGTGGCTTCAAGGGCGTCAAGCACAGTCATCTCTCACTCACGGCGGTGGAACCATGATCGCCTCTCACGATTGCTCGCGCGGGCGGAACCGGAAGACCGCGTCCCTGTCTGCCCTGATGCTGCTTGTTTTTGGGACGCTGGTCGCGGTGCGGCCTCTTGCGGCGCAGAACGCGACGGATCCTGACAGCTCGCGTGTGATCGCGCTGGACCCGCTCGTCGTGACGATCACGCACCTGGAGACGTTGCGCAGCCGGTTGCCCAACGCCGTGTCGGTACTGTCGCGCGCGCAGATTCGTGAGAGTGGTGCGGCGTCCGTGCTGCAGGTCGTGAACGAGCAGACGCCGGGAGTTTTCGTGACACAGCGCGGCGTGCTCGGCTACGGCGTCGCACAGGGTTCGGCGGGCCGTATCACGATCCGCGGTGTGGGCGGCTCACCGAACACGCAGGTGCTCGTGATGACGGATGGCCGGCCGCAGATGATGGGGCTGATGGGCCATCCGATTCCTGACACGCACGTCAGCAGCGGCGTCGAGCGCGTCGAAGTCGTGCGCGGCCCTGCCAACGTGCTGTACGGCACGAGCGCGATGGGTGGTGTGATCAACGTGATCACGCGGCGCAACTGGCTGCCCGGCGCATCCTTCGAGGGCGGTGCTTCCTATGGCACGCACGACACGCGTCGCTTCGAGGGCACAGTGTCCTACGGGATCGGCACAGCGAGCGGTGTCACGCTCTCGGGCAGCAGTTATCGCACGGACGGCCATCGGCCATGGTCGTCGTTCGCCATCGACAACGGCTCGATCCGCGGTGCCACGCCGATCTCCCCGCGCTTCACGCTCCTCGCCGACGCGGCCGTTTCGAACCTGGAGACCTTCGATCCCGGTCCGTTCGCGGCGCCGCGCACCGACAACTGGGTGGACATCCTGCGCGGCAGCGCGGGCGTCGCGCTCGAGAACAGTGGCGACGTCGTGTCCGGCGCGACGCGCGTCTTCGTCAACTTCGGCAAGCACCGTCTGCACGACGGCTTCCGCTCGACCGACTACTCCGCTGGACTGCAGCTGCATCAGGCACTGCGCCTGGGCGGTGAGAGCACGCTCACGCTGGGTGCGGATGCAAAACGGTTTGGCGGCGAGGCGAGCAACGATACGACCGGCATGGACTGGGGTGAGCACGACGTGGACGAGCTCGGCGTCTTCGGCATGCTGCACCTGCCGCTGCACGCGCGGGTCATACTGACCGGCGGCGTGCGCATGAACCATCACAGCGAGTATGGCGCGGAGCTCGCGCCGCAGGTCGGCATTGCCGTCAACATGACCGAAACGACGACGCTGCGCGCACACTCGGCGCGCGGTTTCCGCAGCCCGACCATCCGGGAGCTCTACCTCTTCCCGGCACCGACGCCGGACCTCGAGCCCGAACGCATGTGGAGCCACGAGGTCAGTGTACAGCAGCGGTTCCGCAATGCGACGTCGGTGGAAGTGACCGCGTATGTGATGGAAGGGACGAACATGATCCGCACGGTCGGCGCTCCGCCGAACCTGCAGCTCGAGAACACCGGTCGCTTCGAACACCGTGGCGGCGAGGTCGCCGTGACGACGTCGCCGGTACGTGAGCTCACGCTCGACGCGTCGTACGGCTATCTGGACGTGGGTGACCTGACGCTTTCGCATCCGAAGCACCATCTCGGCGCTGGTGCGCGCTACGCCTGGGACCGCGTGACAGCGCGGCTGGGCGTGCAGCACGTCGCAGGGTTGTACGGCGCGGACTTCGCACAGAACCGCCTGCCGGACTACACGCTGCTGAATGCGCGCGTATCCGCGGACGTCACGTCGAACCTGAGCCTGCACATCGAAGCCGACAACCTGCTGGACGAGGAGTACCAGATGATGGCCGGCTACCCGATGCCCGGCCGCGGCATCAGTGTCGGCCTGCAGGCGCGCAGTCGCTGATGCAGCACGTGACCGAAACGCAGGCGCCCGTGACGGCCCGGCGCGGCGTCACCGCACGTGACCTCGCGTTCGGCGGCCTGTTCGGTGCCGCCGCGCTGCTGCTGCCGACGCTGTTTCACGTGCTGCAGCTCGGCCATGTGTTCATGCCGATGTACCTGCCGCTGGTCGCGCTCGCGTTCCTCGTGAGTCCGCGCATTGCCGTCCTGACGGCGTTGATGGTACCGCTCGTGTCTGCCGCAGTGACGGGCATGCCACCGCTGTTTCCGCCCGTCGCGTTCGTCATGGCGACGGAGCTCGCGCTGATGGCGCTGTGCATCGGGGTTGCGACGGCGCGGTTCCCGGACGCGAACCCGCTGCTTATCCTCGTACCGGTGCTGCTGCTCGGCCGGGTCGTCAACTTCCTGTTGATGTATGCGGCCGCCGCGTTGCTCGACCTGCCGGCCGGCTTCGTCGCCGGTCTGTCGCTGCTGTCCGGCTGGCCCGGAATCATCCTCATGATCGTCGTCGTTCCAGCCCTCGTTCTCGCGATACGCCGCCGCGGAGCCACGCATGCCTGATACCCGCGCATTCTTCGACGGGATCGCGGGTGCCTGGGATGCGCGCGTCGCGACGCCGTCGTTCCTCGAGCGGCTGCGCGCGGCCGTGGATGACCTCGGCGTCCGCAGCGATGAGCATGTACTCGATCTCGGCTGCGGCACCGGCAACCTGACGCTGGTGCTGCTGGAGCGCATGACGGCGGCCGGGCGGGTCACGGCCGTCGACTTCTCGGATGCGATGCTCACGCTGGCACGCAGCAAGATTGCCGATCCGCGCGTCGAGTGGGTCAACGCCGACG
>CAYLME010000012.1:0-38595 GCA_964384585.1 uncultured Gemmatimonadaceae bacterium | reverse complement strand
GGCAGCAGATGGACCAGATGCGTGAGGCGCTCGCGAATCTCGATCCGGATGAAGTGCAGCGTGCGCTCGAGCAGATGGCCGCTCAGCAGCAGGAGATGCGCGCGCAGCTGGAGCGCAGCATGGAGCTGTTGCGCCGCGCAGCGCTCGAGCAGGAAATGTCCGCGCGGGCGCAGGAAGCGCGTGAGCTCGCGACGCAGCAGCGCGCGATGGCAGAGGAGATGAAGCAGGGCAGCGTCACCGCGCAGGCTGACGAACAGCGTGGACTCGCGCGCGAGAGCCAGACACTCGCGCAGGCACTCGAGGAGCTGGAGCAGAAGCTCGAACAGCAGGGTGAGCGCGAGACGGCGGAGCGCGCGCGCAGCGCCGCGGAGCAGGCGCGGGAGGCGTCGCAGCAGCAGCTGCAGGCGGCGCATCAGGCGCAGGCGCGCCAGCAGACGGGCGCACAGCAGAACGCGCAACAGGCGGCAGAGCAGCTGGAGCAGGCCGCGCAGTCACTCGACCGCGCACGCAGCGAGATGACTGCGGAATGGAGGGCTGAAGTCGAGCAGCAGGTGCAGCAGGCCACGCAGGAGGCACTCGCCCTCGCCGAGCGCCAGCAGGCACTGCTCGAAGAGATGGAGCGACAGCAGCAGGGCGAGACGCGCGATTCGACGGACCAGCGGCAGGGGCCCGAGCCGTTCCAGCTGCCGTCGCTGCCGCGTCTGCCGCGCCCCGAGATCCGCATCGGCACCGATCCGCCGCCGCAGTCGGGCCAGGGACAGAAGCAGGGCGAGCAGGACGGCAGGCAGCAGGGAGGTCAGCCGCAGGGCGCGCAGCCGCAGGGCGCACAGCCGCAGGGCGCACAGCAGCAGGCCGGCAGCCAGGGCGCGCAGCGAGGCGGCCAACAGCAGAGTGGGCAGGGTTCGGCGCAGCAGCAGGGCGGCCAGCAGGGCGCACAGCAGCAGGGCGGACAGCAGTCTGCGCAGGGCGCCGGCCAGCAGCAGGGCGGTCAGGGCGCCGGTCAGCAGCAGGGCGGCGGTCAGCAGCAGGGCGGCCAGGGTGCCCAGCAGGGTGGGCAGGGCGCCGGCAGCGGTGTCCAGGGAATGCGCTCGGCGCAGGCGGCACTCCAGCAGGGCCTGCAGCAGCTCGGTCGTAACCTGAACGAGACCGGCCAGCGTTCCGCCATGCTGAGCCGCGAGGTTGGCGCGTCACTCGGTCGTGCGAACGTCAGTATGCAGCAGACGCTCGAAGGACTCGCGCAGGCAAACGATCAGCAGGGCCTGCCGACACAGGAAGCAGCGAACACCGTCGATGCGCTCAACCGGCTCGCGCTCGCGCTGCTCAACAATGCGCAGCAGATGCAGCAGCAGGAGGCGGGTACGGGGCTGCAGCAGGCGATGCAGCAGCTTGCCGACGCCGCGCAGCAGCAGGGCTCGCTCAACGGACAGACGAGCTCGCTCCTGCCGATGAACCTGAGCCCGAGCTCGATGGCGCGCGAGCTCCAGCGTCTGAGCTCGCAGCAACGCAACGTCGCGAACCAGCTGGATGAGGTCAGCCGCAACATCGGCGGGCGCGACAACGTGCTCGGCGACATCGACGCTCTGGCACGCGAAGCGGAGCAACTCGCGCGCGAGATGGAAGGCGGTCGGCTGTCGTCGGAAACCCGGGCCCGGCAGGAGCGCCTGTTCCACCGGCTCCTGGACGCAGGCCGCTCGCTCGAGCGGGACGAACAGACGGACGAGCGTGTGGCCGAGCGGCCGGGCGCCATCGGCGCGTCGGAGGCACTGCCGCTCGATCCTGCGCTGCTCGATCCCGCCGCACGCTACCGTGTGCCGACGCCCGAGGAGCTGAACGGCCTGCCGCCCGCGTACCGGCGCCTGATCCTCGAGTACTTCGAGCGGCTGAACCGCACGAGCGACGCAGTGCCGGAGCGCTGAACGATGGCACCGGTGACGCGGTTCCTGGCGATGGCATCGAGTGCAGTGCTGTGTGCAGTTGCCGTGACCGACGCGGCCGCGCAGAGCACGCGCCCGGCGGAGGCGCCGCCGCCCGCGGCAGCGTCGTCGGAAATCGATGCCTCGCTCGATGCGCTGCGCCGCGCAACGGAATTCGAGCGGGCTGGCAACCTGGCAGCCGCGGACAGCGCGTTCCGGGTGATCCTGGACCGCGATCCACAATCGCTCAGTGCCATCATCGCGCTCGAGCGCATCCTCGCCGTCCAGGGGCGCACCCGGGAGCTGCTGCCGTACGTCGACCGCCTCATCGGTGAGGACGACGACTCGCCGATCGGCAACCAGATGCGCGTGCGCGCATACTCGATGCTCGACCGCATCGAAGACATCGAGCGTGCCGGTGAGTCGTGGATTCGCGCTGCACCGGACATCGAGACACCGTACCGCGAGATCGCGCGCGTGTGGCAACAGCGCGGCGACTACGAGCGCGCGCTGGCAGTGCTGCAACGCGGACGTGAGCAGGTGCGCAGGGACGACGCGCTCGCGCTCGAGCTGGGTGACCTCTATGCCGTGATCGGCGACGCGCCGCGCGCGGTTCGCGAATGGGAGCGCGCGATCGCCGAGGACGGGCAGGGCTTCCTGCTGGTGCAGCGCCGTCTTTCGCAGATGCCGGACGGCGGCGCCGCTGTCGTGCGTGAACTGATCCGGTCGCTGCTCGCGCAGCCGACGTCGCCCGAGCGCAAACGTGCGGCGACCCAGGTTGCGATCGATGCGGGACTCGGTGACGAGGGACTGCGCATCGCGCGTGAGGTCGCGGCTGGCATGGGTGCGGGCGAGCGCCGGGCCTACCTGCTCGATGTCGCCCGGCGCGCCGATGGCGGCCGCTTGCCGGGACTCGCGTACTGGGCGTACGGCGCGCTGCTCGCGCTCGATCCGCCGGGTGAACAGCTGCTCGCGCTGCGCACGCGCGTCGCCGAGCTTGCGCTCGTCGTTGGAGACACCGCGCGCGCCGTGAGCGAGTACGCATCACTCGAGGGTGAGCTGGACGCCGGCTCACCGCAGCGGCGCCAGTCGCTCGCGATCCGCATCGAGCTCGGTGCACGCGCGGGCGACGTCGACGAGGCCGTGTCACAGCTCGATGCATTCCGCGCGGAGTATCCGGACGCGCTCGAGACGGACAAGCTGCTCGGCGCCGTCGGTGGCGCACTCATCGAGCGCGGCCGGCTCGATGATGCTCAGCTGCTCGTGGGCAGTGTGCGCGGTCCCAATGCAGCGCGTGTGCGCGGCCGCGTGCTGCTCATCCGTGGCGACGTGGAGCGCGCACGCAGTGAACTGCTGAATGCGGCGCCTGCACTGAGCGGTGCGGACGCAACGGAGACGATCGCGCTCGTGACACTGCTCGGCCGTATCTCGCCGATCGGTGGCAAGCTGGTCGGCCGGGCGCTCGCGCTGCTCACGGAGGGCGAGCGTGGTGCCGCGGTCGAGTTGCTCCTGAGCGAGTCCCGTCCGCTCGCCGCGCGGGAACGCGCCGCGCTGCTGGACTTTGCCGCGAGCAGCGCGCAACAGGCGGGCCTGCCTGCGCTCGCGGAACAGGCGCGGCGCGAAATCGTGGAGGAGCTGCCACAATCGCAGGAAGCGCCGGCTGCGCTGCTCGCACTCGCGCGATCGCTGGTGCGCCAGCCGGAGGGTCTGGCAGAGGCCCGCGTGCTTGCGGAACGCCTGATTCTGGAGCATCCGCGGAGCGCGCTCGCGCCGCAGGCCCGGCAGTTGCTCGGTCAGCTCGAGGCCCGTTTATCGTCGTCGCAGTAGCAGGAAGGGAATCATGATGAAGCGCCTTGTCATCGCCGCGTTCGCACTGATCGCGTCCGCATTGCCGGCCGCCGGTCAGTACCTCCTCGTGCCGATGGACGCGGAGCAGACGGACCACCTGAAGGCCTATGGCCTGACGTACTGGGTGCTCGAGCAGGGCCTCACGGCGGAGTGGCTGCTGAACTATCGCTCCGGTTCCTTCCTGCTGCCGGACCGCTCCGACGTGCGGCGTGAAGCAGCACTGCGTGGCGTCGCGGTGCTGCCGTCGGGCGCGGCCGATGCGGCGTCGATCCGCAACGAGATCGCGGACGCGAACATGGAAGTCGTGATCCTGGAGAAGGCGCCGAAGATCGCGGTGTACACGCCGAGCAACGTGAATCCATGGGACGACGCCGTCACGCTCGCGCTTTCCTACGCGGACATTACCTACGAGAAGCTGTGGGACCCGGAAGTGGTACAGGGCCGGCTGGGCGAGTACGACTGGCTGCACCTGCATCACGAAGACTTCACTGGCCAGTATTCGAAGTTCTACATCACTTCCGCGGGCGCGCCCTGGCTGCAGGAAGCCGTTCGCATCAACGAGGCGAATGCACGCGAACAGGGCGAGCCGCATGTGCCGGCACTGAAGAAGCGCGTGGCGGGCGAGATCGCGCGGTACGTTGCCGAGGGCGGTTTCCTGTTCGCGATGTGCACGGCGACCGAGACACTCGAGCTTGCACTCGCCGCGGTCGGTGTCGACATCGCGGGACCATTCGCCGACGGTACTCCAATCGACCAGGACGCAACGTCAAGGATGCAGTGGGACCGGACCATGGCGTTCGCGAATGCAGAGGTACAGACGAACGCGGGCGTGAACGCATTCAGCGACATCGACGGCCACCAGGTGAACACGCCGTGGCGTCAGCCGCTGGGTGCCTTCCAGCTGTTCGATTTCAGTGCGAAGTTCGATCCGGTGCCTGCAATGCTCGTGCAGAATCACGCGAGCGTGCTTTCCGATTTCTACGGCCTCACGACCAGCTTCCGTCGCGACCGGCTCAAGTCCGGCGTCATCGTGCTCGCCGAGGAGGAGGGGGCACCGTGGGTGAAGTACATCCACGGCAATTTCGGTGAGGGCACCTGGACGTTCCTGGGCGGGCACGATCCCGAGGATCCGCAGCACCAGATCGGTGATGCACCGACGGACCTCGCGCTGCATCCGCATTCGCCCGGCTACCGGCTCATCCTGAACAACGTGCTGTTCCCGGCGGCACGCAAGAAGACGCTGAAGACGTGAGTCGTGCCAGACTCGCCTAGTGCGGTCCCGCGCACGCGCGTCGGCCGTACGCTCGAGCTTGCGCCACCGGCCGCAGCCGTGCTGCGCGCCGAGATCGCGCGTGCGCGCGGCAACGAAGTCTGCTTCGTCGCAGTCGTGGACGAGAACGGCCTCGTCGTCGATCCGCGCGTCGTCGCACGCGGCAACTCCACCGCAGTGCTGGCAGCGGCCCGCGACGCCGAGCCCGGCTCGCTGCTGATCCACAACCACCCGTCCGGCGATCTTTCTCCATCGGAAGCCGACCTGCAGGTCGCTGCGCGTCTCTACGCGCAGGGCGTCGGCCTGGCCATCGTCGACAATGCGGCGTGCGAGCTGTACGTGGTGGTCGAGCCGGCCGCGGACGGCGAGCTGAAGCCGATCGACGAGAACGACGTGGAAGCGGTGCTCGCACCCGGTGGTGCGATCAGCAACGCACATCCGATGTACGAGGATCGGCCGACCCAGCGCGAGATGGCCCGTGCGATCGCACGCAGCTACAACGAGGGCGGGGTCGGCGTGTACGAAGCGGGCACCGGCACCGGCAAGTCGGTCGCGTACCTCGTGCCGGCCATCACATGGGCGGTGACGAACCGCGAGCGCACCGTCATCTCGACGAACACGATCAACCTGCAGGAACAGCTGGTCGGCAAGGACCTGCCGTTCCTGCGACGCGCGCTCGGCGCGCCGTTTCGCTTCGCGCTCGTGAAGGGGCGCGGCAACTACGTTTCGATACGCAGGGCGCACCTGGCAGCGTCGGGCCAGACGCAGCTGTTCGACGACGGCCAGCAGGCCGAGCTCCGCTCGCTGCTCGAATGGCTCGAGACGACGCGCGACGGCTCGCGCCAGGAGCTGCCGTTCGAGCCGAGTGCGGAACTCTGGGAAGAGGTTGCCAGCGACGCCGACGTCTGCCTGCGCGCGCGCTGTCCACACTTCGAGAAGTGCTTCTATCAGCGCTCCCGGCGCGACGCCGCGACCGCCGACATCCTCGTCGTCAACCATCACCTCCTTTTCAGTGACCTCGCCGTACGACGTTCGAACGGCAACTACACGGAGCCCGCTGTGCTGCCCGCGTACCGGCGCGTGGTGCTGGATGAGGCGCACAACCTCGAGGATGCGGCGACCGAACACCTGGGCGCGCAGATTACCAGGCGCGGTGTGCTGCGCCTGCTCGGGCGGCTCGAGAGACGCGGCCGGGGTGCGCTTCCGGCGGTCGAGTCACGACTGAAGCGCCAGAAGGACGACCTGCTGCGGGAAGATGCGCTGCAGCATCTCGCTCGCCTGCGCGAGCGCGTCGAGCGCGCGCGCGAACAGGCGCTCGATTTCTTCGTGCGGCTCGAGCAGATGACCTGGTCGTCATGGGACGGCGTGCTCCGGCTCGAAGATGGCTACGCCGGACAGCCGGAATGGGCCGAAGGCGCCGGCGCCGTACTCGCCGGGCTGCAGTCGCTGCTCGACGAAGTCGCGCGCGGCATCAACGGTGTGCGCGAGCGTGTGAAGCAGGACCGGCGCTGGGCGGAATCGCTCGAGGAGTCGCTTGTCGAGCTGCAGGGCCTCGAGTCCAGGGTTCGCTCGGCTGCTGAGGCACTCGCAGTCGTGTTCCGCTCGCTTCCCGATCCGTTCCCGCTCGTTCGCTGGATCGAACGCCGTGGCGGCGGCAACGGCAGGGAAGCGTCGGTTGCGGCGCGCGCGGCTCCCGTGGACCTCGCGCCCGCATTACGCGACGCACTCTTCGAGCGGGTGGATCCCGCGATCCTCACGTCCGCCACACTCGCGACGCGTGCGGGCTTCGGCTTCATGCGTGAACGACTCGGTCTCGGTGCGGGACTGCGCGTGCGCGAGGAGGCATACGCTTCGCCATTCGACTTCGAACAGCAGACACTGCTGGCGGTTCCGACCGACGTGCCGGTGCCGCACGGGGACGAGAGTGCGCGCTTCGACGAGGTGATCGGCAGTGTCATCGAGGACATGGCGCGCGCCAGCGACGGCGGGCTCTTCGCGCTGTTCACGTCGTACCGCTCGCTGCGCAACGTCGCGGCTCTGCTGCGCGCACGCGGCACGGCCGGGCGCTGGCCGCTCTTCGTGCAGGGCGAGGCGGCGCGCTCGCGGCTGCTGGCAGAGTTCACGAGCAGCGGACGCGGTGTGCTGCTGGGCGTGGCGTCGTTCTGGGAGGGGGTGGATGTGCCGGGTGACCCGCTGCGCGGGTTGCTCATCACGAAACTGCCATTCAAGGTCCCGGGCGAGCCGCTCACGGCCGCGCGCCTCGAAGCGATCGAGCGTGACGGCGGCAACAGCTTCCGATCCTACATGCTGCCGCATGCGGCATTACGTCTCAAACAGGGTTTTGGCCGCCTGATCCGCTCGCGCGCGGACCGCGGCGCCGTCGTGCTGCTGGACCGACGGGTGCTCGACCGGTCCTATGGCCGCTATTTCCTCGGTTCGCTGCCACCGGCGCCGCTGCATACCGGGCCGTGGGCGGAACTGGCCCCGACGCTGCGCGCCTTCTACGGTGGCATCCCGGTCGCTGGCGAAGCGACCGCGTCGGTCATAGTCTAGCCGCATGAGCACAACGGATCGCCGCCCTGGCAAGATCGTATGCGTCGGCCGCAACTACGCGAGCCACGCGCGCGAACTCGGCAATGCCGTACCGGCCGAGCCGCTCATCTTCCTGAAGCCGCCGTCGTCGGTGATCGAGAACGGCGGTGCGATCGTGCTGCCGCCGGAATCCGAGCAGGTCGAGCACGAAGCGGAGATCGCGGTCGTCATCGGCAAGCGCGCACGCGACATCCCTGAAGCGGACGCGCTTTCGTACGTGGCGGGGTATGCGCCACTGAACGATGTCACCGCGCGTGACCTGCAGAAACGCGACGTGCAGTTCACCCGTGCCAAGGGCTTCGACACGTTCTGCCCGATCGGCCGGGTGCTGCCGGCGGACGGCGTGGACTGGCGCACGCTCGAGGTCTGCTGCCGTGTGAACGGCGAGCAGCGGCAGTATGCCAGTGCAAACGACATGGCATTCGGGATACCGGCACTGATCGCCTACATCTCGCGCATCATGACACTCGAGCCTGGCGACATCATCGCGACGGGCACGCCTGAAGGCGTGGGCCCGCTGCGCGACGGCGACGAAGTCGAGGTCGAGCTGGTGGGCAGGTCGACCGTGCGCAACCGCGTGGTGCGCGCACGCAGGGACCAGGACGAAGAACGGGTGCCGGTGCACCCTCCAGGAGCAAACGCATGACACGCATCCGGCTTGCGAGCCGTTTCGATGAGCTGCCTCCCTATCCGCTCGCAGACGTGCCGCAGATCAAGCGCGACCTGATCGCACGCGGCGTGGACGTGATCGACCTCGGTGCAGGCGACGCCGACCTTGCGCCGCCGCCCGCCGCGATCGAAGCGCTCGTTGCGGCGACGAAGAACGTTGCCATGAACCGCTACCCGTTCCAGCTCGGACTGCCCGCGTACCGCGAGAGCGTCGCAGCATGGATGCAGCAGCGCTTCGGCGTCGAACTGGATCCGTTCCGCGAGCTGCTGCCGCTCGTCGGGTCGAAGGAGGGGATCGCGCACGTTGCGTTCGCCTACGTCTCGCCCGGCGACAGCACGATCCTGCCGGATCCGGGCTACCAGCCCTACGTGGGTGGAACGCTGCTGGCCGGCGGCCGGCCGTACGCCGTGCCGCTCCGCCCCGAGCACGATTTCCTGATTCCGCTCGAGGATCTGCCCGCTGACGTCGTGCGCTCGGCGCGCGTGCTGTACCTGAACTACCCGAACAACCCGACGGCGGCGATCGCGCCCCGCGCCTACCTCGAGAACGCGGTCGAGTTCTGCCTGCGCCACGGCATCCTGCTGGTCTACGACAACGCCTACAGCGAGATCGCATTCGACGGGTATCGACCGCCGAGCATCCTGGAGATCCCCGGCGCGCGCGACGTGGCCGTCGAATTCCACTCGTTCTCCAAGACCTACAACATGACCGGCTGGCGTATTGGCTGGGCTGCAGGCAATGCGGACGTGATCGCGGCGCTCGCACGCGTCAAATCGTTCGTCGATACCGGCCAGTTCCTGGCGGTGCAGGCCGCTGCGCGCGCAGCGCTGGAGACTTCGGCGCAGTGGGTGCCCGGCAACGTCGCCGAGTTCCAGGCGCGGCGGGATGCCGCCGTGGACGCCCTGCGCGCCGCGGGATACGACGCGCAGCCACCTCGCGCGACGATGTATCTCTGGGTGCCGGTGCCCGCCGGCACCGACTCCGAGACGCTTGCACGTAAGGCACTGCTGCAGGAAGGCGTTGTTATCATGCCGGGCGCAGCACTCGGTGTCGGCGGACAGGGCTTCTTCCGCGTGGCACTGACGCGCGGCGCGGACGTGCTGCAGGAGGCCGCACGACGACTCGCCAGAGTGCTGCAAAACGCGGAACCGGATATGGTTACGGGGTTACAACCCGGACGATGAATGCAGTCCTCCCCGCGCGCAATCCAGCGGCACCGCCACCACGTGCCGGTCCCGAGCCGCCGCCCCGTCGTGAGCGGGCGTCGACGCGCGGGGCGTGGATCGCGGCCCTCTTCATTTCGGCCGCCATCCACGTTCTGCTTTTTGTCGGGCTTCGCTTCGATCGCGTCACCTACACCGACCTGAGCGGAACGGCTACGCGCATCGTCCAGGTGCGGCCGGTCCTGGGCACGCGGATCGAGCAGATCCAGCCCGTGGCAGGCGATGTCCTGCCCGATGAGCCGGAGCCAGCGGTTCAGCCGCGTCCGGCATTCACGTTCCCGTCGGACCTGCCCGCAGTGCGTGAGGCGGCGCCCACGACGGACCAGCCCGCACCGCGCGGTGGCGCCGCGACATTTAGCGAGCTGCTGAATCCCGTCGTGCGCAACCGCGAGGTGTGGCGCGCACCCAGCCCGATTCACACACCGCTCGATCCGCGCGCCGAGGCGAACTCACGACTTTCCAGCCGACTGGACGCCTACAACGATTCCGTCTCACTGGCTGCCTCCGAAGCGGCGCGCGCAGTGGACTGGACGCGCACGGACGAGGACGGCGGGCGGTGGGGTGTTTCGCCCGCAGGCATCCATCTCGGCGACATCACGATCCCCATACCGATCAACATGTCGCCCGGGCCCGGCAAGCGTGATGAGGTGGCCGGCCGCGTCCGTGACTGGGGGGAGATCCAGGCGCAGGGCGCCCGCCAGGAGGGCAAGGAAACGTTCGAGGAGCGTGTGAAAGCGGTCCGCGAGCGCAAGGAACGCGAGCGCCAGCAACAGCAGCCACCGCAGGGTCCGCCGGAGTAATCGGTCGCGTCGGAGGCGCTCGCCGAGGCGCCGACGGGTGCCACGCTCTCATCGCTGTTTCGTCTCACCACGAGGTTTCCGCGGCGCGCCTCGCGCTCGACCCCCTGCGCAGTCGTGAGACATGCATGCACGCCGGAGCCCGCCGGCCCGTCCCTTGCACCTCCGTTCACCGAAACAACCGAAAGAACGGAGCATAACGATGCGCATATCGAGAACCACGCCTGGCACCGCATGGACGATCGCCGTAGGCGCGGCGGCGGGTGTTGCTGCGGCTGCGCTGTGGACGGTCCGTGCACGCGGCTGGCCGCGCCGCACGGAGCGGACGGGTGAGTACGCGACGCTGGAAGACCGGGTGGTCAACGCACTGCTCGAGGACGAGGCGACGTCGCGCTGCGCGATCGAAGTCGCCGGCATCTCGCCGGGCGTCATCGAGCTCACCGGGGGCGTTGGTACGCCCACGGAACTGCGTCGCGCCGTCGAGGTGACGCAGGGCGTGAGTGGCGTGAACACGGTGGTGAACCGCCTCGAAGTCGGCATGGAGCGCTCGCGCATGAGCGAGCGGCAGCAGCGCTACGAGAGCGGCGATCCCGCACTGCGCGGACAGCACTGGTACGGCGTGGGTGTCGGCATGGGACGCCGGCGTCAGGGCGCATCCACGGACCCCGATCGCCGCGACGATCGCGTGGACATGGTCACCGATGCATTCGAGGCGCAGGCGGAGGAGGCGCAGGTGGAGGAGGAACCGGGGGCCGGGCCGGTGCCCGGCGGCGGCACTGCCCCCGCGAGCTGAATACGGCGCAATGCACGAACGACCGCGCGCGGCCCATTGTCGCGCGCGGTTGACGTTTCTCCGCCGCGCCTGCTACCCTCTCTGATTGACCTCTGATCGAGATGGAGCATGCGCGAGCCGCTTCCGACACGCTACGACCCCAGTGAATTCGAGCACGCGCTCTATACCGAGTGGGAAGAGCGCGGTTTTTTCCATGCCGATGCGCGCGCGGTCCTCGAGCGCGCTGCCGACCCCTACGTCATCGTGATCCCGCCGCCGAACGTCACGGCGGTGCTGCACATGGGACACGGGCTGAACAACACGATCCAGGACGTGCTGACGCGCTTTGAGCGGATGCGCGGCCGCGAGGCGCTGTACGTGCCCGGTACGGATCACGCCGGCATCGCGACGCAGAACGTGGTCGAGCGGCAGATCGCGCAGGAGGGTCTGACACGCGACGACCTGGGCCGCGAGGCGTTCGTCGAGCGTGTCTGGTCGTTCGTCGAGGAGACGGGCTCGACGATCCTGCAGCAGCTGCGCGCGATCGGCTGCTCATGTGACTGGGAACGCACGCGCTTTACGCTCGAGCCCGACCTCTCACGCGCGGTGCGCGAGGTGTTCGTGCGCCTCTACGAGAAGGGGCTGATCTATCGCGGCAACTACATCATCAACTGGTGCCCCCGCTGCCTGACGGCGCTGTCGGACGAGGAAGCTGAAGCAGAAGAGACGAACGGCAGGATCTATCATCTGCGCTACCCGGTCGCGGAACCCGCCGGGGCAGCGGGCCTGCCGCGACTCGCGGACGGCCGCCCGTACGTCGTCGTCGCGACGACCCGTCCGGAAACGATGCTCGGCGATACCGCAGTCGCGGTGCACCCCGGCGACGAGCGCTACACGGTACTCGTGGGCGGCACGATCGATCTGCCACTCACCGGACGCCGCATTCCGGTCGTCGCGGACGACTATGTGGATCCGGAGTTCGGCAGCGGTGCGGTCAAGATCACGCCCGCGCATGATCCGAACGACTTCGAGCTGGCGCGCCGGCATGATCTGCCGGCGCTCGATGTGCTCACGCCGAACGCGCACACGAACGACACCGTGCCCGAGCCGTTCCGCGGGCTCGAACGGATGGAGGCGCGCCGTCGCGTCGTGCAGGCGTTCGAGGAGCAGGGCCTGCTCGAGAAAGTGGAAGACCACCGGCACGCCGTGCCGCACTGCTACCGCTGCGGCACCGTCGTCGAGCCGCGGCTCTCCGACCAGTGGTTCGTGCGCATGAAGCCGCTCGCCGAGCCTGCTTTGCGAGCGGCGCAGACGGGACGCGTGCGATTCACGCCGGAACGCTACCGCAAGATCTACGAGCACTGGCTGGAGAACATCCGCGACTGGACGATCTCCAGGCAGCTCTGGTGGGGGCACCGGATTCCCGTGTGGTACTGCCGCACGGACGGCTGCGGCGAGACGATCGTTGCCAACGAGGACCCGACGTCGTGCCCGAAGTGCGGCGGCGCGCAGCTGGAGCAGGACCCTGATGTTCTGGACACCTGGTTCTCCTCCTGGCTCTGGCCGTTCTCGACGCTGGGCTGGCCGGAACAGACGGACGACCTGAAGGCATTCTATCCGACGCACACACTCGTCACTGCGCCCGAGATCATCTTCTTCTGGGTCGCGCGCATGATCATGGCCGGCTACGAGTTCATGGGTGATGCGCCGTTCGACAACGTCTACTTCACCGGTACCGTGCGCGACATGCAGGGCCGCAAGATGTCGAAGTCGCTCGGCAACGGTATCGACCCGCTGGAAGTCGTGAAGCTGTTCGGCGCGGACGCGCTGCGCTATACGGTAGTCAGCGCTGCGGGCCCGGGCACGGACGTGCAGCTCGACCCGGAGAACCTCGAGGAGTCCTTCGCGCCGGGACGCAACTTCGCCAACAAGCTGTGGAACGCGGCTCGGTTCGCGCTGATGAACCTGCCGGCCGAGGCCGTACCGTCGCTCGCGCAGGTCGAGGATGATCTCGAGCTGGCCGATCGCTGGATCCTTTCGCGCATGACCCGCGCGAGTGCCGAAGTCACGCGCCAGCTCGAGCAGTTCCGCTTCGACGAAGCAGCAGAAGCCGCCCGCGCGTTCTTCTGGAACGAGCTCGCCGACTGGTACCTCGAGCTGATCAAGCCGCGCATGCAGGACGACGCGCCGGCCGCAAGCCGGCAGGCTGCGCAGGCGACGCTCGTCGTTGCGCTGGATACCGTGCTGCGACTGCTGCACCCGATCATGCCGTTCGTGACCGAGGCGCTCTGGCGTAAGCTGCCCGCGTACGGCGGCGAGACGCGTGCGGAGGCGCTCATCACGGCGCGATGGCCGCAGTCCGATGCTGCCCGCATCGATGCGGACGCCGAGGCGCGCATGCACGCGCTGATCGAGCTGATCGGCGCAGTGCGCGCACTGCGCACCGAGTACAAGGTGCCGCCATCCACACATTTGCAGGTGCGTCTCGGCAACGTGGACGCGCCGCTCGAGGCGGCGCTGGCGGTGGAGGAGCGCGCGCTGCGGCGGATGGCGCGCGTGAACGCGATCGAGCGCGGCAATGGGACGGCTGCCGGTGGTGCGCATGCAGTCCTGCGCAGCGGAACGGAGCTGTTCATCCCGCTCGAAGACATCATCGACATGGACCGCGAGCGGGCGCGGCTCGCCGCCGAGGTACAGAGACTCGAAGGTCAGCTGCGCGGCACCGAAAGCAAGCTGGTCAACGAAGCGTTCGTGGCACGCGCACCGGCCGACGTCGTTGCGCGCGAGCGGGAGAAGGCCGCGTCATTGCGCGAGCAACTCGAGCGTCTCGGAGACAAGCTGAAGGCACTGACGTGAGAGTCGGTCGCGCCTTCGTCGCGGCGCTCGTGCTGTCCGGCTGCGCGCAGTACGGCGCCCCGCCCGGCGGCGAGCGCGACCAGCTTCCGCCCCAGGTGATTGCGACCGAGCCTGCACCGCTCAGTGTCGTGCCCGATCTGCGCGGCGCCGTCGTCATCCGGTTCAACGAGCGGCTGAGTGAGCGTGGCGCCGAGCAGGCAGTGATCGTTTCACCGCGCACGGGCGAGGTGCGTGTGCGGCGCCGCGGCTCGGAGCTGCGTATCGAGATGGAGGGCGGCTGGCGACCCGGGCAGATCTACCGGATCGAGATCCTGCCCGAGCTGCGCGACCTCTTCGGCAACCAGCGCAGGGAGCCGGCCGAGCTGGTGTTCTCGACGGGTCCGGCAATCCCGGAGACCGCGCTCGCCGGGACCGTGACGGAACGCGTGAGTGGGCGCCCGCCGCAGCGCGCTGTCGTCGAAGCGGTGCGCCAGGCGGACTCGACAGTCTACGTGACACCTGTCGCGACGGACGGCTTCTACGCCCTGCTCAATCTGCCGAACGGCGAATACGACCTGACGGCATATGTTGATGGCAACCAGGACTGGTCGCCCGGACCGGCCGAGCCACGCTCGCGCGCCCAGCGCATCAGCCTGGCAGACGACACGCTTTCCCACGATCTCGCGATCCTGCCATTCGACACGACCGCAGCACGCGTTCTGAGCGCGGCAATGCAGAACGGAGCGGTGCGCGTGCAGCTGGACGACCACGTGGACTCGACGGGTATCGCCGGCGCGACAGCAACGCTCTACACGGTGCAGGACACGGCGCCGCTGCCGTTTCGTTTCTCGTTGCGCGTCACACCGCCTCCCGCGCCGCGGGGAGAGGCTGACATCGACGCCGATACCGCGGCGGATGCCGCCGCGCTGGACTCGCTCGCCGCGCGTGAACCGGCACCGCTCGAGCCGGATGACGAGCGCGCCGAAGTGCAGGCGCCGGCCGCGCCACTGCCGACGCGCGAGATCTTTGCCGTGCCGACTTCACGCCCCGCGCCCGGCGAGTACCTGATCGCCGTGCGCGGTATCACCAATATCAACGGCTATCCCGACGGCAGTGGCATGGTGCCGTTGACGGTTACCGCACCCGATACCACGCCAGCGCCCGCACCTGCGCCGGCTGACTCGATACCTCCGGACAGCGTCGTGCAGCCTGTGCGTACGGATACGGTCGCGCCAGCGCCGCCCGAGCAGCGCAGGCTGAAGCTGTCATGGGCGCGCAGTCCGCAGGAGCACGCGATGCGCCGCGTACGCGCGATCAGCAGGCCGTGAGCGTACCCCTGCAGGACCCGCGATGGGCGATCCCGTCGGTGGACCGGCTGCTCACCAGCGACGCGTTCGCACCTCTGCTCGCAGCGGAGCCGCGCGCACGCGTCGTCGCGGCGCTGCACGCCGTCCAGGACGAGGTGCGCGCACGCCTGGCCGCTGGCGTGGCCGATGCGCCCGATGCTGCATGGTACGCAGCAGCGGTGGGCGTCGAGCTCCAACGCAGCGCACAGCCGTCGCTGCGCCCGGTCATCAATGCGAGCGGTGTCGTGCTGCACACGAACCTGGGCCGTGCGCCACTCGCAACAGAAGCGCTCGATGCTATGACGCGCGTCGCTGCCGGGTATGCGAATCTCGAGTACGACATTGCGCACGGAGAGCGTGGCTCGCGCTACGTGCACTGCGAATCACTGCTCTGCGAGCTGACCGGCGCAGAAGCCGCGCTGGTCGTCAACAACAACGCTGCGGCGCTGGTACTCGCCCTGAGCGCGCTTGCAGCGGGACGCGGGGTGCTGGTCTCACGGGGTGAGCTGGTCGAGATCGGCGGCGGTTTTCGCGTGCCGGAGATCATGGCGCAGTCCGGCGCACGACTGGTCGAAGTCGGCGCGACCAACCGGACACGCGCGCAGGATTACGAGCGCGCCATGGATCGTGATGTCGGCGCCATCCTCAAGGTGCATCGTTCCAACTTCCACATGAGCGGCTTCGTCGAGGAGGCCGGTGTCGCGGAGCTGGCCGCCATCGCACATGAGGCAGGCGTGCCATTGCTCCACGACCTCGGCTCGGGCCTGCTGCTCGAACCGCCGCCCGCGGCGCTGGCCGGCGAGCCGACGCCGCAGCGCATGCTGGCCGACGGCGCCGACGTGGTCGCGTTCAGCGGCGACAAGCTGCTCGGCGGGCCGCAGGCAGGCGTGCTGCTCGGCCGCGGCGATCTGGTTGACGCCATGCGGCGCCACCCGCTCTGTCGCGCAATGCGCGTGGACAAGCTGACGCTGGCCGCGCTCGAAGCGACGCTCGGACTCTACCGCGATCCATCGCACGCAATGGAACGCGTTCCGGTGCTGCGCATGATCACGGCCGCGCCAGCGGCGCTCGAGCGGCGCGCGCAGGCGATCGCGATGCAGCTCTCGGCAGCGGGAATTGCAGCGCGCGTCGTGCGTGCCGAAGGTGCCGTCGGCGCCGGCTCACTGCCTGAACTGCGCCTTCCGGGCTATGCCGTCGCGATCGACGCCGGGCTGCCCGCCGCTCAGACGGAAGCGATGCTCCGTACGGGCACGACGCCGGTCGTGACCCTGGTGCGCGAGGGGCGGGTGCTGCTCGACGTGCGCACGGTGAGGCCGGAGGAAGAGGGCGCCCTGATCGAAGCCGTCAGCGCGCTGCGTCCATGAGTCGGCCGGCCGTATTTCTCGACCGTGACGGCACCCTGATCGAGGAGCGCAGCTACCTCGCCGACCCCGACGGCGTCACGCTGCTGCCCGGCGTGGTGACGGGACTGCAGGCACTGCACGAGGCGGGGTACCTGCTGATCGTGGTGACGAACCAGTCCGGCATCGCGCGTGGCCTCATCCGGGCGGTGGACTACGAACGCGTACGTCAACGCCTGGACGAGATGCTCGCACGCAGCGGCATCGCGCTCGACGGCGTGTACGTCTGTCCGCATCACCCCGCGATCACGGGTCCGTGCGACTGCCGCAAGCCGGGACTGGCGCTCTACCAGCAGGCCGCCGCCGAGCACGACATCGACCTCGCACGCTCGGTGTTCATCGGCGACAAGCCTGGCGACGTCGAGCCGGCGTCGTCGCTGGGCGGCCGCGCGATCCTGGTGCGGACCGGCTACGGGCGGACCAGTGAGTCGGCGGTCGATGCGGACGTGGCAGTGGCCGACGACTTCGCGCGCGCCGTCGCAATGGTGCTGGCCGGGCGCGCCAGTGGCGCCGGGCCGTAGGGAAACTCCTTGCAGCATGTGGGGAAATCGCTGGCGCGCAACGATTTCGCTGTTGACGCGCAGGTCCGGTACAGGTAACTTCCGGACGAAACCGGACGTGTACTGCAGGGTAATAACGGGAACGCGCGAATGATGCGCGTTCGTGCCGAACACTGGAGGAGTATCGATGACCATCACGGTCACGCCCACGGCGATCGCCGAGGTGCAGAAGTTCATGACGGAGCAGGGTACGACCGAGCACGCCGGTCTGCGCGTCGCGGTCCTGCCGGGCGGCTGCTCGGGCTTCCAGTATGGCCTGAACATCGAGGATGAGCCGCAGGAAGATGACGAGATCTTCGAGGCGAGCGGCGTGAAGCTGTTCGTGGACCCGTTCAGCGGGCAGTACCTCGATGGTGTCGAGATCGACTACGTGACTACCATGATGGGCGCCGGGTTCACGTTCAAGAACCCGAACGCTTCGGGCGGTTGCGGTTGCGGCAGCTCGTTCACGGTCTGACGCATCACGCAGTTCGCGCACACGCTGCGGGCCCGCGGGATGGACTCCCGCGGGCCCGTGCTGCCTGTACCAGGGGGAGCTAAGATGATTGCACCGGTGGTGAAGCTCGATAGCCCGCTCCACTACGCACGTCTCTCGCGTGAGGAGCTGACCGAGCGCATCCTGCAGCGCAAGCGCGAGCTGAACGCTGTCATCCTGGGCCACAACTATCAGCGCGGCGAGATCCAGGACGTCAGCGATTTCGTCGGTGACTCGCTCGGCCTCTCGCAGACCGCAGCGGACACGGACGCCGACGTCATCATGTTCTGCGGCGTTCACTTCATGGCGGAGACGGCGAAGATCCTGTCGCCGCACAAGAAGGTGCTGATGCCCGACCTGCGTGCGGGCTGCCCGATGGCGGACTTCGTCACGGGCGCGTCGCTGCGCCAGCTCAAGGCGCAGCACCCCTCCGCGGCGGTCGTGACATACGTGAACTCGACCGCCGAGGTGAAGGCGGAAAGCGATATCTGCTGCACCAGCTCGAACGCGGTGCAGGTCGTCGATTCGATCGACCGCGATCGCCCGATCATCTTCGTGCCGGATCGCAATCTCGCGAAATACGTGGCGGAGCGGAGCGGTCGTGCGTTCCGGCCGGCATCGAGCCCGGATCACACGGGTGATCCGGGCGAGGTCATCGCGTGGGAAGGCTACTGCTACGTGCATGACGACATGGTCATGCAGGAGCTGGACGCGGCACAGCGCGCGCATCCGGAGGCGAAGGTCGTCATCCACCCGGAGGCGCGGCGCGACCTGCTCGCGCGCGCAGACTTCGTCGTATCGACGTCGGCGATGGCCGAGCTGGCCGAACGCTACGACTCGCTCATCATCGGGACCGAGCGCGGGCTGATCGACCGCCTGATCGATCGTTTCCCGGAGAAGACGATCATTCCCCTGTCGCGGGCTGCAGTCTGCGGCAACATGAAGGTGAACACGCTCGCCAAGCTGGCGTGGTCGCTCGACCATGAGCAGCACGAGGTCGTTCTCGACGAGGCCATCCGCACGCGCGCCGAGCACGCGTTGCGCGGCATGCTCGCGATCGCCGGCGGCTGGAAGCTTCCGACGGAAGAGGAAGAGGCGATCGAGGCTCGCAGCATGGCAGTCGCCGCGAATGGATGCGGGTGCGCATGATGCCCCCGCGTACCATTGGCCCCTCACCGCGCGCCATGCGCGCTCCCGTTTACGGCGCGTGAGCACACTCCACGTCGAGACGTTCGAGTCGGGCCCGTTCGCACAGAACGCCTACATCGTCCACGAGGATGATGCGACGTTTGCCGTCGCCATCGATCCTGGTGCTGCCGCCCCGCAGATGGCCGACTTCCTCGCCGACAACGGACTCTTCTGCGAGGCGATCCTGCTGACGCACGCGCACCTCGATCACATCGAAGGCGTTGCCGAGCTGGTGCGCCGAACGGGTGCTGCGATCCACATGCATGCGGACGACCGGGCGCTGTACGAGCACGTGCAACAGCAGGCCACGGCCTTCGGTCTCGAGGTGGAACATCAGCCGCCCATCGATGCAACGCTCGAGCACGGCCAGCGGCTTCGCTTCGGCGGCATCGAGCTGGATGTGCGGCATGTGCCCGGTCACTCGCCCGGCCATGTGCTGTTCTACAGCAAGGCGGGTGGCTTCGCCCTGGTCGGCGACGTCGTCTTTGCCGGTTCGATCGGCCGCACCGATCTGCCCGGCGGCAGCATGCCTGCACTCATGCACTCCATCAGGACGCAGGTGCTGACACTGCCCGACGACACCGTGCTGTATCCCGGCCACGGCCCGCGTACGACCGTCGAACGCGAGCGCACCGGCAATCCCTTCCTCGTCCCGCATTACGGCGGCTCGCTGGCATGAGCATGCGCATCGCCGTCTTCGCATCGGGCGGCGGAAGCAACCTTCAGGCACTCATCGACTGGTTCAACGGTGCGCGCGCATCGAGTGCGCGTGTCGCCCTGGTGATCGCCGATCGCGACTGCGGCGCCCTCGAGCGCGCCGATCGTGCCGGCATCGAGCGCTCGCTCATCCAGGTGCGCGGTGCGGATCCGGAGGAAATCGCGCTGGCGACGCTCGCCGCGCTGGAAGGTGCAGCGATCGACGTCATTGCGCTGGCCGGCTACCTCCGGCTGATTCCCGCTCCCGTGGTCGAGCGTTACCGCGGCCGGATGGTCAATATCCATCCCGCACTGCTGCCAGCGTTCGGCGGCCCGGGCATGTACGGACAGCGTGTGCACGAGGCCGTGCTGCGTGCGGGTGTGCGCGTGACCGGAGTGACCGTGCATCACGTCGACGAGGGCTACGACGAGGGACGGCCCATCGCGCAATGGCCGGTGCCCGTTTACCCCGACGACTCGCCGGATACCCTGGCCGCACGCGTGCTGCGCGTGGAACATCAGCTGTACCCGATTGCCATCGAGCGACTCGTGCGCCAGCTGCGTGGCGCCGCGCCGCTCCCACAATCTGAATTCCAGTTCGCCGCCGTTGCGCACGACATGCCTGCACTGGATGCCATGCGCGCGGCGTTCGGACTTCTCGAGGAGGAATGACATGCCGACCGCGCTGATCAGCGTCTCGGACAAGAACGGGGTCGTGGAGTTTGCCAGCGCGCTCGACGAGCTCGGCTGGACACTGCTTTCCACGGGTGGAACCGCGCGCACCCTGCGCGACGCCGGCCTGCCCGTGCGCGACGTCAGTGAAGTGACGAAACATCCGGAGATGATGGACGGCCGGGTGAAGACGCTGCACCCCGCCGTGCATGCCGGACTGCTCGCGCGTCGCGACCGGGCGGACGACATGGCTGCACTCGCGGAGCATGGCTACGGCCCGATCGATCTGGTCGCCGTCAATCTCTACCCGTTCCACGAGGCAGTCGCCAGCCGGGCACCGATACCGCAGGCCATAGAGAAAGTCGACATCGGCGGGCCGACCATGCTGCGCTCCGCGGCGAAGAACCACGCGGGCGTGCTGGTCGTCGTGGACCCGGACGATTACGATCGCGTGGTGCAGGCACTGCGCAGCAACGCAGTCGATGACACCCTGCGACGCGCCCTGGCCGCGAAGGTGTTCGAGCATACCGGAACATACGACAACGCGATCGCTGCGTACTTCCGCGCGGAAGGCGCAGGGAAGGGTGGCGACGAGGGTGGCTTCCCTGATCACATGGACCTGCGACTCGAGCGCGTGCAGTCGCTGCGCTACGGCGAGAACCCGGACCAGCCTGCGGCCTTCTATGCGGAAGCAGCGCCGCCAGCGGGCTCGCTGCCTGCACTGAAGCAATTGCACGGCAAGGAACTCTCGTTCAACAACCTGCTCGACATCGAGGCCGCTACCATGGCGATCTCTGCCTGGAGCGACGAGCCGCGCGCCGCATGCGTGATCATCAAGCACACCACGCCGTGCGGTATCGCGATCGCCGACGATCAGGCCGCCGCATACGAGGCCGCCAACGCCGCGGATCCGGTCTCCGCGTTCGGTGGCATCGTCGCGTTCAACCGCCCCGTCGATGCAGTCGCTGCCGAGAAACTGTCCGGCGCGTTCCTCGAGATCATTGTCGCGCCGGGATTCGACGACGCTGCCCTCGAGCGACTCCAGAAGAAGAAGAACCTGCGACTGATCGTGCTGCCCGTCACGCCCGCCAGCGATGATGAGCTCGACTACAAGCGTGTGCGCGGCGGGCTGCTCGTGCAGCGTCGCATGATCATGCGTTTCCCCGAAACCGACTGGCGCGTCGTCACCCGGCGGCAGCCGACGGACACCGAGATGCGTGACCTGCGCTTCGCATGGCGCGCAGCCGCAGCCGTCAAGTCCAACGCGATCGTGCTCGTAAAGGACGAGCGCACCATCGGCATCGGCGCCGGCCAGATGAGTCGCGTCGATTCCTCACGTATCGCCGTCATGAAGGCGCACGACACCGGCGCCGCCATTCAGGGCGCAGCACTCGCGTCCGACGCGTTCTTCCCGTTCCGTGACGGCGTGGACGCGGCTGCAGAGGCGGGCGTGCGCGCGATCGTGCAGCCGGGCGGCTCCGTGCGCGACGACGAGGTGATCGCCGCCGCAGACGAGCATGACATCGCGATGCTCTTCACCAGCCGCCGCGTCTTCCGCCACTGAGTTGACCGGCCTGCAACTTGCTCCTGCGTCCTCCGGGATCATAACCGGAGGACGCATGCGCTGGACTCTGCTCGTCGCCGTTCTCATGCTGTGCGCGTGCGGCGAGCGCGATGCCAGCAACGCAGCCGCCAACAGCGACAGCGCTGCAGCAGCGGCGCCGACCACGGAAGTCGTGCTCGTTACGGTGGACGACGCCAGCATCGTGCTGTCCCTCGATACCGTACCCGCCGGACCGGTCAGCATCCTCGTCGCCAACCGCACCGATTCACGGCACTCTCTCCGTATCCAGAGCATCGATGACTCATGGTCCGTCTCCAACATCATGGGCGGCCAGGACGCCACACTGCTCGTCGATCTTTCGCCAGGCATATACGAACTGTTCTGCCCGGATGTCGATGCCGGCGGCAGCCACGCAAGCGAGGGCATGTACGCTCGCCTCGTCGTGGTCAGCGAGTAGGCTCGTGTTCGGGCATCCCGCCGATTGACCAGCCTCGTGCATTTCCTTTAGCTTCCGTCGCCGGCCCGGGGAGGGGTGGCAGAGCGGTTGAATGCACTCGACTTGAAATCGAGCGACCGTAAGGTCCGTGGGTTCGAATCCCACCCCCTCCGTATTTCCTGGGTGGCGGTCCGTCGATGTGATTCGGGATCGCGGTAGGGCGAGCTGCGTATTTCCTGGCATCCGGATGAGCCGGGACGCTTGCGGGTCGGCAGGCCGCACTCCGGCGCAGGGGCAATGCCGCCACAGCGCCCCGACAATGCCTCTCTCCTTCCGTTCTTCGTGTCTCCGTGAGAAACCGACCCGGGACGGCTGTACGCCGGTCCACGCCTGCCCGCTCGAGCGACCGACGCCAGATGTAGTCGAACGTGGGCCGCCAAGGCCCGCGCGAGTCGCCGACCGCGAGATGTCAGAGAACGCCGCTCTCCTCCGTCATAATCCCGAGTAGCCGCCCCTTCGCCAGTACTCTGACGCAAATTGTCGCACAATTCTGAACTTGTATCAGAAACTGAACGCCGATAACTTAACGCCGTTCAGTGATTGGCCGTAGGGTGCCCCGACCGTGGGTCGAGCCGTTTGTGGCTGGTCGAGGCTGGGCTGCAGGGCGGGAGTGGCGGTGGTGGGTGGCAGGTCTGGGCGTGGATACGGCGAGGGTGGGGGCGAGGTGACGGACCTGGCAGCAGCAGCACCGGAACCGGGGTGTACGGCAGCGCGGGCATCCGGCGGGCGGACTCCAGACAAGGCGGACAAGGCGTGGGCATAGCGGAGCGTCGTGAGCGCGAGAAGGAGATGCTGCGAGGGCGGATCGTGGAGGCGGCCCGTGACCTGTTGTCCGAACAGGGACTGGACGCGCTGTCGATGCGGGCGATCGCGGAGCGGATCGAGTACTCGCCGGCGACGATCTACCTGTACTTCCGTGACAAGGAAGAACTGACGACGGAAGTCGTTCGGGAAGGCTTCAGGCGGATGCACGGAGTGATGATGGAGGAACTCTCGTCACTTCCTGAAACCGCTTCGGGCGCCGAGCAGTACGGTGCAACGGGTCGTGCCTACGCACGATTCGCGAGCGAGAATGCCGCGTATTTTCGCGTGATGTTCGAGTTACCGACCGCGGCGCAGGTTGACTGCCCGAAGCGTGCGCTGGGTGGTCCAGAGGAATCGAGCTTCGATCGCGTTGTCATGGCGGTCGAGGCCGGATTGCGTGATGGCTCGATCCAGGGCACGGACGCGTGGCGCATCGCGTTGATCGGTTGGGGCCTCGTTCACGGCCTGACGTCGCTCTACCTGTCGGGGCACCTGGTGGACACGGCGCCGGACCAGGCGTCGTTCATGAGCCTGGTGGAGGAGGCGATCCTGAGGCTCGGCGGCGGTTTCCGGAACGCGGCAACGAAGGGAGCGCAGTAGCCGAGGCGCAGGGTGTGGCAGGATACGAACGGGAAGGAAGACAATATCGATGCGAGTATATAAATGGCAGGGTGTCATGCTGGGCGCGCTCGCGCTCGCGCTGACGCCCTTGCAGGTGCAGGCGCAGCAGCACGTCCCACCGCAGGCAGAGAACGCCCGGACACTCACGCTGGAGCAGGCGGTTGCGCTCGCACTCGAGCACAACCGTGATCTCGCGGATGCGCGCCTGGGACTGAAGACGGCACGCGGACAGGTCCGCGAGGCGTGGGGCGAGGTGATGCCGACGCTCGATGCGGTTGCGAGTTATGCCCGCAACCTGTCGGTCCCCACGAACTTCCTGCCGCGCATTTTCTTCGATCCGGAAGCTGACCCGGACGAGCTCGTCCCGGTCAAGTTCGGCGCGGACAACACGTGGACCTTCCAGCTGCGCGCATCGCAGCCGCTGTTCCGCGCGTCAGCGTTTCTGGGCGTGGGTGCAGCTGACAGCTACGAGGCGTTGCAGGCGGAAGCCGTCCGTGGGCAGGCGTCGGCCGTGGCGACTCGTGTGCGCATATCGTACTACGACGTGCTGCTGTCGGATGAGGGCGCGCGCCTGAACGAGAACACGGTTCGTCGCATCCGTCAGTCGCTCGAGGAGACGCAGGCCATGCATCGTGCCGGCCTCGCCTCGGATTACGACGTCCTGCGGTTGCAGGTCGAGCTGGCGAATGTCGAGCCGAACCTGCGCCGCGCACGGGACGCTGCGGCTGCCGCACGTCGTGCGCTCGCGATCGAGCTCGGTGTCGAAGCGCTGGACAGTGTGAACGTGGTCGGCGCACTCGCGGAGTTCGATTTTTCCGAGCCCGTCGCGTCGGCCACGTCCGGTGTGCACCTGGTTTCATCGCGGGCGGAGGCACTGGATGACGATGCACAGCAGGCGATCGAGGCTGCACTGGCCAATCGGTCGGACGTACGGCAGGCCACGTTGACGGAGCGGCTGCGGCGCACGGAAGTCCGTGTCGAGCGAGCCGAGTATCTGCCGACGGTGTCGTTGTTCGGCAGTTACTCGATCAATGCGCAGCACAATGGCGATCCGTCGTTCTTCGGCGGCAGCGACGAGTTTCGTTCGTATGGCAGGCAGGTCGGCATCGAAGTGACGCTTCCGCTGTTCAGCGGTTTCCAGCGACCGGCCCGACTGCAACAGAAGGAGGCGGCGCTGGAGCAATCGCGAGTCACGCGTGGCCTGCTGCGCGACCGCGTCGAGCACGAGGTGAAGACGCTGCTGGCGCAGGTCGACGAGGCGCGCTCGCGTGGCGCAGCGCAGCAGCTGGCGCGAGAGCAGGCACAGCGCGGCTATGAGATCGCGCGTGCGCAGTACCGTGAAGGCATCAGCAGTCCGCTCGAGCTGACGGACGCGGAGGTCGCGCTCCGACAGAGCGAGTTCAACTACGCGCAGGCGGTATACGATTACCTGGCAGCGCGCGCGCGGCTGGACGAGGCGCTCGGAATGAGCGCGGACGTGCAGGCAGACGGCGGCGTGGCCTTAACGCTGGAGACACCAGGGCGATGAGTGCATTGAAGGGATACATGGGAGCGGTTGCCCTGGCGGCTGTCGTGGTGGCCGGGTGCAGCGGCGGCGAGGCGCAGGAAGCAACGGGTGCGGCAGGTGGCGAGCCGGTGGTTCGCATCATCAACGTCCAGACCATACAGGTCGATCCGCGCGAGTTCACCGAGTTCATCGCACTGACGGGCACACTCGAGGCGTCACGCGACATCGAGGTCGCCGCAGAGGAAAGTGGCGTGATTCGAGAGCTGTTCGTGGACAAGGGTACGCGGGTCCGCGTCGGTCAGCCGATCGCGCGTATCGACGACCAGGTGCTGCGGGCACAGTACGACCAGGCACGTTCGGAAGCGGCGCTTGCGCAGGAGACGTACGAGCGTCAGCGGCGGTTGTGGGAGGACGAAAGGATCGGCACCGAGATCGCCTATCTGCGTGCGAAGTACGGCGCGCAGACTGCGGAAGCGAACGCACGTATGCTGCGCGCGCGTCTCGAGCGCACGACCGTGCGTGCACCGATCAACGGCGTGCTCGATGATCGCCTGGTGGAGGTCGGCGCGATGGTCGCACCGGGCACACCGGTCGCGCGCATCGTGGATGCCGACCCGGTCGAGGTGACGGCGGGTGTGCCGGAGCGCTACGCTGCCGAGATCCGACCCGGTGCCGAGGTACGGGTCACGATCGATCACCTGGGCGGCAGCACCTTCAGTGGCAAGGCCGGCTATGTCGGCACGGCGCTCGATGCGCGCACGCGCACGTTCCCGGTCGAGTTCACGGTCGCGAACGACAGCGGCATGTTGAAGCCGGGGATGGTCGCGCGACTGGAACTGCAGCGCCGCACGCTCGAGGGAGCACTG
This sequence comes from uncultured Gemmatimonadaceae bacterium, assembly GCA_964384585.1. Classification (GTDB taxonomy): domain Bacteria; phylum Gemmatimonadota; class Gemmatimonadetes; order Longimicrobiales; family RSA9; genus DASTYK01. The sequence goes on along the minus strand of CAYLME010000012.1, from coordinate 12,480 downwards.
CTCGTACCGCGCGAGGCCGTACAGCGCGTGTCGACCGGCTACATGGTGTTCGTGGTCACCGGCGAAGGCGAGCAGACGTTCGCCGAGGCGCGGCCGGTGCAGCTGGGTGCGAACGCGGGCAGTGAGGTGGCCATCGCTTCCGGCATCGCGGCGGGTGAGCAGGTGATCGTCGTCGGTCAGCAGCAGGTTGCGAACGGGGATGCAGTACGGGTGGTCGGGGAGGAGGCAGAGCAATGACGGATGACAGACGACCGGATGACAACGCGAGAAACGGCGATGGCGCCGATCGAGGATCGGCCGGAACTGACAGTGAGTCGACCACGAAGCTCCCCGAGGGAGCACGTACCTTCGGATTGACGAACCTCGCGCTCGGCAACCGCACGAGCGCGCTCGCCCTGCTGGCGATGGTGACGCTGATCGGGATGGCGTCATACCTGTCGATCCCGAAGGAGTCGAGCCCGGAGATCACGATTCCGATGATCTCGATTGCGACGTACTACCCGGGCGTCGCGCCGATGGACATGGAGACGCTCGTTACGCGTCCGATCGAGGAGGAAGTCAACAAGATCCCGGAAGTGACGGACCTGACGTCGACGTCGGATCAGGGTCTGTCGTACATCATCGCCGAGTTCAGCAGTGACATGGACATGGACGAGGCGATGGCGAAGGTACGCGAGAAGGTGGACCTCGCTAAGCCGGACCTGCCGACGGAGGTGGAGCAGCCGATCCTGTCGGAGTTCAACTTCGCCGAGTTCCCGATCATGCAGGTCAACGTCTCGGGCGAGTACGACCTGGTGCGGCTCAAGGAAGTCGCCGAGGATGTGCAGGACCGGCTCGAGCAGATCCCGCAGATTTTGGAGGTCCGGCTCTCGGGCGGCCTCGAGCGGGAGGTACGGGTCGATGTCGATCTGCAGAAGCTGAAGTTCTACAACATCGCGTTCGACGACGTGATCGAAGCGATCGCGGCGGAGAACGTCACGATTCCGGGTGGCTCGATCGACGTCGGTGCGCAGGAGTACCTGATCCGTATCGATGGCGAGTTCACGGACCCACGGAGCATCGAGGACGTGGTCGTGCTGCTGCAGGACGGCGCGCCGATCTACGTGCGCGATGTCGCGACGGTCGACTTCGGCTTCGCAGACCGCACCAGCTACGCACGGCTCGATGGCAGTGCGGTGGTGACGCTGGACATCATCAAGCGCTCGGGCGAGAACATCATCGAGACTTCGGACGGGGTGAAGGCGGCGATCGCGCAGATGGAGCCGACCTTTCCGCCGACGACCGTGGTGAAGCTGACGTCGGACCAGTCGGACGACATCCGCAGCATGGTCGCGAGCCTGGAGAACAACATCATTTCCGGGCTGATCCTGGTCGTCGCGGTGCTGCTGTTCTTCCTGGGTGTACGTAACGCGTCGTTCGTGGGGATCTCGATTCCCGCGTCGATGCTGCTGTCGTTCATCGTGATGAAGGTGATGGGCATCTCGATGAACATGGTGGTGCTGTTCGCACTGATCCTGGCGCTGGGGATGCTCGTCGACAACGCGATCGTGGTGGTCGAGAACATCTACCGCCACCTGGAGGAGGGCTACGACAACATCACGGCAGCCCGCCTGGGAGCCGGCGAGGTGGCGGTCCCGGTGATCACCTCCACGATGACCACAGTGATGGGATTCGTACCATTGCTGTTCTGGCCGAACATGGTGGGCGAGTTCATGGGCTTGCTGCCGCTCGCGCTGATCATCACGCTCAGCAGCTCGCTGTTCGTCGCGATCGTGCTCGTGCCGGTGCTGTGCGCGCTGTTCATGAAGGTGGACACCGCGCCGTCACGGCCGTTACGACCGGCCGCGCGCTGGGCCATGCTCGGCGCCGCCGCGCTCGTGCTTCTGATGGTGGCGGCCTCGAATCCGCTGACGGCGTTGTTGCTTGCGGCGACCGGCGTCGGGCTCGTCGTGCTCCATCGCACGCTGCTCGACCGGCTCGGTCGCTGGTTCCAGGACGTGGCACTGCCGCGCGTGATCGACTTGTACGTGCACCGGCTGCGCTGGGCGCTGCATCACCGCTTCATGGTGGTGGGCGGCATGGTCGCCGCGTTTGTCGTCGTCGTGATGGCGTTCGGTGTCTTCAACGCGGGCGTCGAATTCTTCCCCGAGTCGATTCCGCCCGCACAGGTAGCCGTGCAGGTAGACGTGCCGAGCGGCACGGCGCCGGAATTCACGGATGCCATTGCGACGCGCGTCGAGCAGCGGCTGCAGGGCTTCGATGGGATCGGTGACGCGGAGTCCGTAGTGGCGACCGTGAACCAGTCGGCTACCGGCGGTCCGTTCTCGGGCGGTGGCGAGGGCTCGGTCACGATCAGCTTCGTGGACTTCGACAAGCGGACCCACGACGCGTTCGCCACGCTGCGCGAGTTGCAGCAGCGGATCGGTGCCGGCATCGCAGGTGCCGAAATCACGGTCACCCGGCCGGACAATGGTCCCCCGACCGGCAAGCCGGTGAACATCGAGGTGGTAGGGCCGGACGTCCATGCACTGCGAGTGCTTTCGGATTCGCTGCTCGGCGTGCTGAAAGCCGCACCCGTATACGCCAGGCTCGAGGGGCTCGACAGCGACATGCGTTCGCAGCGGCCGGAGGTGGTCGTGGAGGTGGACCGGGAGCGGGCGGCGCTGTACGACCTGAGCACGTCACAGGTCGGCATGACGATCCGCACCGCGATTCAGGGGACGGAAGCGGCCAAGTATCGGGACGGAAACGATGAGTACGACATCACCGTCCGTCTGGCCGAACCGTACCGGGCGAACCTGGACGCGCTCGGCGACCTGACCGTCTTTGCGGAGGGGCGGCAGGTGCCGCTCAGCTCGGTCGCGACCTGGCGCATGGACGAGGGCCTGGGCGTGGTCAGGCGACGCAACATGGATCGTGTCGCCACGATCAGCTCGGACGTGCGCGCGGGCGAGCAGAGCAACGCGGTGCTCGCGGAGGTGCAGCAGACGCTGCAGAACTTCACGTTGCCGGCCGGATACACGATCCGCTACACGGGCGAGCAGGAGGAGCAGCAGGAGTCGATGCAGTTCCTGATGACGGCATTCATGATCGCGCTTGCCTTCATTGCGTTGATCCTGATGTCGCAGTTCAACTCGGTGGTCAAGCCGTTCATCATCATGACGGCCGTGATCATGTCGACGGTGGGTGTGCTGCTGGGCCTGATGGTGTTCCGCATGCCGTTCGGGATCATCATGACCGGTGTCGGTGTGATCTCGCTGGCCGGTATCGTCGTGAACAACGCGATCGTGCTCATCGACTACATCGACCTGCTGCGCACGCGTGACGGGCTCAGTCGTGATGAGGCGCTCGTGCAGGCAGGCATCACGCGGTTCCGGCCCGTGATCCTTACGGCTATCACGACCGTGCTGGGTCTCGTGCCGCTCGCGACGGGGTTCAACCTGGATTTCTTCGGGCTGTACACGTCGCTCTCGCCAAACATCTACTGGGGTGGTGAGCAGGCGGCGTGGTGGGCACCGATGGCGATTGCGGTGATTGCGGGCCTGACGTTTGCCACTGTGCTGACACTCGTGATCGTACCGGTGCTGTACAGCATCGTGGATGACACTGCACTCTTCCTGGCGCGGCATTTCACCCACGAGGACGCGGCCGCGGCCGTGTTCGCCCCGGCGGCCCCCGGCGCCATCGTACCTGCAGGCGCGGCTACTGCAGCACGGGTCCCGCAGGAGCACGTAATCGCGCGTCCGCGACGCAAGGCGGCAGCGCTGCTCCAGCGAGTTGGCTCGGCACTGCGGCTGTTCTGAATCATGACCGGCGCGGGCTGTCACGGGTGTCCGGACAGCAGCGTCAGGAGTGCAGGGGCGGGGCGGTGGTGGGGAGGATGTACGTGCGGTCGGCCCGACGGTCGGCCGCACGTACGCTTTCAGGCTCGTGCGTGGGAGCGCCGGCCGTCCCAGCGACGCAGATGTGCCAGCAGGAAGTCGATCGGGAACGTGTGCCGCGTGTGGTCGTCGTCACGACGGAAGACGACACGCGACCATCCCTTCATTCCGACCGGCGTGTACCAGCGGTTGAATAGGCGCAGGCGCTGACCGGCGATGGCGCGGATCAGCACGCGCTCGTAGCGTGAATGGTCCACCCACCGGCGCGGGAAGAGTTGTTCCCAGACGCATGCGCGCCCCACATCCTCGTACTCCGGCGGTCTGTCTCGCAGATCGAGCAGTGACGGCGCGCGGCCGGACAGCACGCGGAGCACGAAACGGAACGTGAACGGATCGGCGATGCGTCGAATGGACGCTGAGAATGCCCGCATGATGTCGCGCGCGACACCACGCATGGTGCGTGTCCGACCGTCCGTCGTGCGCCACATGACGGCGTTCGGCGATGTGGCGAAAGGGTTTTCCGGGAACGAGGTGTAGCGCGCGAGCCAGCCCTTGCGGCTGGTGTGCGGTACCGGAGCGAAGCCCTCGAACACGGGAATGCCGCGTTTCTCGAGTTCATCGAGCGCAAACGAATCCCACGTCATGACTTCACGCACGATCCCCGTGATCACGGAGCCGGCGGCGACCATCAGCGCCGGGCTGGGCGTGAAGTCGAGAGTAATCTCGACGCGGTCTCCCCGCGGACGGACGCCCACGCCGGTCGAGCGCGGGTTCGCTGCGAGCAGCATTACCGGTGCAGGAAGGATCCACGTGAGCAGCTGCGCGAGGTGGTGGACGTTCCGGTCCGGGTTCCCGTTGGGCACGGCGTCGAACGAGATGTTGTAATGGGTGCTGAAGCCGGCGAGTCGTGCGGAGCGCCCGTCGCGCTCTTCCCAGGCGTCCAGTTCCGCACGCACGAAGTGGATACCTTCCCACAGCGAACGGGCAGCGCGTGTCGCACAGCCGCGCTCGATCTCGATGACGGGCGTTGCGATCTCGATGACGCCGGTATCGAAGTAGATCGCGCCGCCATTCGGCAGATGGTACGAGGTGCCGCGGCGGTGCATGAGGTCGCCGCGAATGAAGTTGCGCGGTGAGCCGAAGACGTCTTCAGGCTTTACGGGTTCGTCGTCGAGCAGAAGAACGAACTCCGCCTCCATTCCGATTGCCGCGAGGGCAAGCCGTTCCTGTTCTGCCGCCAGGTACGGCAGTGAATCCTTTTTCTGTCCCGCCATGCGGGGACAGCAGTGCAGGGTTCAGGCCGCGGCGTCAGCATCTTCTTCGGATGCGGTCCTGCCGCAGGCGGGCTGTGCCGTGACGTAACCGAGATCCACATGCAGGTGGTCGTCGGCCATGCCCTCCTCCGGTCCATACGGCCGGATCCACGCGGCGGGCAGTACGTCCCGGGCGATGCCGGCATACTTCCCGATCGTCTCGCGGGAGTCGAGCCAGTCGTCGCCGACCCGATAGATGTTCGCGGCTGTACCCCAGCAGTGGCGCGAAGCGTTTCGTGAGAGCCGATGGGAGGGCGACCGGTAGCCGCCGTTCGCCGCGATGTGGACGTACGTGCCAACGGCTGCGCGAAAAACTTCGAGGGATGACGCCAGGAGCGCGATAGCGCAGGGGACATAGCGCGGGAAGCGCTGGCGGAAGCGTTCCGCCTCCCGGACATCGATGGTCATGAACTCCCAGAGCATGAAATGCGGCGCGACGACCGTGTCGAGGGCTGTCTCCCAGGAATCGACCGCGTAGAACCAGCGCGGCAGGACATGATCGATGCCGTCCCGGTCGCGCATGGTTTCGCCGGGGCGCAGGACAGAGCGCACGTCGCGCGGCAGCTCGTGCGCGTCGACGACGGACAGCTCACGCAGATCAATCGGCATCGACGGACAGCTCCGCGGAGACGTGTTGATAGATGCTGCGCGAAATGCGTGCGATCGTGGCGCTGCGACCGGAGGCGTCGGGCTCCCATTCGGTCAGGACGGCGAGAACCCACGGTGACCGGTCGCCCACGTAGACGATGCCGGCATCATGGGCGACCGAGGACATCTCGCCCGTCTTGTGCGCGACTCTTGCGGCATCCGGCAGCCCGGCCGGGATTCCGCTGCGAAACTCCTGTGCGTGCAGGATTTCGAGCATCTCCTCGCTGGCGGTCTCCGAGATGGCGGCACGCTCCTCGATGAGGCGCAGCGCCGTAAGGAGGCCGCGCGCAGTAACGCGGTTGTTGACGTCGTGCTCCCATGCGGCCATATCTTCGACCCCCCGGAGAAACTCGATGCCCGGCAGCCGCAGCGCGTCGATCGTCTGCTGGATCGCATCGATACCCACGATGTCGACAAGCAGGTTGGTGGCAAGATTACTGCTGGTCGTGATCATGTGGAACGCGAGATCCCGCACCGTCATGGTTCGGCCGATGGAGGCGTGAACCGCGCTGTTCGCATCGCGGCCGCCCTCCACGCGGAACGGCTTGCCGTCGACGATACTCAGGAAACGGTTGCGCACATGGACACGCGAATGCGGCTCGAGGTCACCCCGTTCGATCGCATCGTAGACGCCGAGCAGGACCGGCACCTTGATGGTACTGGCCGCGTGGAACCATCGCTCTGCCTGCAGGCTCCACTCGACGCCATGCTCGAAGTCATAGAAGGCAACGGCGACGTCTTTCGCGCCGGCTTCCTCGGCGATCGCGATGACCTCCCCGCGCAGCGTGTTGAGTCCCATGCCTGCCTGTTCGTTGTAGAGAAGGCCGGCGCGTGATGCGATCGGCACGTTCGACAAATGCACGTTCAGCGCCAGTCCCGGAAGGGCGGCACATCATCGGAGGCACTGCATGATACGGATCCGCGTACCGCTCGTCCTCAGCGCTCTCGTCGTCGCCTGTGACGGTGGTGGCGGCGTGGTGGCGCCGCCGCCGGCCGGCAACGAGACCGAGCTGGAACTGGTGGCCGACGGCTTCAGCTCCCCCGTCTATCTGACGGCACCGCGCGGCGACCCGCGACTCTTCATTGTAGAACAGGCCGGCACGATTCGCATCATCGAGAATGGCGTCGTGCGGCCGCAACCATTCCTGGACATCAGGAATCGGATCCAGTCCGGCGGTGAGCGGGGCCTGCTCGGTCTGGCGTTCCATCCCGCGTACGGGGGGAACGGCTGGTTCTACGTGAACTACACGGACACGAATGGCGACTCGCGCATCGAGCGCTACCAGGTGACGGCAGATCCGTACGTCGCGGATCCGGCCAGCGCCCGCCTCGTGCTCGCGATTCCGCAGCCGTTCGCCAATCACAACGGCGGCATGATCACATTCGGGCCGGACGGTGCCCTCTACATTGCGACTGGTGATGGCGGCGGCAGCGGCGATCCGGGAGACAATGGGCAGCAACTGTCGACGCTGCTCGGCAAGATCCTGCGTGTCGACGTTGATGCGCAGGAGCCCTACGCGCTACCGACGGACAACCCGTTCCGGAACGTGACTGGCGCACGTGGAGAGATCTGGGCGTACGGGCTGCGCAACCCGTGGCGCTTCTCGTTCGATTTCGAGGCCGAACGCCTGTTCATTGCGGACGTCGGACAGAATTCCTGGGAGGAGATCAACGTCGTGCCGGCGTCACGTGCAGGCGTGAACTATGGCTGGAACATCATGGAAGGGCGGCACTGCCGGAACGCGTCCGGGTGCAACACGACCGACCTGACGTTACCGGTGCTCGAGTACCCGAACGGCGATGAAGGATGTTCGGTGACGGGCGGCTACGTCTATCGCGGGGATGCCATCCCGGAGATCCGTGGACACTACTTCTACAGCGACTTCTGCGGCGGCTGGATCCGCAGCTTCCGTGTCTCAGGCAATACGGTCACGGATCAGCAGGAATGGGATGTCGGCAACATCGGTATGGTGCTGTCGTTCGGCGAGGACGCGGCGTCGGAGCTGTACGTGCTGACGCGCGGGGGCGCGGGCGGGCGTGTGTTCCGGTTCGTGCGGAGCGTCGCCCAGTAGCATCCGTGATCGGGATCGTGTCAGTCGCCGGGCGGTTCGCATCCCGGGAACCGGCACCGGTCGAGCGTGCAGCCGCGTGAAGGCGTGTCGAGCAGTGCATGATCACAGCGGGCGCCCATCCGGGCGCCCGTCGTGTCATCCCCAGCTCGTGCCCTCGCGGATCAGGGCTTCCGCCTCTGCGGGTTGTAGCGGCGAAGCGAAGAAGTAGCCCTGCACGTGGCGTGGCCCGAGCGCGCGCAGCATCTCGAGTTGCTCGGCGTTCTCGACGCCTTCCGCGACCGCGTCCATGCCGAGCGTCCTGCCGAGGTCGAGGATGGTCTGCAGCAGCTCGGTCGTCGGTGCATCGTTGCCGAGCGCTGCCACGAACGTGCGATCAATCTTGATCGTGTCGAGCGGGAACGCGTGCAGGTAACCGAGCGAGCTGTAGCCCGTGCCGAAATCATCGAGGCAGAGCTGCACACCGCGCTCGCGCAGCGCAGCGAGAGTGATTGCGGCGGCGCTCGAGTTCTGGACGACGGCGCTCTCGGTGATTTCGAGCTTGAGTCGGCGCGGCGCGAACCGCGTCTCCTCGAGGATGCGATCGAGCTGCTCGTGCAGGTCAGGCTGCGAGAACTGCCGGCTGGAGAGGTTCACGCTCACGGTCAACTCACCGTCCGGATAGAGCTCGTCCCATTCGCGCATCTGCCTGCATGCCTCGCGCAGTACCCACCAGCCGATGGGCACGATGGCGCCCGTCTCCTCCGCGAGCGGTATGAAGTCCGCGGGCTGCATGAGGCCGCGCGTCGGGTGCTGCCAGCGCACGAGCGCCTCGAACCCTGACAGCCTGCCATCACGGAGATCGATGATGGGCTGGTAGTGCACGACGAGCTCGGTGCGCTCGAGTGCACGTCGCAGGTCCGTCTCCAGCTCCAGCTGCAGGACGGCCTGCGTGTGCATGGTACGATCGAAGATCTCGTAGCGGCCGCGACCGACGCCCTTCGCGCGGTACATCGCGGTGTCCGCGTCGCGCAGCATGGCGTCGCCGTCGGCGTAGCCCATGGTCGAGAGCGCGACGCCCATGCTCGCGGAAGCGAAGACCTCCTGTCCGCCGATCTTGAACGGGTCGGTGAACTCGTGGAGGATGCGGTCGGCGACGCGCGTCGTATCCTCGACGTCGTGTACGCCGCTCAGCAGGATGGCGAACTCGTCGCCGCCGAAGCGGGCGACGGTGTCACCCAGGCGCAGGCACGACTCGAGACGGCGCGCAATCGCGATCAGCATCTCGTCGCCCGCGGCATGGCCGAGCGAATCGTTCACCACCTTGAAGCGATCGACGTCGAGGAAGGCGACGCCGAAGCCGAACGATGCGTCGCGCGTGCCGTGGCGCAGCAGTCGGTCCAGGCGATCGAGGAAGAGAGCGCGATTCGGCAGCCCGGTGAGCACGTCATGCAGCGCGTTGTGCATGAGCTGCTCCTCGGCACGCTTGCGCTCGCTGACGTCGTGAACGATTCCGACGACACCAATGATCTCGCCGGTCGGGGCAAGCTGTGGGCTGTAGCTCGTCGACATCCAGACGCTGCGGCGGGTATGCGGCACGCGGTACGGCGTGTCGGGAGCCTGGACCGTCTCACCCGCGAGGGCGCGCTGGAGCAGCAGGTCCACGCCATACTCGCGCAGGTGGGGGAACACATCGAGAGCGCCCTTGCCGAGCACCTCCTGCTCGCGGCGTCCCGTCAGCTGCTCCATGAACGCGTTCCACATCTGGTGTCGCAGGTCACGGTCGTATACGATCACCCCCTCGCCGACACTGGAGAGGATCGTGCGGAGGAAGTGCTCCGACTGCTGTGCCCGTTCCTCCGCACGTCGGGCCGCGTCGAGCGTATCGGCGAGCAGGAAGTTGTCGAGGGCGGCTGCGACGCGACGCGCGACGTCGCCGGTCGCGTTGAGCTCATCGGCGCCATAGCGCGCCGCGTCGGCGGCCAGGAACGCCATCACACCGACCGGCTGACCGCGCGAGAGCAGCGGGTGCACGATGAGGCTGTGGATGCCGAGCCGCTGCAGCAGCTGCCGATCCTGCTGCCGGGTATGGTCGAGCCATGTGCTGTCAGGACCGACAACACCGATCATCGGCTTGCCGGTCTCCAGCACCTGTGCGAGCGGCGAGTCGTCGTGCCCGCCCTCGATGCGTCCGATCCGTTCACGGACGGCCCGGTCCAGCGCAGGATCCACGTGGGTGCTCGCGAGGCACCGGCGCGAGCGGTCGGCGTCGACGACCTCGATGATGCACCAGTCCGCGTGTTCCGGGACGACGAGGTCAGCAACACTGGCCGACAGCGTGGCGGAATCCGGAGCGGATGCGGCCACCACACCGAGCTTGGCGAGGAAGACATGGCGCTGCTCGATCCGGCCGGCGGCATCGTGCATGGCGCCCGCGAGCGCCTGGCGCTGCGAGTGGTCGCCTGTGACGGCGCGATGGAGCGCACGCGCGGCGGCGGTAGCGCTGAGTTCTCCGGGCGGCCGCCCGGTTCGGGACTCCTGGGCCATTCGCTGGCTGCTTCTGACCAGGAAGGCCGGACGCACGCGGCGGGACGGACCCCGGCCGCGACGGCAACGCGTCCCGGACAGCTGGTCTGCACGGGTGTCAGGAGAGGCAGGACGGGAACTACTACACCGTAAATTGAACCTTGTCGCCCATGCGGCGTCAAGGGATATGATCCGAAAAGAGGCATATGAAGGAGCGCCACCACACCATCGGCATCGACCTCGGCGGCACCAAGGTGGCCGGTGTCCTGATCGACCGGAACGGCCACATCGTGGCCCGGGAGCGAACATCGTCGCTACCGGAACGGGGCGCGGATTCGGTGGCGGAAACGGTGGCGCTGATGGTCCGCGCCCTGGCGGCGGCCGCGCCGTCGGCAGTGGGCGGAGTCGGCATCGGCGTGGCCGGCCAGGTGGACAGCACCACCGGGACGGTCAGCAACGCGCCCAACCTGCGCTGGCACAACTTCCCGCTGGGGGCGGTCATTCGCGAGGCGACCGGGCACCGGGTCGCGGTGCTGAACGACGTACAGGCGGCGACCTTCGGCGAGTGGTCCTACGGCGCCGCGCGCGGCGCAACGGAAGCCGTCTGCATGTTCATCGGCACGGGCGTGGGCGGCGGGATCATATCGAACGGGCAGCTTTTCCGCGGCAAGTCGGGGGCGGCAGGAGAGCTGGGCCATACCGTCGTGTCCCTGCACGGTCCGGGCTGCCGCTGCGGCGGGCGCGGCTGCCTGGAGGCGTACGCAGGGGGCTGGGCGATCGCGCGACGGGGATTCGACGTCGTGAGCGCCCGGCCGCTTGCGGGCCGCGCCCTGGTCGAGGCTGCGGGCGGTGATGCCACGGCGATCACAGCGACCGCGCTGGCCAACGCCGCGATGGGGGGTGACCCGCTCGCCCGTACGCTGGTCCGGGAGATCGAGGACGCTCTCGTCGCGGGCCTGGGCTCGATCACGAACGCGCTCAACCCCGAGATGATCATCCTCGGCGGCGGTGTGATCGAGGCCCTGCCGCAGCTGCTGGAGGAGTCGCGGCAGCGCCTGGCGCTGCAGGCACTGCCGGTGTCGGCGGCGGCGGTACGCGTCGAGCGGGCATCGCTTGGGGGCGATGCGGGCGCGATCGGCGCAGCCGCCTGGGCGCGGACATCGCACTGAGAAACGAAAGTGGCCCGGCGACTGGTATTCTCCAGCGCCGGGCCACCGTCGTGTCTGCCCGTCGTCTCAGCGGTTGCTGCGACTGCCCAGCGTTGCCTGGAAGGTCAGCTCGGTACCGTCGCGCAGGACGACCAGCTCGATCGTCACGCCCGGCCTGTGGGCGCGCAGCACGTCCGTCATCGCCTGCAGGTCGGCGAGTTCCTGGCCGCCCATGGCAATCAGGACATCGCCAGCCTGGAGGCTCGCGGCTTCACCCGGCGAGCCGGGCGTCACACCGCTGATCCTGACGCCGCGTTCGGCGACCGCATAGTCGGGCACGGTACCCAACCAGGCGCCGTAGCCGGAACTCGCGGACGCCTGCTGGCGTGGCTGACCGACGCCGCGCACGAGCGCGAGTCGCTCGGTTCCGTCCGCCACGCGTCGCGCAGTCTTCGCGACGAGCGTGCTGACCGCCTCCAGCCCGGCAACGTCGATCTTCTCCCAGTCGTCGGACGGCTTGTGGTAATCCTCGTGCGTGTTCGTGAAGAAGTGCAGAACGGGCACGTCGCGCGTGTAGAACGACGTGTGGTCGCTCGGCCCGTAGCCTTCCGGCTGGTAGCTCATGGTCAGCTCCAGTGTGCCGCCCAGCTCGTCCAGCAGCGGCTCCCACTCGTGGGCAGTGCCCGTGCCGTAAACGATGAGAGGCCCATCGCCGAGGCGACCGACCATGTCCATGTTCAGCATGGCGATCGCGCCATCGAGCGGACTGGTCGGCTGGCCGACCCAGAATGCGGAGCCGAGGAGACCGGACTCCTCGCCCGTGAAGGCGAGGAAGAGCACCGAGCGCTTCGGCGGGTCGGCAGCGAGCCGGGTGGCGACGTCGAGCAGGGCGGCCACGCCCGAGGCGTTGTCGTCC